>JACQDF010000274.1 GCA_016201205.1 Acidobacteriota bacterium
CGAAGTGGGCAAAGACTCGCACAATATACGAAGACGCCCTCCTGTCGATCATTGACCAGTTCCCGTTCGATCCCGACGAGCGATGCACCGACTCGAGAAGTGACCGGGCGCGGCTGTTTGATTTTTCTACCGGGTTAATTCGTCACTACGTGGGCTCGATTCGAATCCGAAGACCCGCAGCAGGTGCGGCCCGACTGGTGGAGATCGATCCCAACGCGCAACGCGAGGTTGAGGTGTTGAAGCAGTTCATTTGGGAATACGTCATTCGAAATCCGGACTTGGCTGTACCACAAGAGGGTCAGCGAACGGCTGTTAGAACCGCCTTCAAGCGATTGCTCGACGCCGCGAAGACACACGACTTTCATCTATTCCCTGCTGGGTACCAGGAGAGCATCGCCCAAGTCGCAAACAATGAGCAACGCGTACGCACGGTGGCGGACTGCGTGTCTGGCATGACAGAGAAAGAGGTGATCCACTTCTATCACCGCATCCGGGGCCTCAGCGCTTGAGTTGCTGCCTCGCCTGGAAAGTCCGGCGCCCAATTCAGAATGTCGTTGTTGCCGCCGTCCCGAACACGGTACAGGCCAAGAAGAATTCCCTGGCAGCACGTTCAAGAAACTGGCCCGACTGCCCATGCCCGGCGCCGTACGGGGGGCGCCGCTCACGCCTCCAGCAAATGTGACCGCAGGAACCGAGCTCCGCGTGGAATGGCGGCCGTTTCCTCCTCCTTGCCCTCGTACACCAGGCTGACAAATCCGTTGTAGTGGACGCTGCGCAGGATGTTGAACACACGCCGGTAATCGATGTGCCTCTCGACTCCCTTCTCATCAAGCTGGTACAGCTTGGCGCGGACAAACTGCGCCAGCGGCGCCACCTGCTGGATGCTCTTGTAATAGTCTTCGTAGCCGAGCCCGGCGATCTTGGGCCCGTTGGGACCTTCGCGGCCGGCGAAGTGGCCTGTATCGAGCAGCAGCGTGAAGTTCGGATGGTTGACATCGCGGTGGAAGCGCAGCATGTCATCTCCGGTTGAGGTAAGCCCGCTGTGATTCTGGAGCGCGACGGGCATCCCGAGGTCCGCGCCGATCTCAGCGCATTTGCGCAAGGCGGCGACACCGCGCTGGTGGGCTTCTTCGGTCTTGTCAGCCGAGGGCGCCGATCCAACGAATGTGCGCAGCAGCGGCGCCCCCAGAAACAGGCCGATCTCGATCGCCTGGCGCGCCTTTTCGATCTCTTTCGGCACTGCTTCGGCGGACCGGCCGAATTCGGTGGTGACGCACATGCACGAGATCGACAGGCCGAGATCCAGCGCGCGGCGCCGCAGCTCTTTCAAATGCACTCGCTCCGTCGATTTGAGGCTCTGCATGTGGATGTCAGCGCCGTCCAGGTTTAGCGCGCGGCAGGTGGTCAGGAAGCTGAAAATATCCATCTTTCCCGAACGGAACTGGTTCTGAAAGCTGAGGGTCAGGCAACTCAGGCGCATCATAGATCGACCAGGGTATCAAAACCGGACGCGCTTGAGTCCCACCCGGCTCCTGTTTGCGTATACTGGGAGGAACCATAGGAGGGGCTTTCGTGCCTAAGCATCTTCTCTTTTTAAGCCTTGTCGCGGCCTGGATCGCGGTTGCCGCAGACAACCCGGTCACGTTCCATAAAGACGTTTTGCCCGTCTTGCAGGCGCGCTGCCAGGGCTGTCACCGGCCGGGCGAGATTGGCCCGATGTCGTTTCTCACTTACAAGGACGCCCGGCCGTGGGCGAAGGCCATGCGCCAGGCGGTGCTCACCAGGAAAATGCCGCCGTGGTTCGCGGATCCGCGCCACGGCAAGTTTGTGAACGACCCATCCCTGTCGCAGAAGGGGATCGATACGCTGGCGGCCTGGGCCGACGCCGGCGCCCCCGAAGGGAACCCGAAGGACGCGCCGAAACCGGTTCCGTTCCTCAACGGCTGGAATATCGGTGTACCCGACAAGGTCTTTGAGCTGCCGCGGGAGTTTCAGGTGCCGGCCTCGGGAACCGTCGAATATCAGCACTTTGTCGTGCCGACAGGATTCACCGAGGATATGTGGGTGGAGCGCGCCGAAGTTCGTGTCGACAAACGCGACGTCGTCCATCACGTGCTGGTGTACATCCGCGAGCCGGGCTCAAACTACCTGAGAGAAGCGAAGTTCGGCGAACCGGTGGCGTTCACCGGCTCGCAGGTGCTGCCGAGTGAGATTGTCACCGGCTGGGCGCCGGGCAATCCGCCGACCATTCTGCCGCCTGGTCAGGCCTTCCTGGTAAAGGCCGGCTCCGATCTCGTGATTCAGATCCACTATACGACCAACGGCAAAGCGGCCGTGGACCGGACGAAGTTCGGCTTGATCTTTGCGAAGAAGCCGCCGACGGAACGCGTGGTAACGGTGGCGCCGCACAACCGGAAGTTTCTGATCCCGGCGGGAGCGGCCAGTCACCGCGTGGATTCCAGCGTCACCGTGAGGCAATCTTCTTCCCTGATGGCATTCACACCGCACATGCATATGCGTGGCAAGTCCTTCGAATACCGCGCCGTCTACCCCACCGGGGAATCGCAGGTTCTGCTGCGGATCCCGAAATACGACTTCAACTGGCAGCTTGTTTATGCGCTCGAAAAGCCACTCCGGCTTCCACAAGGAACCCGCATTGAGTGCACCGCCTATTTCGACAATTCCGCGAACAACAAGTTCAACCCCGATCCGAACAAGGCCATCCCTTGGGGCGATCAGACCTGGGAGGAAATGATGGTCGGCTTCATGTACATGACGATTCCGGCCGGCAATAATCGATCAGGGCTGGTGCGCGAGCCGGAAGCGATTGCTGCGGAAGAGTGACCTTGAGAAGGTGCTGGTGGCGCTCGAACGATCGCTTCCGCTGATGCCTGGCGACGCGGCGGCCGTCATCAAGAGCATGCTGACGCCGGCTTCAATCGCGATCATGGTTGGGACCCTGGTGGTCTGGGCAGGGTCGCACTTTTTCGGAATCGGGGAGATCGTCGACGCGATTCTCCTCCTGGTCGGCTTCGTGGCGATCGGGTTCTCTGTCGTTGACCTTGCCGGGCGCCTATACAAGTTCGGCGACAAATCGCTCAACGCCGCCACTGATCAGGACTTGGACAAAGCAGCACGGCACTTTGCACGGGCCGTTTCGATTGCGGGAGTGACCGTTAACAACCTCGGCAAGGTCACACAGGCAAGGCCCGGTTTGCCCAATGTCGGCAAGCCCCCTGTTGGACCCATCAGAATTCAGCGCGTTACGCTTGCTTCAGGTCGAACATCGCCGTCGAGATCTTGATGTTGCCGTAGGCGATGGTTGCCCCCATCTTGCCTGAGGGAGCTGCGCGCCCGTCTCTCGATGAGCGCGTACAATAAATCCGCGATTCTGAAGTATATTGAGGAAGCATTGGCGGAAACTTACGCACAACTGCGCGCCAAAGGATTCTCCATGGAAAGTTTCCAGACCGGGATCACGTTTCCGGTCGCCGAGAGCTATGTGACGGTGGCGCAAATGGCAGTGGAGGGAGAAGCGATCGCCGCCATCTCCGTTGGCGGAGCGTTGTTCACCGTGTACGTGCTGAACATTCCTCAGCAAGCCCCGGCCTGCATGATGCCAAAGCCCGAGGAGATGGTATGCCAATGACGCGTGAGGAGGCTCTGGTTCGTGCCAGACGCGCCGTCGAGGTTGAGGGTTGGCCTTGGGAGGAGCCGGCGGAAGCACACTATCGGGAGGCCTGCTCAGGCCAGGCGGGCACGTGGGAGATTTTCACCAATGTGCACGAAAAAGGCGCCCGGGCCCGTGTCAAACTGAATGCGGAAACGGGGGAGGTCCTGGAGAAAGGGCATATCTCCCGCTAGCTTAGTCGTCTGATTCAGAATTACGGTGACGTATTTTCGGTCAGGCTGCCGGAGCCAAGCGTTTGGCATTGATCTTGGCCAGGAGAACGTGTAGATCGCTACGTGTGAAGGTCCATTTGAAAGGAGACGCCGTCCGCTCATAGCGGAGGCGCTGTTCGAGATCGGCCAAGGAAGAGAAATCATTCGGGGTGAGGACCTTTCGTTGAACGATCGAGAAGTAGATCTCAACTTGATTGAGCCAACTGGCGTGGGTCGGAGTGTGGATGACATTGGGCCACTGGACGCGGAAGCGGTCGGCAGCTTTCTGGCCCCGATGAGCGGAGCAGTTGTCCATGATCCAGAAGACACGGCGTGCGGACTTGTAGGGCTCCTGGCTCATGACTTCGCTAACGAGGCGATCGACCGGCGCGATGCCGGTTTTGTACTCGCAACGACCGAAGACCTTGGCGCGATGGACATCCCAAGCAGCCAAGTAGGCCCAGGCACCCCCGCGAAAGTACTCGTGTTCAACCCTCGTGGGGCGGTTCGGAGCGGGAGGCAAAGTCGGTTGTTTCCGGCGACGGGCCTGAATGCTTGTTTTTTCATCGGCCGAGATGACGAAGTCGTCAACTCCCAATGGAGCACCTTCCCAAACGCGATGGTACAGATCGAGGACGGGGCCGGCTTTGGCGGCAAAATTGGGATCACGAGGAAAGATCCAGCTTCGATGTTGCCAAGGACGAAGGGCATCGCTACTGAGCCAGCGCCACAGCGTAGCTCCACTGATCTCTGCGACGAGGCCCTGCGCAATCACGTGTTGCCGGATCTCCTCAATGGAAAGGCGGGACAAAGGAAGCCCGAGGCGGTGAGGGAGTTCACAAGCAAGCGCCTTAACCTGGACGACGAGACTGGGGGGAAAAGCGGGCTTTACGCCCGCCGCGAGGCTGTGCCTCAAGGCCAGGCATACGGGCGAGAGAGAATCGCTTCCGCCACTTGCTGACGATCTGGCGAGGCGTATCCAGGCGGGAGGCGATGACGTCATTGGACAATCCTTCATCAGCGAGGAGAATGATCTTGGCGCGAATCACATCGCAATACGGTGACGTATATCTCCGAGCCATGGATTCCAGCGTCTGCCGTTCTTCGCTGGAAAGATTCATGTCGAATGGGCTTTTTCGCGGCATAAACGGTGATGAAGCTCTGATACCAGCGTATCAGATTACGTCACCGATTCGAGCTATAGAATACGTCACCGTATTTCCGAATAGGACTACTTAGCTAGCGGTCCGGATGGGCCAGCACGGCCCGCTCCGCAGGCGAAGTATAATCACAATTCCAGAGAACCATATGAATCAAATGCATGTGAATGGCCTGGTCTGCAACTTTACGCGAGTCATCCTCCCTTTGCTGTCCTTAGCGCTGATTTGCTCCGCGGAAACCGGGTTTCTCAACCGGACCGTGAAGCTGGGCGACACAACGTACCGCTACCAGGTTTACGTGCCGATGGACTGGACGGCGGAAAAGAAATGGCCGGTGATTCTGTTCCTGCACGGCGCCGGCGAGCGCGGCGACGACGGCATCATCCAGACCGAAGTCGGCATGGGCGGGGCGATTCGCCGTTTCTCGGACCGCTTTCCTGCCATCGTCGTCCTGCCGCAGTGCCGCAAGGAGTCATGGTGGTCGCTTCCTGAGATGATGGAGCAGGCCATGGCCGCGCTCGACCGATCCGCCAAAGAGTTTAACGGGGACACGACGCGCCTGTACCTGACGGGCCTTTCCATGGGAGGCTTTGGCACGTGGGCCATTGCGGCGAAGTATCCGGGCAAGTTCGCTGCATACGCGCCCGTCTGCGGCGGCATCCGGCTGCCGGCCCGCGTGGCCGCTCTCCAGCCGCAAAACGCCGGCGCCTCCGAGGATCCGTATGCGGAAACGGCGAAGAAGGTAGGGACTACGCCAGTCTGGGTGTTCCACGGGGATGCCGATCCGGTGGTGCCGGTCAGCGAATCCCGCAAAATGGTCGAGGCGATCAAAGCCGCCGGTGGCAACGTGCGCTACAGCGAGTACGAAGGCGTGGGCCACAACTCGTGGGATCGCGCGTATCGTGAGCCTGAGTTTCCGGTGTGGCTGTTCTCCCAAGAGCGCAAAGGCCGCGCCCCCGCGGCGCCAAGCCGTTGAGGAACACCGGAGTGTTCCTGCCGCGGGGCGCGGTCCGTTTTGCGCGTGTTCTTCAAAAGCTAGCAGAAGTCAGTAGCGTCAAGATGGCCGCCAACGTATAGCAACCGTATCAATCCGTAATTCGTGTTCCTGGTTCCTCAATCCGCAACGCTCTCGTCCGATCTGAAATGTTAGGCTGGAGCTATATCCCCTCATGCAGCAAACCACAGACTTAGCGGAAATCCAGGATTTTTGCAGAAAGATTCGGCGGCACATCGTGACGATGATCACCCAAGCCAAGTCCGGGCATCCGGGCGGATCGCTTTCGGCAGTCGAGACGCTGGCAGTGTTGTACCGCGAAGTGATGCGGCATGATCCGAAGAACCCGCAGTGGCCGGATCGCGATCGTTTTGTCCTGGGCAAAGGGCATGCGTGCCCGGTGCTGTATGCAGTGATGGCCGAATGCGGCTACGCGCCGGTGGATCAACTGAAGACGCTGCGCAAGCAGGGTTCGATCTACCAGGGGCACCCTGATAAACGCTTTTTTTCCGCTCTGGAGGCATCCACCGGTTCGCTGGGACAAGGTCTGTCGATCGGCATCGGGATGGCGCTGGCGGCGCGTCTGAATGGCAGTCCCACGCGTGTCTACGTCATGCTCGGCGATGGCGAGAGCCAGGAAGGGCAGATCTGGGAAGCAGCCATGTTCGGTTCCTATCACAAGCTCCATAACCTGGTAGCGATTGTCGACTACAACAAAATCCAGCTCGACGGCTGGGTGAAGGACATCATGGACCTGGAGCCTCTGGCCGACAAATGGCGCGCTTTTGGCTGGCACACCATCGAGTTGAATGGGCACGACATCCCCGCTTTGCGCGCTGCGTTCGCGGAAGCGGCCGCCACCAAAGGCAGGCCGACGGTGCTGGTTGCGCACACGATCAAAGGAAAAGGCGTTTCTTTCATGGAGAACAACCCTAAGTTCCATGGCACGGCGCCCAGCCGCGAGGAAATGGAAGTGGCATTAAAGGAGCTGGCGTAAGATGGCGGCGAAAACGAAATACGAACTCAGGATCGGGATGGCCACTCGCGAAGCATTTGGCCGGGCGCTGGTCGAGCTTGGCCGCGAGAACAAGGATGTCGTCGTTTGCGACGCCGATCTTTCCAAATCCACGATGGTGCATTTCTTCGCCAAGGAATTCCCGGAACGGTTTTTTTCCTGTGGGATTGCCGAAGCCAACATGGTGGCCATCGGCGGCGGCCTGGCGTCAAGCGGCAAGATTCCATTTGTAGCCAGCTTCTCGGCCTTCGTGCTGAACAAAGGATTCGAGCAGTTGCGTGTAACGGTTGCTTTTCCCGGCACGAACGTAAAAGTGGTCGGCACGCACAGTGGCATTTCGATCGGCGAAGATGGCCCGTCCCAGATGAGTATCGAAGATTTGAGCCTGGCGTGCGCGTTGCCGGGCTTCACGGTAATCAGCCCGGCCGATGAAGTTTCGATGGCGGCGTTTGTGCGTCTGGCGGCCGCGCATGTGGGGCCGGTTTTCCTGCGCGCGGGCCGTGTCAAAGTGCCCATCATCTACTTGCCTGGTCAAGAGTTCGTGATTGGCAAGGCATTCGAGCTGGTGGAAGGCAGCGACATCACGCTGATCGCACATGGACTGATGGTGGCCGAATCGATTCGGGCAGCCGAGCTGCTCGAAGAGGAGGGCATTTCGGCGCGCGTGCTCGATATGCCGACCCTGAAGCCGCTCGACACCGATGCTATCGGCAAAGCCGCAGCCGAAACGGGCGCCATTGTGGTGAGCGAAGAGCATCTGGTGGATGGCGGCTTGGGTGTGCGTGTGGCGCAAGCGGCGGCCGAGCGCCATCCGTGCGTGATGGAGTTCGTCGGCCTCACCAATTACGCCGAATCGGGCACGCCCGAGGGCCTTCTGGAAAAGTACGGGCTCACGGCCGCGAACGTGGCCAGCGCGGCGCGGCGCGCGTTGCGGCGCAAGAAGTAGCCCATCAGCTCACACCATTCGGATTATCCATCGTTCGAAGCCCGCCCTTTGCGCGGCTTCTTTTCCTTCGGCTCCGGCTCCGCGGCTGTTTCTTCGCCTTCCGCCGGCTTTACAGTTGCCAGCACTTCGTTGAAAAGCGCCTGCTTCTTAAGCTCCTTCTTCGAGGGCGGAATCTCGCAACGGCGGTAGTCGTGGTCGTTGTAGCAGGCGCGGCAACGCATCTTGGCGGGCTGGTCGTGGACCAGCGACACGATCGAGTGATTCGTGACGCGCTTGCACTTGGTGCAATAGTCGTCGAGGTCATCGCCCAATCGATATGCCGCCATAATCTGCTGAAAATCTATGGGTTCAACAGTATAGCAGGAATCGGTTGAACCGCAAAAGGCCACGCCCCGCGCCGCCGCGCCGGATTGCTGATCTCTCTTTACGGCACCCGGATCAGCAGCGCTCCATTCTGTGTGCGGTCGGCGCCAAACGTGATCGCTTCAATCGTATTCGCCTTCTGATTCACACGCTGCATCACCGGCGCTGGTTGCGGCTGGCCGCCTCCTTGTCCCCCCGGTCCCGGTGGCGCTTGCTGGGCCGGCACATTGCCCACAAACGCGACACCCGGCGGATTGTCCGGCAGGAACACTTCGCCTGTCAGCAGATCGTAGATCAGATACTGGGTGCCGGTGTTGCCAGTCCTGGTCCCACGCGCCACCAGCTTGCGCGTCGCCGGCAGCAGGCCGATCAACTGCGCAGTGGCGAAGCCGTCCGGCAGCAGCAATTGCCGCGTCTCAACGCGCTCGATATCGAAAATCAGGAAGCCCGCGTCGCCGGCTTGCCTCGAGCGGCCGGTGGCGATGGCCAGCTCGATGTTCGGCGCCGTGACCAGGTTGTTGAACCCCACCACGCCCTGCGGCAGATCAAAGCGGTAGGTGGTGAGCGTGACCCCATCCAGCGCGAATACGGTGTCCCCGGCGGTGTTGGCCGCCAGCAGAAAATCGTTCATGTCGTCCGCGCGGGCCGACACATTGACCTGGCCTTGTCCTGGTAGTTCGACCGCCGTGAACTGCTGTGCAGCCAGGTCAAGAACAAGGAACGCATTCGCCGGGCACGCCTGCTTGAAATCTCTCTCCGCCGTGGTTGAGCCAAGCAGAGCGATCCGCCGCGTCGTCTCGATCGACAGCACTTGTGCGTTCGGCGCGCAGCCGGCGATGAACCACTTGTCCGGCGTCGGGATGGGCTTCACATCGTTGGCGCCGAATGCCGTCAGCCCGTGAGCCGAATCGTCGGCTTTTCGGCTCAGCACGTAAAAGGTTCGTGTCTGCGCATCGAAGTAGAAGGAAACCCGGTTGCGGATGGCTGGCCCGGCAACACCCCCCGGCAGGCCGCCTGGACCGCCTCCGGGAACGCCTGGACCTTGCGGCGGAAGCGGCGTCACCAGCGGCACCCAGCTTTCCGGAAAGTCACGCGAGCCGGTCACCTCGCCCTGGTTGTTCAGGATCGCCACCTTCGCTTTTTTTGGATTGTTCTCATCGTCGCCCACGATCACGGCAATCTGGCCTTGTCCCAGATTGACCGGCGGCGCAAGAATCTGGTCGATGCCGCCTCCCAGATCGATGCGCAAGGTGGCCGGATTGATCGCGACGCCAGGTGCGCCGCCCGCACCACCGCCACCGCCGCCAGGACCGCCTGTCTGCACACGCACTTCACCGCTCGTCGTATCGATCATCGCCACTTGCGGAGGCGTTCCGCCGAGAACCGCGGCGAAGTTGCTCGAATCCGCACCCACCAGACCGATGGCCGCGGCCGGCAACTCGACCGACAGCGCTTCAGCCTTTGCCGGGCTGTATACGACCACCTTGTTGCTTACGCCCTGCGGCAGCTCACCCTGCGGCGGACCCACCAGCGCCGCCAGCGGCGCACCGTTCGGTGTGGGCACTGCCGGCGACGGAGCGTTGCGGTTCGCCGCCGTGAGGCACTCGCCGACGTTGGTCGCTTTCTTCGCTCGCAGATCAAACAGCACGCTCGGCCAGCAGCCGTCGTCGCGCCGCGCTCCACTGGCCAGGAAGAACCCGCCGCGGAGATCGGAGCCCGACAGCGCGCGCAATTCCGGCGCTCCCTGCGGCATCGGCACGAAGATCACTTCCGGAGCGCTCGCCAGCCGCCATGTTGCGAGATTCGCCAGCCGGTTTTGCGCGTCTACCGTGACCAGATCACCCGGCTGCGCCGAATCGGGCAGCTCGATGGTGATGTCGAATTCGCCCACGCGCTTGTCGGATGCACGCACGTCAGCCTCGACACGCGCTCCGCCAACGTGCACATCGACGGGCTGCCGAGGGCGCACTGGTGGATCACCGGGCGCCGCTTCTCCCGTGTTCAGCCGCGGCTCCGTGATCCCAAGCCCTGATGCCTGGAAGGTGATCCTGCGGCCCGAAATCGAGCCCAGCAGCTCCCCATAGCCCTTGTTGTCCCGCGTGCGGACTCCGGGCAGCGGCGTCACCACATTGATGCGCGCCGGCCGGCTGGTCACTCCACCGCGACGCACGGTGACATTCGCCAGGCCGCCGGGGATTTCCCATGGCACTTGCGCCACAATCCTCGCCGGATCCACCGACAGCAACGGCGCGTTGCGGTTGTTGTTGATCAGCACCTCGACACCGCCTAGTTCCGTCGGAAGCGTTGTCCCGGTGGCGGTCGCGCCGGCCGCCGGCCCCAGGTTCAGTCCGTTGATCCAGATCAGAGAGCCCGCCGAGACCGACGACGGCGCGGGCTGCAAAGTCATGGCGTTCACTACGCCTCTCGGATTGATCACCGGAGCAAGGTTGGGCTGCGCCTGAAGCGCGGCTGCTCCCAAAAGCATCCACAGGAATCTGTTGTGCATTGACGCCAAGTCCTTATCTCTATTTAACCCCTTTTCGAGCCGAGGGTTGCTGGGCAAGCGCAAAGGCCGGGCCCCGCGGCGCCAAGCCGCTGAGGAACACCGGAGTGTCCCTCCCGCGGGTTCCCGCGGGCGCGGTCCGTTTTGCGCGAAGTTCCTCAGAAGTATAATGGAGTTTTCCCCCATGACTTCGGATACGAACACGATATCCCTACCTGCGCAGACGAGACGTGTTCCTTCCGGGTTGACAACGCTGCTGTGGTATTCCGCCGGACATTTTGCCGTGGACCTGTACTCGAGCGCCTTGGGCGTCTTCCAGCCCTTGCTTGCCAGCCAGAGGGGCATTACGCTCACCCAGGCGGGCATCCTGGGCGGAATGATGGTGTTTGCCGGATCCGTGATGCAGCCGGCCTATGGCTATCTCTCGGATCGCATCCATAGCCGGATGTTCTCCGTGCTCGCTCCGGCGATGGCGGGTATCTTCATCAGCGCCTTGGGCTTGGCGCCCGATTTTGGCTGGCTGTTGCTGCTGGTATTTCTGGGCGCCTCCGGCGTAGCGAGCTTCCATCCGCAAGCTTCCGTCCGCGCGGCAGCCGATTTGACCGGCTCGCGCGGCAAGGCGATGGCGTTCTTCATCAGCGCCGGCCAGCTCGGCTTCGCGGTTGGTCCCGCCTTCTTCTCGATTCTGCTCGGCAAGATCGGCCTCGAGCGCGGCTGGTGGGCGGCGATTCCAGGCATTCTTGTGACCCTGGGGCTGCTTGCGGTGCTTCCGGAAACACCGGTGGCCGAGGCGGTTCGCCGCACCATGAATCTGGCGGCGCTCAAGCGCATCTGGAGACCGCTCTCGGTTCTATACATGCTGGTCTTCCTGCGCTCGGTGATCCAGATCTCGTTGACGCAATTCCTGCCGCTGTACCTGAGCCGGGAGCGCGGCCATAGCCTGGCGATGGCAAGCTTTGCATTGTCTCTGTATTCGACCATGGGGGCGCTGGGAGGCTTCCTGGGCGGGCATCTGGCGGATCGGGTTGGCGGCCGCAAGGTGATTCTGGCGAGCATGATCGGCTCGGTGCCGTTCTTCCTGCTGTTCTTCCTCACCAGCGGAGCGCTGGCGTTTGTCGCGCTGGGCCTGGCGGGGCTGATTCTGCTGGCCACCAATCCGGTGAACATCGTGATGGCGCAAGAGCTGGCGCCGGGCCAGTCCGGCACCGTGTCGGCGCTGATGATGGGATTTGCGTGGGGCATGGCGGGACTCATCTTCATTCCGCTGGCCGGTGCGCTGGCCGACACCTACTCGCTGCACGCCGTGCTGTTGAGCTACGTCGTCTTTCCCGTCCTCGGCTTCCTGCTCGCGCTGCGGTTGCCCAAATGAAAGCGGTGTGCCTTCTGAGTGGCGGCCTGGACTCATCGGTGTGTCTGGCCTATGCGCGTCGCCAAGGGTTCTCCTGTTACGCGCTGTCCATTGATTACGGGCAGCGCCATCGAATCGAGCTCGAGGCGGCCGCCCGCGTCGCCCAGGCGCTGAGCGTCGCCGAGCATCGCATCGTGGGCGTGGATCTGGGCGGATTCGGCGGCTCGGCGCTGACAGACCGGATCGCCGTCCCCAAGCACCGCAGCCCGGAAGAGATGGGGCAGGGAATTCCGGTGACGTATGTGCCCGCGCGCAACACCGTGTTCCTTTCGCTGGCGCTGGCCTGGGCCGAAGTCCTCCAGGCAGCGGACATCTTTCTTGGCGTGAATGCGATCGACTACTCCGGCTATCCTGACTGCCGCCCGGAATACATCGAGGCGTTCGAGCGGATGGCAAACATGGCGACCAAAGCAGGCGTCGAAGGGCTCTTGCGAATTCGCATTCACACGCCGCTCATCCGGCTCTCAAAAGCGGAGATTGTGAAGCTCGGCAGCGAGCTGGGGCTCGATTTCCGGCTCACGTCGAGTTGCTATGATCCGGATGAGACGGGCCGCCCGTGCGGCGCCTGTGATTCCTGCCTGCTGCGGCGGAAAGGATTTTCCGAAGCGGGTTTCCAGGACCCGCTCGAATACAAATGAGATTGGCGGAAATCTTCTATTCGATTCAGGCCGAGGGGATGCTGGCCGGTGTCCCTTCGATCTTCGTGCGTACGCCAGGTGAGCCGCGCTGTACGTGGTGCGCCACGCCGGAGGCGTCCTGGACTCCGGATCATCCCGAGGCCCCGCTCGGCACGATCTTCGCCACCATCCGCCGCCAGTGGTGTGGCCACGTCGTCATCACTGGTCAGGAGCCCCTCGAGGAGCCTGACATCGAGGAGTTTGTCGAAAAGCTCCGGGCAATCGACCATCACATCACGGTCGAGACCTCCGGTGTGGTGTTCAAGAAGCTCGACTGCGACCTGATGAGCATCACGCCGCTGCTGAAGACGGCGCCGGCGCCGAAAAAGAAGGCTGCCCGCCGGCCGGCCTACGAGCTGGACGCGATTGGCGAGCTGATCCGGCGGCATTCCTACCAGCTCAAGTTCGAACTGCGAACGCGGGACGAGATGGAGGAGGTGGTCCACATCGTGCGAGAAACCGAAGCGGAGCGCGAGCGGGTGATGCTGATTCCTGCTGGCGGCACGCAGAAAGCGCTCCGCGAGCAGACGCCGTGGGTCATCGAGGCCAGCCGTTTTTTCCACTACCGCTACGCGCCGCGGCTGGCGCTTCCATGAGGATCGCGGAGGTCTTCTATTCGATCCAGGGGGAAGGTGTGCTGGCCGGAGTGCCCAGCGTCTTCCTGCGCACCAGCGGATGCAATCTGCGATGTGCCTGGTGCGATACGCCCTATACTTCCTGGGAGCCCGAGGGCGAGGAGCGAAGCATTCCCGAGCTGCTGGAGTATGTGAGCCGGCACTCGACCGGCTATGTCGTGGTGACGGGCGGCGAGCCGATGATCCAACCCGAAATCGAGACGCTGGCCGCCGGACTGCGGGAGCTGTCGCAGCACATCACGATTGAAACCGCGGGCACGGTGTTCAAGCCAGTAGTCTGCGATCTGATGAGCATCTCACCGAAGCTGGGAAACTCAACGCCGGAAGGAGCGTTTGCTGCACAGCACGAGCGGCTGCGAAACCAGCCCGACCTGCTCTGCCGGCTGATGGCTCTGTGCGATTACCAGCTCAAATTCGTGGTCGCCGAGCCTGGAGATCTCGAGGAGGTGCAATGCATCGTCCGGGAGACAGCCGCCGAGCGATCGAAAGTGCTTCTCATGCCGGAAGGCACGACGCCCCAAGTGCTGCGGGCTCGCAGCGAGTGGATCGTGGAAGCCTGCAAGCGGCACGGATTCCGTTATTCGCCGCGCCTGCACGTCGAGATCTGGGGCAACCGGCGCGGGGTGTGACAGGCTTAGTTCTGGCGGCGTGCCATCTCTCCGATGGCGACGACAAGACGGTCGATGCGCTCGTCGGTTTCCTTGGACCGTTGCTGGCTGGCGATTTGGGCCTCAGCCAGAGTCTCCATGGTTCGATCCAGGCGGTCCTGCCGCTCGGCCAGCTTGAGGACAAGTCCCGCCAAGGATTCAATGTTCTCAGCCGCCCGGCCTAAGTGGGTGTCTACCTTGCGGATTTGCTCCCTTATCTCGAGCATCTCCTGTTCATGCCGGGCTTGCGCCTGGAGTACGAAATCCATGGCTTTTTCCAAATCCATCTTGGTTCCTATTATAAGGGGCGAGACCCTAGCGCCGCACAGGATCCGCCGATTCGGTGTCGATGCCCAGATCCTTCATCGCCCGCTGCGCTTTGGCGGCGTCGAACCTGCCATCGCGGGCCAGTCGTGACAGCGCCGCCGCCGCAATCGAGCTGGCGTCGACTTCGAAGAACCTCCGCAAGTGCGCCCGGTCCTCGCTGCGGCCAAAGCCGTCGGCGCCCAGCGAGACAAGCCGGCTGCCGAGCCAGGGCGCCAGTTGATCGGCCACGATCTTCATGTAATCGATGGCCGCGACAATCGGCCCGGCCGCGCCTTCGAGCGCCTTCAATAGATAGGGCGTCCTGGGCGCTTCGGCCGGATGCAGCCGGTTCCAGCGTTCGCATTCAAGCGCATCGCGGCGCAATTCGTTGTAGCTGGTGACGCTCCAAACATCGGTCGAGACGTGGTAGGTCTCGGCGAGAATCTTCTGCGCCTTCAGCGCTTCATTGAGGATCGATCCGCTGCCGAACAGGTGCGCGACAGGCTCGGCGTTTGACGCGGCCTGGATGCGGTAAATGCCGCCGACAATGCCTTCGGCAACACCCTCCGGCATCGGCGGCTGGGGATAATTCTCGTTGCCGATGGTGATGTAGTAGAAGCGGGCTTCGTCATTCTCGTACATACGGCGGATGCCGTCCTGCACGATGACCGCGATCTCGTAGGCGTAGGCCGGGTCATAAGTGGCGCAGGTGGGGATGGCGCTCATCAGCAGGTGACTGTGGCCGTCCTGGTGCTGAAGGCCCTCGCCGGCGAGCGTGGTCCGCCCGGCGGTGCCGCCCATCAGAAAGCCCTTGCCGCGCGAATCGGCAAACGCCCACATCAGGTCGCCGACCCGCTGGAAGCCGAACATCGAGTAGTAGGTGTAAAAGGGAATCATCGGAATGCCATAGCTGGCATAGGCCGTGCCGGCGGCGGTGAAGCTGGCCATCGAGCCGGCTTCCGTGATGCCCTCCTCCAGAATCTGGCCCTCCTTGGCCTCCTTGTAATAGAGGAAGTTGTCGCTGTCGACCGGCGTGTAGAGCTGGCCCTGGCTGGCGTAAATGCCGTACTGGCGGAACAGCGATTCCATGCCGAACGTGCGCGCTTCGTCGGGGATGATTGGCACGACATACTCGCCGATCTGCGAGTCCTTGAGCAGGCTGCGCAGCACGCCGACGAACGCCATGGTGGTGGAAACTTCGCGTCCTTGCGAACCTGCGATGGAATCCCTGAATGCCGTCAGCGGTGGCGCTTTGATATGGATCGGTTTGGGCCGGCGCGCCGGCAAATACCCGCCCAGGGCTTCGCGCCGCTCTTTGAGGTAACTGGTTTCGAGGCTATCCTCCGGCGGGCGGTAGAAGCTGACGGTGTGCACGTGCTTGTCGTCGATGGGGATATCGAAGCGGGCGCGGAAGTACTCCATCTCCTGCTCGTTGAGCTTCTTCTGCTGATGGGTGATGTTGCGGCCTTCGCCGGCTTCGCCAAGGCCGTAGCCTTTCACGGTTTTCGCGAGGATGACGGTGGGCTGGCCTTGGTGGCGCACGGCGCGCAGGTAGGCGTTGTAGACCTTCACCGGGTCGTGGCCGCCGCGCTTGAGCTTGAAGATCTCTTCGTCGCTCATGTCCGCGACCAGCTCGCCGAGCTCGGCGTACTTGCCGAAAAAGTGCTCGCGGGCATAAGCGCCGCCATGAGCCTTGAAATTCTGATATTCGCCATCGACGCATTCGCCCATCCGTTTGACGAGCAGGCCCGTGTGATCGCGGGCGAACAGGCGGTCCCATTCCGAGCCCCACAGCAGCTTGATCACGTTCCAGCCGGCCCCGCGGAAGGCGGCTTCCAGCTCCTGGATGATGCTGCCATTGCCGCGCACCGGTCCGTCGAGCCGTTGCAGGTTGCAGTTGACGACCCAGATGAGGTTGTCGAGCTTTTCCCTCGCAGCCAGTGTGATCGAGCCGAGGGTTTCCGGCTCATCGCTTTCGCCGTCGCCGACAAAGGCCCAGATCTTGCGGTCGGAAGGCAAAAGGACTCCGCGGTTCTCCAGGTAGCGCATGAACCGCGCGTTGTAAATCGAGTTGATGGGACCGAGGCCCATCGAGACCGTGGGGAACTGCCAGAAATCGGGCATCAGCCACGGGTGCGGATAGGAAGAAAGCCCAGGGTGCTCGCGCAATTCATGACGGAAATTCTCGAGGTGCTTTTCGCTGAGGCGGCCCTCCAGATAGGCGCGCGCGTAGACGCCCGGAGATGCATGGCCCTGGAAGTAGACCAGATCGCCGGGCTGATCGGCAATCCGGGCGCGGAAGAAATGATTGAATCCGACTTCGAGCAGGGTGGCCAGCGAGGAGTACGTCGAAATGTGGCCGCCGATGCCGGCATCGTACTTATTGGCGCGCACGACCATCGCCATGGCGTTCCAGCGGATGATGCTCTTGATGCGGCGCTCGAGAATGCGGTCGCCAGGGTAGGGCTCTTCCTCTTCCGCGGGGATGGTGTTGACATAGGCCGTGTTGAGGCGTTGGGAAAGCTGCACACCGTGACTTGCGGCGCGCTCGGAGAGCCGCTCGACGAGAAAGCGGGCGCGGCCGGCGCCGGCCTCCTCGACCACCTGGTCCAGTGCCTCGAGCCATTCGGTCGTTTCAACTGGATTGGCGTCGGGGGCGACGGCTGGGACAGGTGCGGGAGCCGATTGCTCCTCGGCGGCTATGCGTGGATTCGACATCGTGAATCTCTATTCAAAATACCACGCGAAGGGGTGCGAGGCCGCGGACGTGCCTGGCAGCGTCTATCGGGTTGACAACAAATGAGTTCCTCCACCGCCGGTCCTCTGTGATACCATCCCGTTGGGGGCTAAGCATGAGGAAGGCTTCGATTCTGATTCTGGGATTCTCCGTCATCCTGGCGGGACAGTTTGTACGTGGGACAATTCAGGGCATCGTCACCGATTCGACCGGCGCGGTGATCCCGGGCGTTCAGGTGACGCTCACGAACCTGGGCACGAACGAGGTTCGTATCACCAGGTCGGACGAGCGCGGCGACTACACGTTCCCCGCCCTGCTTCCGGGCCGCTACAGCGTGCAGTCGGAAATGCCGGCGTTCAAGACCCAGGTAGTCACCAATATCGAGCTACAGGTGAATCAGACGGCGCGGGTGGATCTGATGCTGCCGGTGGGCGAGGTCTCCGAGCGGATACAGGTAGCGGCCGAAGCCATTCTTCTCAAGACCGACACCTCGGAAGTCGGCCAGGTGCTGACCAACAAGCAGATCATCGAGCTGCCGCTCAACGGCCGGGACTTTCTGCAACTGGCACGGCTGGCCCCCGGCGCGATTCCTTCGCGGGCCGGGGCGACCCTGGGCCGCAAGGGCGTCAACCGCAGTGTGAACGTAGCCGGTGCGCGTGATACCTCGATCGCCTTTCTGCTGGACGGCGTGGACATCAACGATGTCTCGTTTCAGGTCCCGACGGTGACGCCTTCTATCGACGCCATCCAGGAATTCAAGTTGCTCGAGAACGCGTACACGGCGGAGTTCGGGCGGGGCGCCACGCAGGTGATCGCGGCGCTGAAGTCTGGAACCAACCAGTGGCATGGCTCGCTGTTTGAGTTCCTGCGCCACGACAAGCTGGCTTCCCGCAGTTTCTTCGATCTCAACCGGCCTGCGCAGCTCAAGCAGAACCAGTTCGGCGCGGCCGTGGGCGGACCGCTGACGGTTCCGAAATTGTATTCCGGCAAAGACCGGACATTCTTTTTCGCCAATTACGAAGGGCAGCGCATACGGGTCCGGCAGATCGGGTATGCGCTGGTCCCGACCCCCGAACAGCTTGCCGGCGATTTTGCAGCCCCCGGCAATCCGCGCATTTACGATTCGTTGACCTTCGACCCGGCGGCGCGAACGCGGCAGCCTTTCCCCGAGAATCGAATCCCTTCGACGCGCTTTTCCCCGCGCGCGGTCAAGGTAGCCAGCCTGTTCCAAAAGCCCAACTTCGCGGGCCTGGTGGGCCGCAACTATGTGAACACCCCTTTGGTAGTCCATGACAACAACCAGGGCAATCTGCGCATCGACCATCGCTTTTCGTCCAAGGACAACGTTTTTGCGCGCTATTCCATCCTCGAGACATTCCGAACGCGCCCCGGCGTGATCCCCGACACGGGCACATTCGACGACGTCCGCGGGCAGAATGCAGCCCTGAACTGGACCCGCACGGTGCGGCCCGACCTGCTCAATGAGGTTCGGGTGGCGGTCAATCGAGCCTATAACCTCGAGCCGCCGGTCTACTCGGGCGCCCAAGGCAGGAATCCGGCCCGCGACTTCTTCGGTTTCAGCAACACCACCACGGATCCGGTGCTGGGCTTCGGGCTGCCCGGCTTCAGCTTCGCAGGCGGCTTCGCCGGCCTGGGATCCAGCGATCCCCTGCACTACATTACCTACACCCAGCAACTGGTGGACAATGTCACGCTGCTTCGCGGGGCGCATACAGTGAAGGTCGGCCTGGACGTCCGGCGCCAGCGGCTCACCATGATCTTTGGCGGCAACGATCGCGGTTCGGTCGGTTTTCTGCCGCAGTTCACCAATCAGCCGGGCGTGAGCAACACAGGAAGCTCGATTGCCGACCTGCTGCTAGGTTTTCCGCAAACGGCCGACATAGCCGGCGGGGACCGCGTAGGGCACAACTACAGCGAGCTGTACGGCCTGTATTTTCAGGAAGACTGGAAAATCTCGCGCCGCCTGACGTTGAACCTGGGGATTCGGTATGAGTATATCTCGCCGTGGCGCGAAAAGCTGAGCCAATACACCACGCTGGACTTCGCCGACGCCGCCGGGCGGCTGCTCATCGCGAGCGGCTCAAAAGCTTTCATTCCGGGACGCGGGGTGGTGGATTCCGGCGGGCCGCCGATCAGCAGGACCATTATTCCGCCCGATACGAACAACTGGGCGCCGCGGGTGGGATTCGCGTGGCGGCCCCTGGCCAAGACCGTGCTGCGGGGCGGGTATGGAGTTTTTTACGACGTCCAGGAGGGCAATGAAGTACAGTTCCTGCGCACCAATCCTCCGTTCACCTTCCGGCAGAACCAGACTGCCGATCCATTCGTGCCGACCATCCGCCTGGACGAGTTGTTCGGACCGCTGCGGGTGGGGCCGGCCGGCTATCTGGGCGCCGCCGGCGGTGAAACAGTGTTTTCAGTAGACCCCAGCTCGATGCGGACCCCTTACGTCCAGCAATGGAACCTCAACGTCGAGCGCGAAGTGGCGCCCAACCTGCTCGTGGAGGTGGGATACCTGGGATCGAAAGGCACGCACCTGCTGCGGCGCAGCAATTTCCAGCAGGGCGAGCGAATCCTGGTGCAGGATCCGCGCAATCCGGCCCCGCGGCGGCAGCGTGTGCGTTTCCCCAACTTCAGCCTTCAGTCCATCCTGGGGACTGAGAACGCGGCGTCTTCGACTTACCATGGGCTGCTGGGGAAAGTGGAGAGGCGGTTTTCGGGCGGTCTTGGTGTGCTGGCCTCGTACACGTTCTCGCGGACCATCGATGACACGCATAGCTCCTCGAATTTCGACAACACACCACAAAATCCGCAGTGCCGGTGCGACTTTGGTTCCGAGAAAGGGCCGTCGGCGTTCCACCTGAAGCACCGCCTGGTTTTCAGTTACAGCTACCAGTTGCCGTTCGGCAGGGGGAAGCGAATCGGCGGCTGGCAGCTCAACGGGATCACCGCTGTACAGAGCGGCCCGGCGTTCACTGTCAACACCACGGGCGACAACGCTGATATCGGCGTAGGCTCTGGTAGCAGCAATAACCAGAGGCCCAACCTGGTCGGCGATCCTTATGCGGGGATCGACCGCAGCGCGTCTGCCCAGCAGCGTGGTGTGAACGCGGGGACCTACTGGTTCAACCGGGCTGCTTTTGTGGTGCCGCCGCTGTTCCGGCTCGGAGACCTCGGCCGCAATACGCTGTACGCGCCGGGCTTGCACAACTGGGATTTTTCAGTGTTCAAAAACACCGCCATCACCGAGCAAGTGGCGGCGCAGTTTCGGGCGGAGTTCTTCAATACCTTCAATCATCCCAACTTCGGGGTTCCCGGCAGGGTGTTGGGCACACCGACATTCGGCGTGATCACGGGCGCCGGTCCGGGGCGGATCATTCAGTTCGGATTGAAGATCCTGTTCTGAGCTTACGTAAGACCGCTTGCTGACGCGCGCGGCTCAGCAAGGGCTTCCGTGCCGCGACCGTAAGGGAGCGGAAGGCCGCCGGCAGCCAAGATTGGCCGCCCCACACTCAGAAAGAGGCTACTTGCTTTCCTGGATGATGCCCTTGCTCGAAGCCTCGGCCGCCCGCGCCGCCTTGAGCTTCTTGGTTTCGAGCGTCT
>JACQDF010000034.1 GCA_016201205.1 Acidobacteriota bacterium
GCGCAGGTGAATGTGGTGATGAAGTCCGGCACCAACGGCGTGCATGGGACCGGGTACGAGTTTTTCCGCAACGCGGCCCTGGACGCCCGCAATTTCTTTTCGCCCTCGGGCGAGCCCAAGCCGGGCTACCAGCGCAATCAGTTTGGCTTCTCTCTGGGCGGGCCGATCGCGCGAAACAAGACTTTCTTCTTTCTCGACTATGAGGGGCGCCGCGTCAAAGAAGGCTTTACGCGCCTTACCCGTGTGCCGGCGGCAGCCGAGCGACGGGGCGACTTTTCCCGCAGCCCGGCGCCGCCAATCAATCCGATTACCGGACAGCCCTTCCCGGGCAACGTGATCCCGCAGACCTTTCTGCATCCGAGCGGCGTTGCCGTCGCCAGTCTCTATCCACTGCCCAATCGCGCGGACCCGGTGCAGAATTATGTATCGTCACCCGCGCAGCGGGACCGCGCCGATCAGTTCGATGCCCGCGTCGATCACTCCTTCCGCAGCTCGGAACTGTCCTTCCGCTACAGCTTCATCGACCGCGATCTGTTCGAGCCTTTCGCGGGCCCTTCCTTTGCCGCCGTGCCGGACTACGGCAACGACGTGCCGCGGCGCGCCCAGAATGTGATGCTCAGCGAGACGAGGGCCATCCGGCCAATGTTTCTCAACGAGGCGCGTCTGGCATTCAACCGTGTGGCTTCCGGCGCGTTTCCCCAGATCACCGGCGTCAACGTGAACAAGGCAGTCGGCATTCCGGACCTGTCCCCGAACGCTCGCGACGCCGGTCTCAGCTTCATGACGGTGACCGGCTACTCTCCCCTCGGCCACGAGTTCAACAACCCGCAGCAGGGCGTCACCAACACCTATCAGGTGGTGGATCAGGGGACGTGGTCGCAAGGGCGGCATCTGGCGAAGTTCGGCGCCGACGTTCGCGTACTCCAGCAGAACGCCTATCGCGATGTGATCTCGCGCGGCTTCCTCCAATTCCTGGGATACATCAGCAGGAATCCGCTGGCCGATCTGCTGCTGGGGCTTCCGACTCTGACGGGCGGCGCGCGGCTGGACAATCCGCAGCACCTGCGCGGTGAGTCCTACAACTTCTTTGCCAATGATGCCTGGCGCGTGCGGTCCGATCTGACGCTGACGTTGGGGCTGCGTTACGAGTTCAGCTCGCCGCCCGTGGATGTCGCGGACCGCGCCAACCTGTTTGATTCGGCTTCCAGGTCCCTGGTTCCGGTGGGGGCAAACGGCGTGCCGCGCAGCGGCTACTCGGCGGACCTCAACAATTTCGCGCCGCGGCTGGGCATTGCCTGGTCGCCGCGGAATCGAGCGACCGTGCTGCGGGCCGGCTATGGATTCTACTATGATCAATCGGCCCTTGCCCCCAGTGAAGGCCTCTACTTCAATGCGCCGTATTTCGACTTGCGGCTGTACTTCCCGCTGCCGGGCGCGCCTTTGTTCATTCATAATCCTTTCCCGCAGAACTTCCCGGTGCCGTTGCCGATTTCCGCATTCGCCTTCCAGCGGGATCTGCGGACGCCGTACATCCAGCACTGGAACTTCAATGTGCAGCAGCAGCTCGGCCGTTCGCGGGTCCTCGAAGTGGCCTATGCCGGCTCGAAGGGAACACTCCTGTTTTCGGCCCGGGACATCAACCAGCCGCGGCCCAGTTCAGCGGAAATCAATCCCCGGCCGCTGGTGCGGTTTGACGATATCACGCAACTGGAGTCTCGCAGCAACTCGGATTATCACAGCCTCCAGATCCGCTTCCAGCAGCGGTATTCCCATGGCCTCTCGATGCTCTCCTCGTACACCCTTGGCAAGTCGATTGACGACGCCTCGAACTTCTTCCCCAGCGCGGGCGATCCGAACTTTCCGCAGGATAGCGACAATGTCCGGGCCGAGCGCGGGCGGTCGAACTTCGACATCCGGCAGCGCCTTTCCATTGGCTATTCCTACGATCTGCCCCTTGGGAAGGGGAAGCTGCTGGGCGGCTGGCAGACACACGGGATTCTGAGCTTCCAAACCGGACGCCCGTTTACGGTGGCACTGTTGCCAGAGCTGGACAACAGCAACACCGGCCGCTCGAATCTGGGCTTCGGATACAACGACCGCCCCCATGTGAGCGGCAACCCGAAGCTCTCCGATCGCAGCCCCGAGCGGTGGTTCAACACCAGTGCCTTCCTGCTGCCCCCGCGCGGCAGGTTCGGGAATGCCGGCCGGAACATTGTGGACGGCCCCGGCCTGGCGGCGGTGAATCTATCCCTGCTCAAGGACACGGCGATCAGCGAACGGGCGACGGTGCAATTCCGCGCCGAGGCATTCAATCTCTTCAACCGGACCAATTTCGATCTGCCCGACATCTTCTGGGGCTCGCCGACGTTCGGGCGGCTGCAATCGGCGCAGAATGCGCGGAGAGTGCAGTTGGGGCT
Source organism: Acidobacteriota bacterium (assembly GCA_016201205.1). Classification (GTDB taxonomy): domain Bacteria; phylum Acidobacteriota; class Terriglobia; order Bryobacterales; family Bryobacteraceae; genus CADEFT01. The sequence continues at coordinate 2,418 of JACQDF010000034.1, forward strand.
GAAGGTATTGTTCTAGTTTGGTGGGGCGGCCATTCTTGGCCGCAGCCGCCTGTCAGGCGGCTAAGCCCGCTGAAAGCGGGCTTGCGGGCTGAAAGCCCACCCCACAAGTGCTGGTGCAAGCGAGGTGTCGAAGAACAGATTCACGACCCGAAGACCCTTCGGCAAGCTTGGTCCAGCCGGCCCGAAGGCCGGCTTGCGGCCAGGATTGGCCACCCCACCGCCTAAACTTAGAACTGCACCCGCATGCCGAACCGCACGGTGCGCAATCCGCCGGCGCCGGTGATCGTCATGAAATTGTTTAGCGCCCGGATGCTGCCGTCCGGATTCAGTTGCATATTTGCGGAGCCGGAGTTCGGATTACTCCAGCGCGGCGTATTGGTCAGGTTGAACGCCTCGGCCCGGAACTCGGCGCGGACCCGCTCGGTGACCACGAATTGCTTCGAAACCATCGGATCCAGCCTCCAGAAGCCCGGCCCGTACAGTACGTTCCTCCCCATCGTGCCCTCGCGATAAACCGGGTTGGCGGCGTTGAAGTAGAACAGCGGGTCGCGGAACGAGTTGGGGTCATAGTACGGCTTGCCAGGACCGCGCTCCTGGTCGATTCTCCTCACTGGCGCGATCTGATCGGCTGTTGACGGGCAGCCGACGCAGCGGACGGCAGTCCCGCTGCCGCTCACCGTAAACGGAGTTCCGGTGTACGCACTGAAGATGCCGCTGATCTGCCATCCGCCCAGAACCTTGTCGGCGAGGCCGGTCAGGGCCAGACGCTTGCCTCTGCCCACCGGAAGCTCGTAGGCCCAAGCCATGGTGAACATGTGCCGCCGGTCGTAGCCCGCAGGAGCGTAATTGCGGCGCAGCTCCGGCTCCCAATTCGAGAAGGCGAGGCCGGCCCAGCCGTCGTCATCCGCCATGTTGAGCGTCTTCGACCAGGTGTAAGCGCCCTTCAGGAACAAGCCGTGGCCGAAGTTCTTGTTCAGACTCGCCTGCAAGGCGTGGTAGCTGCCGTCGCCGATGCCGTCCCACATGTTGGCGGAATTGGTGCGGCCATAGAGCTTGCCGAGCGGCAGGTTGGCGGTGAGATTGAGAGAGGATCCGGGTCCGGCGGTGTTGATGTTGCGATCGAGCAACTGGTGGACCGTCCGGGTGGCGACGTACCCGGCGTTGGCGATGATGTCCAGCGGCAGCCTTCGCTCGACGATGAAGTTCCACGACTGGATGTAGCCGCGATTGATCTGGCCGCCCCACGGGCTGCGCGGGCCCATGTCGACGTTGAGCGGCAACAGCAGCGTTCCACTGCCGGTATCCGGTATCGGAACATCCGGAATGCCCTGGTTGAGGGTGTTGAACCATCCGTAAGAGGATTCACGAAACGCGGCGGCAGCGTCCCCGGCGCTCCAGCCTCCGGTGAGCGTTGCCGGGTACAGGCCGCGCAGCGGGCGCGAGAAAGGCAGCGGGTCATAGGTGATTCCGTAGCCGCTTCGCACCACCCAACTGTCTCCCATGCGATAGGCAAAGCCGATGCGGGGCGCGAACAGCTTCTTGCTGACCGTGATTCCGTTCTCACGAGGGACATTTCCGATCCCGCCCAAAGTGACCACGTTGGTGTAAGGATTCCACCGCTCGATGCCGCGGTCGCCACGGTTGATGAGCGGGTAATACTCGTATCGCAAGCCCAGCGTCAGAGTCAGGTTGCGGTTCACTTGCCAGCGGTCACGAACGTACCAGGAAAGCTGCCACTCCCGCGTCTGCATCAGCAGGAACTGAATCGACTTCGAGTAGTTGCTCACCAGGCCAAGCAACGCAGAGGCAAAGCTGTTCGGCTCGCGGCCGGTGACGCCGGGGATGATGGTCGCCCCGCTGCCGAAATTGATGGCCCCGCGCGGCTGGCCCGTCTCCGGCTGCCAGTGGTTCATCTCGTGGCGGCGCGGCTCGAAGCCCCAGCGCAATTCATGGGGACCCATGAGCTTGCTGAAGTTGGTCTGGTAGGTGTAGCTGCGATCGTTGCGGGTCAGCGGCGCCCAGGTCGCGTCGACACCCACATTCGAGAATCCGAACCCGGCGATGGGCGGAGGGCCGCCGTAGCGTTTGTCGCTGGCGTACTGCCGGCCGCCGTTGGTGCCCGGAATCTTCCAAACGTCGAGTCCGATGTTCTTATCGCTGTTCGGTATATCGACAAACTGGTCAAATCGCGAGTAGCCGAACACGCCATCCATCAGGAGCGTGGGACTGAAGCTGTAGGTGAAGCCGGCCCTGGGAAGCTGCGTCGTGGTATCGCCGAAGCCATGGGTGCCCAGCGCAGGACCGCCCAGATCACCGAATAAATACAGACCTTTTACCGGGGCATCCATGCGGCTGTAACTCGACCAGATCACCAGCTTCCCGGTTGCATTCCAGTTGACCTTCACGTCGTAATTGTTGCGGTCCAGCTTCAAGGTGCCGGCGCCGAAGTAGTTGCCTCCCAGATTGTTGGGGTCGGTCGGCGAGATCTGGTTCGGCAGCGGCAATTGTCTCTGGATGGAATCGAAGATCGGGTTGAACCGGCTCTTGGGCACGATATTGTTGGGGAACATCTGGCGCTCGGCCGGTGTCGAGGAAGTCGCGGGGTCGTAGACTCGCGCGTAATTGTTGTTGAGCCATTTGCTGAAGTCACCTTCGCGAAACTCGGGTGGCGCCACCGAGTAGTTGCCCGAATTCCCGGTCCGCTCCCACGTCTTTTCAAAGCTGAAAAAGTAGAACAGCTTGTCCTTCTTGATGGGGCCGCCGATCGTGCCGCCGCCCTGGTTGAAAATGGTGAGCGGTTTCACGAACGTCGAGGTGCGAAAGTAAGGCCCCGAGCTCAGGTGCTGGTTGTTGTGGAACCAGAAGCCGCTTCCGTGAAGCTGGTTCGTGCCGGACTTCGTGAAAACCGTGATCGCGGCCCCGCCGGCCATGCCCTGCTCAGCGTCGAAAGAGCCGGTGGTGATGTTCACGTTCTCAATGCTCTCCACCGGAGCGACGTATACAGTGTGGTGCGGCAGCCAGATGAAGATGTTGACGGCGCCATCTGTCAGCGTGTTGTTGTTATTGCGCGCCGTGCCGTTGATGTTGGTGGTGAGCGCCCGGGCGGGCGTATCCACCACCGCGTTCTGGAAGTCCGCCGGAGTGGCGCCGGGAACCAGATTGATCAGGCTCTGGTAATTGCGGTAATTCGGCAGCGGGAGATTGATCAGCGCTGTCGTCGTGATTTCCGACCGTACGTCGGACTTATCGGTTTGCAGGGAGAGGGCTGAAGCGGCTACGGTGACGGTTTCCGCGGTGCCCCCTACTTCCAGCTTGATGTCGCGGCGCGTAACGGTGTTGATCGTCACCTCAATGTCGGTGTGCACCTCGGGCCGGAAACCGGTGGAAGTCACCTTGAGATCGTAGCGGCCCGGCAGCAGGTTGCCGATCGAGAAGCGGCCGCGATCGTCGCTCGCCGCCTCCCGGGTGACCCCCGTCTGCTTGTTGGTGATGGTAACGGTCGCGTTCGGCACCACCGAACCACTTGGATCTTCCACGGTTCCGACCAACGACCCATAAAGAACCTGTGCCGCCGCCGGCGCGGCCATCAGCGCTAGTAATCCAACCGCCAGAGCGGATACAAGTACTGCTCTGCACTGCTTATGCATAAGTTTGTCTCCTTTGGGAAAACACTTCGAGCCCGGCCGCACGCAAATAGCGTGCGCAGGCGATAATTGCACGAGTTGGAATGAGTTCACCCCCGTGTCGGACGGGAATCCGTCCTCCCAACAAACCAAAGCCAAACTTCTTATACCGCCGCGGTTTGTCGTTGTCAAGGGCAATGGACAATCGATAGACAATCGATGTCCGGCACAAAGAACAAAGCCCCCGGATTCCTCCTGGGGGCTCTGTCCCGAACTGTCAGGATCCGATGAATGGATTCAGATCTTCGATTCTTTGTACGGAACCCGCTTGCGCACGACGGGATCGTACTTCACCATCTGAAGCTTGTCGGTGTTTTTCTTGGGGTTCTTCGACGTGGTGTAGAAATGGCCGGTGCCGGCCGTCGAGACGAGCTTGATCAGAATGCGGGCCATCAGACATTCACCCCCTTCTTGCGAAGATCGGCCATCACCTTCTCGATCCCAAGCTTGTTGATCGTCCTGATGCCGCGGCTTGATACCTTCAGCTTCACAAAGCGGTTTTCGCTCGGCACCCAGAAGCGTTTTTCGTGCAGGTTGGGCTCAAACCGGCGCTTGGTTCTATTGTTGGCGTGGGACACCCGGTTGCCGGAAATCGGCTTCTTGCCGGTGACGACGCATACTTTCGCCATGCTGGGGTTTCCTCCAGGAATGAATACCTTTTCAGTGTATCACGGACCGATTGGCCTCATCTGCCGGCGTGATCGAAACACGGATCTGCCGCGCCACCGTCTGCGCCACTTCGTCCTGGATCAGAGCAACGTCGGTGAGATCGCGATCGAACGTGTTCGCCCACAGATGCTCGTCGGTTGCCGCGCGGATCAACTGTGTGCTGATACGCAGCCGGTCGCCTGTGCGCACCACCGCTCCTTCCAGCACTGCGTCCACTCTGAGTTCCCTGGCGATCTCCGGCAGCTTTTTCCTCGCCTCCTTGTACTGCATCACGGAGGTCCGCGAGATCACCCGTAAACAGGACAGCCGAGCCAGCTCGGTGATCAGCGCTTCGGTCAAGCCTTCGGCAATGTAGTCCTGCTGCGGATCGCCGGACAGGTTGACAATGGGCAAGACAGCCACCGACCTGATCTCGGGCCGGCTGCCCACGTGCCACCAGGGCAGAGTCCCCAACAGGGCGCCTGCTGCCAACGCCACAACCTTCCAATGCCTTGCCGGCTTTGCTGCGGGCGTCGGTTCACTCTCCAGTTCCCGCACGGACGCCAGCAACCGGTAGCCGCGGCGGGGCACCGTCTCGATGTAGCGCTCGGTCTCGGTTTCCCCCAGCGCCTTCCTGAGCGAGCGGATGTTCTGATTGAGATTGTTCTCCTCGACGAAGGTGTCCGGCCAGACGGCGTGCCTCAGCTCTTCCTTTTGCACGACGTGACCTCGCCGCTCCACCAGAACCAACAGGGTTTGAAACACCTTCGGCGTCAGCGGAATCATCCGGCCGTTGGTGTACAAGGCGCGCTCGGCCAGGTCCACCCGAAACTTGCCGAATTCAAAGCCCTGGTTCGCTTTCATGGCCTGATCACCGCTCGACGGTTAGCATCGTACGCGTAGCGACGACCTTCTTCCGGGCCTGCATAGAACAAAGCGGCATTCGCGGGAGCAATCCGCCATCGCCATGTCCAAGGGATCGGGGCGTGCGCGGGCCGGGAAGGCTTGGCCGGACTACAACATGATGTGATCCGTGGGGGGCGGCCATTCTTGGCCGCCGCCGGCTTTCTAGCCGGCGCTGGGTGCCGCGCCGGGCAGGCTGAAGCCTGCGATCGGGGCGGGCCTGAAGGCCCGCCGCAGGCTGAAAGCCTGACCCCACCGACACAAAGTGAACAGTATTGAGGGGCTAGCGGGCAAACACCCGCGGCGATCCGTTCACCAGGTGGACGTCGCGCACCCCGCGATAGCCCGCCGGAATCTCCTCCAGAAACACGGTGAACTCGTTCTTCAGCTTCTGCCGCGCACCGATCCAGCCATAGGCCGGCACATCAAACAGCGAGCCGCGCTGCACGGCCTTGCGCAACCCCTCGGCAAACGGAGAATTGCCGAACTCGAGGCCCCGGGCCACCGCCTTCCCGTTCCATGGCGGTGTAGTGTTGCTCTTGTTCTCCTGCCAGTCCGCCAGCCACGGATTCTGCTCCCCCGGAAACACGTAGCCGATCAGCACCCGGTAGTCCGCATGATAGAGCGTGAAGAATTGCAGCCGCCGGTCGGGATTCGTGAGCATCACATAGTAGGTTCCCGCATTCGGCTTGGGTTGAAACACTCGCAGGTCAACGGCCTTTCCTTCCGGGTTCAGCCCGTTCGGCCATTGCAGATAGGAATTCGAGGCCAGCGACCCGCCGCCCGGCCGCACTGCCGTCAATCCCTTTGCCGCCGAGGCGTCCAGGAACGTCTTGCCGGGCTCGACAAAAGGCGGCCCGAAAGTGGCATGCTGCATCCACTGAAAGGGGCGGTCGTACGCGGTCAGATTCTCGACCCATTCTTCCACCTTGAAGTGCCGGGCGCCGGCCGCCATGGTGATCGCCCGCTCCACGCGGTAGTGCGTTTTGTTGAGATCCGCCGCGTACCAGAAGGTGACGGATTCGGCGCGCTCGTCCACTTTGATCTTGCGCCACTCGACGATCGGCGCTTCGCCGTGATTGCCCAGCTCCGCCTTGATCTCGTCTTCCGACGAAGGCGGCCCGTAGAAGGGGAAACACAGCAAGTGACCCATGTATCCGGCCGAGAGCCAGCGGTGACTGCCCGAGCCGTAGATGGCATCATGTTGCGACGGCACATAGCGCTGCGGGTCGATCGTGGGATAGTGCGGCACGCGCATCGGATTGACGCTCTTCCCGGGGTCCTTGCTCAGCAAACGGACCTCGCCAATGTGTCCGCCGCCGCGCAACGCAGCCACACGAATCACGCCGTTGTCGAGCACCCATGCATTACGACCATGGAGTTGTTCTTCCAGCAGTCTCGGTGTCTGCGCGAGCGCCACAGCCAGGGCAAGCGATAACAGGCTTGTCATGGAGCCTATTCTAATGCCTGGCGCCGCCGGCGGCGGCGAAAGACTCGTCGCTACAATAAGAAATAGATTCCATGCCTTCCCGCATTCGTTCCACCACCATCCTCTGTGTGCGCCGTGAAAACAAAGTGACCATGGCCGGCGACGGACAGGTGACGCACGGCCAGGAGGTGCTGAAGTCCTCAGCCAGGAAGCTGCGGCGTCTGTACAACAACAAGGTCCTGGCGGGATTTGCCGGATCCACGGCGGATGCGTTTTCCCTGTTTTCGCGTTTTGAGAGCAAGCTTGAGCAGCACAACGGCAATCTGTCGCGCGCCGTGGTCGAGCTCGCCAAAGACTGGCGGACGGACAAAGTCCTGCGGCACCTGGAAGCGCTTCTGCTGGTCGCGGATATGCAGAACACCTACATCGTCAGCGGCAACGGCGATGTCATCGAGCCGGATGAGCCGCTGGCGGCGATCGGCTCGGGCGGCCCGTTCGCCAAAGCAGCCGCCCAGGCGCTTTACGAAAACAGCACTCTGCCGGCGCGGCAGATCGCCGAGAAGGCGATGAAGATTGCTGCCGGCATCTGCATCTACACCAACCAGAATGTAACGTTCGAGGAGCTTGGCTGATGGTTATCTATCTTCCCAGCCAGTCGCTTGATGAAGCCCCGGTGCTCGACGAATTGACGCCGGCCGAGATTGTCCGCGAGCTGGACAAGTACGTCATTGGGCAAATGGAAGCCAAACGGGCGGTGGCCGTCGCGTTGCGGAACCGCATCCGGCGTCAGCGGCTCGAGCCGGAGATGGCCGAAGAGGTGATGCCGAAGAACATCCTCATGATCGGCCCCACCGGGGTGGGCAAGACGGAGATCGCACGCCGGCTCGCCAGACTCGCCAATTCGCCTTTCCTGAAGGTGGAGGCGAGCAAGTTCACCGAGGTGGGATATGTCGGGCGCGACGTCGAGTCGATGATCCGCGATCTGGTCGAGATCGCCATCGACATGGTGCGCGGCGAGAGGCTCGATGAAGTGGCCGACCGCGCTGAGCGAAACGCCGAGGAGCGGCTGCTCGATCTGCTGATGCCGCCGCAGCCGGAGCCGTCGGAATCGGTCGAGCGCACCCGCGAGAAAGTGCGTGAAAAGCTGCGCGCGGGCAAGCTGGACGACCGCATCGTCGAACTCGATGTCAAGGAGCGCGGCCCGACCTTCGAGGTCACCACCAACACCGGCATCGAAGAGATGGACATCAACCTCAAGGAGGTCCTGCCGAACATCTTCGGCGCCCGCACGCGGCGCCGCAAGATGCGCGTGCACGAGGCGCTCGACTACCTGACCCAGGAAGAAGAGCAGAAACTGATCGACATGGATCAGGTGACGCGGGTGGCGCTGGAGCGTGTCGAGCGCAACGGCATCATTTTTCTGGACGAGGTGGACAAGATCGCCGGCCGCGAAGGCGGGCATGGGCCGGACGTGAGCCGGGAAGGGGTCCAGCGCGACATCCTGCCGATCGTCGAAGGCACCACGGTGAACACGCGCTACGGCTTCGTGCGCACCGACCACATCCTGTTCGTCGCCGCCGGCGCCTTCCACGTCTCCAAGCCGAGTGACCTGATCCCGGAGCTGCAAGGCCGCTTCCCGATCCGCGTCGAGCTGAGATCGCTGAACGAGCAGGATTTCATCCGCATTCTCAAGGAGCCCAAGAATGCGCTCACCAAGCAGTACATTGCGCTGATGGAGACCGAGGGCATCAAGCTGGCGTTCACCGACGACGGCCTCGAGGCAGTCGCTCGCTACGCCGCCGAGATCAACCAGCAGATGGAGAACATCGGCGCCCGCCGGCTTCATACGATCCTGGAAAGAGTTCTCGATGAGATCTCGTTCCAGGGGCCCGACCTGAGAAAGAAAACGGTCAAGATCGACGCCGCCTATGTGCGGCAGCAGTTGGCGGACATCGTGAAGGATCAGGACCTGAGCCGCTACATTCTCTGATGCGATTTCCCGGCACGCTGGCGGCGCTGGTTCTGGCCGGGTGCGGCTATGTGGGCGATCCGCAGCCGCCGGCGCTGCACATTCCGCAGCCGATTCAGGATCTGAATGCCGTCCAGCGCGGCGACAAGCTGGTGCTCGTGTTCACGCTGCCAGGGCTGACCACCGAGGGTCTGAAGTTGGACCGGCGGGGGGAGATTGAAGTGCGCGTGGGGCCCCCTCCGGCGGGCGGGTTTGACGTGAACGTCTGGGCGGCGTCGGCGCGGCGCATCCCGGCCGTGGAATCCAACGCAAACGGCACGCTGACCGTCGAGGCGCCGGTGCGCGAGTACTCCGGCCGCGAAGTCTTCTCCGCCGTTCGCGTCGCCAATTGGAAAGGGCGGTGGTCGCAATGGTCGAACGTGGCCGCGCTGGCGATTGTTGAACCGCTGGCGCGTCCCGGGCAGATGACGGCTGCCGCAGCGGCGGACGGCGTCCGGTTGAGATGGCAAGGTGAATCGCGAGCTGTGAACTACCGCATCTACCGCCTGGCGCAAAAGGAAGACGAGTTCAGGCTGCTGGGGCAGGCCGATCAGGCGGCTTACACGGATTCCACCGCGCAATTCGGAGCTTTGTATCGCTACCAGGTGCAGGCGGCGCTGAAAAGCGGCGAGAAGGAAGCCGAAAGCGAATTGTCGGAGATCGTCGAGATTACGCCGCAAGACACGTTCCCGCCGGCTGTGCCACAGGGCCTGTCGGTCCTCCAGGGGGTGAGCACGGTTGAGCTGGCATGGGAGCGCAATACAGAGGCAGACTTCCGCGGCTACCATGTGTATCGCTCGACGGGCGATGGTCCCTTCGAGCGTGTGGGGACGCTCAGCGAGTCCCCGGCGTATAGTGACAAGACAGTGGAGCCGGGGAGAATCTATCGTTATGCGGTGACGGCCGTGGATCAGAAAGGCAATGAGAGCGCAAGATCCGACCCGGTCAGCATCGCATTGCCCCAATAGGCAAGGAAGATCTCATGACCAAGTACGTTCGATTCAGTCCCAACCGCAACGCATGGCCGACCGTGCCGGACGGCTCCCCGCTGGTCCGCTACGGCATCGTGGAAGGGGACACCATCTACGAGACAGATTCTCTTTGGAGTAGAGAGAAAACCGAAGAATACGGGCTGGCAAACGTGCGCCTGCTCCCGCCCTGCTGGCCTTCGAAGATCGTTTGCGTTGGCCGAAACTACGCCGCTCATGCCAAAGAGCTGGGAAATCCGGCGCCCGCTGAGCCGCTCATCTTTTATAAGCCGGTCTCTTCGCTGATTGCGTCCGGGGATTCGATTGTCTATCCTCCACTCTCGCGGGAAGTGAATTTTGAAGGCGAGTTGGGGCTGGTGATCGGGCGGCAGGCGCGGAACGTGAGCGAGCAGGAGGCGGCGGATTACATTTACGGCTTCACAATCGTCAACGACGTCACCGCTCGCGACTTACAGAAGAAAGACGGTCAGTGGGCCCGCGCCAAAGGATTCGATACATTCTGTCCCGCCGGTCCCTGGATCGTCCCGCGCAGCGAAGTGAAATCCGACAGGCTGCGGATTCGCACCTGGGTCGATGGCGCCCTAAAGCAGGACGGCTCGATGGGCGATATGATCTTTAGCCCTGGTGTTATAATCGCGTATGTAGCACAATTCCTGACACTGGAGCCGGGCGATCTGATCGCCACCGGCACTCCCCCCGGGGTTGGGCCTCTGGAGCCAGGCAACACAGTGCGCGTGGAAATCGAGGGGATTGGGGCCCTGGAAAACAGCGTCATTCAAGGGTAGTGCACATGAAAATATTTCTCGACACTGCGAATCTGGACGAGTTGCGAAAAGGGGCGGATTGGGGCATCGTCGATGGCGTTACGACAAACCCGTCGCTGATCGCCAAAGAAGGACGGCCCCTCGAGGAACAGGTCCGCGAGATCTGCCGGATCGTGGACGGCGACATCAGCGCGGAGGTCGTCGCGACGGAATCGGCGGCGATGATTCGCGAGGGGCGCGAGCTGGCGCGGATTCACAAGAATATCGTGGTGAAGGCGCCGCTGACGCGCGAGGGAATCAAAGCGACGGCGGCGCTGTCGGGGGAGGGCATTCGCGTCAATGTGACGCTGTGCTTTTCGCCTTCCCAGGCGCTGCTGGCGGCCAAAGCGGGCGCCTATATCGTGAGCCCGTTTGTGGGCCGGCTGGATGACGTTTCCACCAACGGCATGGAGCTGATCCGGCAGATCCTCACCATCTACAAGAACTATGGCTATCCGACGCAGGTTCTGGCGGCCTCGCTGCGCCATCCGATGCACGTGGTGGACGCCGCGCTGGCTGGAGCGCACATCGGCACGATGCCGTTCAAAGTGCTGGACCAGCTTTTCAACCATCCGCTCACCGACAAGGGGCTGGACGCGTTCCTGAAGGACTGGGCGAAAGTATTCCAGGAAACAGGCGCCGTTCGGTGAGCTGCACGTGACTGTGAAGACAGCCATCCTGTTGCTGGGAGCGGCGGGGGCGATCCTGCTGGCGCTGGCGGGCTGGCTTCTCATCGGCAAGCGGCGTTCGCCCGCCGAGCAGGAGCGTGCGCGGCGGCGCTATCTGAGCGCGCGCGGGCGTGTCGCCGACGCGGAAATCACCGATATCGAGGGGGCGATGCTCGAGTACAGCTACGAGGTGGCCGGCGTGCGTTATCACGTGACGCAGGACATCGGCCTGTTCCTCGATCTGCTGCCGCCGGATCCGGCCCTGCTGCTGGGTCCGGCCTCGATCAAGTACGCGCCGGGCAATCCGGCCAATTCCATCCTGATCAGCGAGGAGTGGACCGGAGTGCGATTGGCCCGGCCCGCCCCGCTGTTCAAACAGAAGGGAGCCTGACTACATTATGAAGAACTCGTTTTCACGCAGAATCGTGCTTGGGACAGCCGTGCTGGCCATCGTCGGCTCAGGCGTGCTGCTGGGCGCAAACCAGTATGGCAAGCCAAAGTCCATCATCCATGTGGTGACGCTGTATTACCGGGACGGCGTCACGGCCGCCGACAAGAAGAAGGTGCTCGACGGCGTGGAAAAGATGGCCTCCGCGATTCCGGGCATTAAGAATGTCTGGCTGCGCAGCGTCAAGGTGCAGGGCGACGCCGGCGGCCAGCAGTTGACGGACGCGTTCGTAATGGAGTTTGCCGACGAGGCGGCCTTCAAGGCATACGACAACCATCCGGCGCACCGGGAATGGGAGAAGATCTACGTCCCGTTGCGCGGCGAGAGCCGCACGCACGACATCACGAACTGAGAACCGCTTCCTTACCCGGCGTAGCCGGAACCAAACAGGGTCTTGCGGTACCGGGCAACCGCTCCGTGACCGTCGCGGTTCGGCTGGATTCGCGAAGTTGCGGGCCGTCTATAACCCCCTCCTGAGGCCCGTAAACATTGCATGAAACGCATGTCACGAAAAATATTCTGCCAGAAACAACAAGAATCCTACTCAGCTCCGGCGCAACCTGCTTACGGACGGAGCGGCATCCGGCATTAAGGTGGCCTGAGCTTGCTGGAGGCGGGAGTGCGGAACGCTCGCGTACTATCGGCGGCGGGTGGAGGAGTCGCTGCCCGATCGTTACGTGATTTTCGGCCACATCGGCGACGCGCATGTGCATGTGAACGTCCTGTCTCGCACGCAGGCGGCGTTCGATTTTGGCGAGGAGTTGATGATCGAGTTCGCCCGGAAGGCCGCCGAACCGGGCGGCACGGTCGGCGCCGAGCACGGTCTCAGCAAGCGCAAGGCGTACTTGCTGCCGATTCAGTACGCGCCGGAGCATATTGAGGCCATGAAAGCGGTCAAGCGGCGGCTGGATCCGCGTTGGCTGCTCGGGCGGGACACGCTGTTGGGGGCTGCCTGCTAATGTTGGCGCCGCCACTCTGCCGATAAGATTCTTGACAAGGTTGTGGCCAGCATGGCTTCCCAAGCAAAACAAACGGAACCTGACCCGGATGAGTTTTGCCGGCGGGCGGCAGCAAGCGTGCGCCTTCCTGCAACGGAGTTTCTTTCGGAACAAATGGACGCGGTTGTCGGAGGACTCTCGAACCTGTACGTTCAGAGTCTAATTGATCGAGGTATCGGGAGTCAGACAGTGGAAACGACCGACGCCGTTGTCTCGGAACTGGCTCCGATGGCTGCGGTTCTCGCTGAGATTCACTACTGTAGTGGCGTTGCGCAGACCGAATGTCCAGCCGTGCTCGATGCACTAAAGTCCACGATTAAGGACCTCTTCGTTGAGAATCAGGCTGCCGCCGTCATTCTCCGAGGGATCGGCACGTTCACACCTGTTGTGCTGGAAGAGGCGCGATACCGCCTCACCGTGGAGGACCCCATCCGCGTTCACGAGTTTTCCGGCCCGAGGTTCTTTCCCACTTCAGTATAATCTGAGGGTTTGTCGTCCAAACCAGTATTCACGCTGTTCCATCTTTCTGATCTCCACTTCGGGCCGGCAATTTGGAACGAGATCTCGTGGTTTCGCCGGGTTCGCGCTCATGTGCCGCTGGCTCAGGGCGATTTTCCGCACGACTGCCGCATCGCCCATGCGTTGTCCGGCGCGATCAGGAAGATTCTCGCGTTTCGGCGGCAGCAAGGTATTCCTGTCGCGGTGGTCCACTCGGGAGACCTTACAGCCTCAGGACAACCCGCGGAGTTCTCCGTGGGCGCCACATTCCTTCATTCCGCACATCAGCTTCCTGGACTGCGGGCCCGGACCGTTTCCCGCTGAACTGCCCATCGTCGATCTCCCCGTTCGCCTTCCGATGTTCCAACAGCGAGCCGCGATTCGAATCGAGTCCGTAGACCACGATCTCTCCACTCTCTAACCTGGTCCTGAGTTGGGCGCATTATGCGAGCGGCTGGAGGCGGATCGCAAGCCTGATACCGTTCGCATCGTCGCGATTCACCATCCTCTCACGGACCCTCCCAGGTCGATTTCGCGCTGGGTCCCGCTGCGCTTGAACGACCGTGAGAGCGTGGCGCAGCGCTTGTTGGATGCGGGGGCAGAAGTCGTCCTCGCAGGCCATGTGCATGTCGCCTTTGGAAAGCGTACGCAAGCCGGCCGCCCGCTGCACTTCGTTTCGGGAACCGGCTGCCAAATGCTTTCCGAGGAGCCATGCTGCTTTCTCGTCCTCGACGTCTACGTTGAAGGCGGTCGCCACGGCTTCGATGTCCGCAAGTACGAGCTCGGACGCGACCGGCAATTCACAGAAGCTCTGTTTGACGCAGTAGATTAGTGGCATGGTGCGTCCTGTAAGACGCGTTCATCTCGCAGGTGAAAGACCCGTCCGGGTAAGCCCCAGTGCGCCCGGTAGCAGACCCCAGGCAGGGAGAGAAATCGACCCGACGAGGCGGCCTTCAAGGCATACGACAACCATCCGGCACACCGGGAATGGGAGAAGATCTACGTCCCGTTGCGCGGCGAGAGCCGCACCCACGACATCACGAACTGAGAACCGCTTCCTTACTTTACAGTCGCGGCTCAGTTGGGGAGAACGTTCTCGGCATGGAGGCCTTTGGGGCCTTCCTTGACCTCGAACTCGACGTCCGCTCCGTTGTTCAGCGTGCGATACCCAATCATCTGAATCGAGGAGTGGTGAACGAACACATCCTCACCGGTCTGCCTCTGGATGAACCCGTATCCTTTGGCCGAGTTGAACCATTTCACGGTGCCTTTTTCTCTCAACACAACAATTTCTCTCCTGCTCAATCCTGGAAACGAGGTCCCGTCCCCCGGGGGCGGGCCTTCCTTAGCCGCGCCGGCGCAAGCCGGCGTTTCCCGCATTGTGGCAGAAGCGAATAAAACATTCAAGCCTTTTTTGTTTGAAACAGAAGAAAGTGACTGCGTGCGTCATTTGACCGCCTCCGGCCCGGCCCGCTACGCTGGGCGGAGAACGCGATGCGCCGATTCGTGCCGGCCTTGCTCTGGTGCTGCCCCTGCCTGGCTCAAAGCTGGACGCAGTGGGGCATGAACTCCCGCCACACCGGCGCCGTGGCCGTGGCCGGGCAAGCCCCGGAACGGCTGCTGGCCGAATTCGTCCTGGACCCGTTCGTGCCGCAGGCCGTGGCCGAAGCGGGCGGATCGCTCCTGGTTCACTACCAGTCGCCGCTTTCCGACGGTCGCGATGTCTTTGCCTCGTTCAAAGACGGAACCTACTTGTCCTGTTCTCCGCCGGGGTCCCGGCAGCCATCCCCGTGCGGGGCCGACGCCTGGGACCGCCAGACGTGGGGCATGAAGCGGCTCCGCTGGAATGCCAACCGGCTGCGCGAGCGCTGGTCGTTCCTTTCCGACTGGAAGCCCGTGCCGGACGCCGGGGGCGCTCTGGGCGGCTGGGAGCCCGTGTTTCATGGAGCGATCAGCGAGCGCTTTGCCTACCTGCCCGCTGCGGGCGGCGAAGTCTTCCAGTTGAACCGGCGAACGGGCGCGGTGGCTCGCCGCATCCAACCGTTCGGCCCCGCCACGGACGCGAACAAGTACGTCTCCGGACCGCTGACCCTGGACGAGCGAGGCAATCTCTTTTACAACGTCCTGCAAATTGACCCATCCGATCCCTGGGGCTTCGGGCCGGCGCGCGACGGGCGGCAGGGCAAGGACATCCCGGCAGCGTGGCTGGTGAAAGTATCGCGAGACGGCGCTGTCGCCATGACCAATTACACGGCGCTGATCGCCAGCGCGCCCGTGTCGTGCAGAGCGACCTTCTCATCCGAACCGCTGCCCTGGCCTCCCACGCCCAGCGCCGTTCCGCCCAGTGTGCCGTGCCTGAGCCAGCGGCCCGGCGTGAACGTGGCGCCGGCAATCGCTCCCGATGGCACAGTCTACACGGTGAGCCGGGCGCACAATCCGCTCGCCGGGCGCTACTCCTATGTGATTGCCCTGAATCCTGACTTGAGCCTCAAGTGGGCCGCCTCACTGCGCGACCGGCTCAAGGACGGTTGTGGCGTGCTCTTACCTATCAGCGGTCCGAACGGGTGCCGCGCCGGCACGCCTGCCGATGGACGCGACCCGGCCACCAATGAGGCGCCCGCCGGAATCGTGAGCGACCTGTCAACTTCCTCTCCCGTGGTGGCGCCCGACGGCAGCGTGCTTTACGGAGCTCTCACGCGCTACAACTTCCTGCGCGGGCATCTGTTCAAGTTCAGCGCTTCCGGCGAGTTTCTGGCGGCTCATGATTTTGGCTGGGATACGACTCCGGCCATCTGGGAGCACGACGGCACATATTCGGTCGCCATCAAGGAGAACAATTACGACGTCGGCTCCTACTGCTCGGACCCGCAAATCTGCCCGGCGCGAGAGGCCGGGCCATACTACATCACCCAGCTCGATGCGAATCTGAAGGCGGAGTGGCGATTCCAAAACACAAACACGCAAAGATGTTCCCGCCTGCCGGATGGCTCGGTCCGCTGCGAGCCGGCTGCCGCCGGCGGATTCGAGTGGTGCATCAACGCGCCGGCCGTCGACGCGCTCGGCCGCGTCTACGCCAATGCCGAGGACGGCTTTTTGTACGTGATCGGCCAGGGAGGAAAGCAAGAGGGCAGCATTTTTCTCGACTGGGCGCTCGGCGCCGCCTACACCCCGCTCTCGATTGGCTACGACGGCAAGATCTACACCGAGAATGGCGGGAAGGTTTTTGTGGTGGGCAAGTAGTAGCATCGAGGTGTGACCTCCCATCGCATGACCGATGACGGCATCCGGCGGATGATCCGGAGATCGCATCTGACGCCGCTCTGGAGCATTGCGGGAGCCGCGGTGCTCGGCCTCGCGGTGGGACGCATCGGCGGGACAGCGCTCCACGCCATGTCCTTCGTCTTTCTTCTGCTCGCGCTGGCGTTCGGCCTGCTTTCCGTTTCCGGGATCCGCAAAATGCGGCGGTACTGGCGCAACTTCGAAATCTCGCTGGACGAGCACGGCATCGAGCAAAAGAATGACTCGGGGGCGCGCCGCATCGAGCGCGTCATCACGAACGTCCTCGAGACAGCCGGCAGCGGGCTGGCCATCCGCGCCGGCGATGAAAGGAAATCGATCTGGATTCCCGCCGGGATCGACGGATACCAGGAGATTCGTGCGAAGCTCGCTGATTGGGCCGCCATCGAGCAGTTCACGCCTCCCCGCCGCGGCTGGCTGCCGGCGCTTCACGCCCACTTCGTCTGGGTCCTGTTTGGTTACATCGGGGCGCTGTTTGCGCAGCGCCCTGAGGTCGTATTGCCGGCCGGAGCGCTCTTGACTTGCTATTTCGGCGGTATCGCGGCTCGCATGCTGAGCCTGCCTGCCGGGAAGCTGCGCACGCTGGCGCTCGCCCTGGCGTTTCCTGCAATTGCCATCACCGTGATGGGCGTCAAGATCTTCTCCGTTCTGCGGTGAACAAAGGAATCCCCTGCGGGTGGACTCCCGTCGTTTCTTGCTGTACTATTTGAATGTGTACAACGAGGAGGAATCCTGCCATGCCAAGAGTAGCGGTCGAAGACAATAGCCGATTGTCCTTGCGGATTCGGGCCGAGGAAAAAGCGGTGCTCTTGCGGGCGGTGGCGCTGAAGCACACCGACCTGACGGATTTCGTCATTCGGCACGCATTGCGTGCCGCCAAAGCCGTGATTGAGGAAGCCGATCATGTGCGGCTCTCCGACAGAGACAGTCTGCTGGTTCTGGACCTGCTGGAGAATCCGCCTGTGCCTAACGCAAGGCTGCGGGTAGCCGCTCGGGCGTTGCCAAAGCGGCGATGACTGTGGCGGCATGGCACGAAGAGCCGATCCACAAGAAACACGATCGGGAAACGTTCGACTGCGGCGAAGAAGCGCTGAACGAATTCTTGCGCCGTTACGCTCGTAAGAGTCATGAGCTGGGCGGTGCGAAAACATTCCTTGCGATCGACGATGCCAACAAGACCATTCTCGGCTTCTACAGCCTGAGCCCCGCCTCGGTGGAGTATGCCCGCACGCCGGAGATCGTACGGCGCGGACTGGCTCGCCATGACGTGCCGGGTTTCCGGTTGGCACGCTTAGCCGTGGATCGCAGGGCGCAAGGGCACGGCCTTGGCGGGCAGCTTCTGCTCGCGGCGGGCAAACGCTGTCTGCTGGCCTCGGCGGAAGTTGGCGGCGTTTTGCTTGTCATCGACGCCAAGAATGACAGGGTGGCGGGATGGTATGCCCGCTTTGGCGCCGTACCGCTGCTGGATGCGCCGTTAACTCTGCTGCTGCCGCTTGCGACCATCGAGGCCGCGTTGAAAACCGCCGGAAAATACCGATAGAGGCAAACAGACAAGCCCCCCTGCGGCCGCCAGCCGAGTTGGCATATCATGAGGCCACTGGCAATATGAACCGGCGAAGATTTCTGGCATGCTGGGCCGCGGCTCTGGGCGGGCTGAAGGCGCGTATCGAAGCAGCGATGCCCGCCGGCGATCGCAACATTTCCTGGGCCGTCAGCTCGTTCCTATGGACGTCGACCCAATGGAAGGAAGACGGCTCGGCCAGGTTTACCGACATGCTCGATGTAGTTAAGGACTGCGGCCTCGATGGCTTCCGCCTCAACGGCTGGCCCGCCACCCTGGAGCGTTTCCGCATGCCGCCCGTTCAATTGGAAAAAGAGCTGAGCAAGCGCGGGCTCCGTCTGGCAACTTTGTCTTTCGGAGGAGAAGCCAGCGACGCCGCGCAGCACGCCGCCATCGAAGCCAATGCCCACAAAGCCTGCCAGTTTCTGAAGAGCTTCGGCTCGAATCTGCTGACCGTGTTCAGCCCGCGAAGGCCGAACAAGGTGCTGGTCCGTGAGCACCTGCGGATCGCCTGCGGTTTCTGGAACCGGCTGGGGGATCTTTGCGCCGGTTACGGCATCAAGGCGGGGCAGCACAATCATTCGCAGGGGCAATTGGTCGAGAGCCAGGATGAAGTGGAGCTGATGCTCAAGCTCACGGACCAGAAACGATTCGGCTGGTCGCCCGACACGGTGCATCTGTACCTGGGCGGCTGCGACATCCCGTACCTGTTCCAGAAATATGGCCACCGGCTGGTGTCGATGGATTACGTGGATGCCAGGTATGTATATGCGGCCGGCGACGTCGTGGTGGCCAACGGCAAGGTTGAAAAAGCCGGAACCCAGAACGCCACCTTCCTGCTATGCAACCAGGATCTGGGGGACGGCGAGATCGACTTCCGCCGCTTGCACCAGGTTTTGAAGAAGAACCGGTTCCGCGGCTGGATCACGATTGACCACCATCATACGCCGGTGAGCCCGCGTCACAGCTTCACGCAGTGCCACCGGTTCATCCGCGAGAAGCTCGAGCCGGTCTACCGCTGACAGGAAGGCCGATGGTTTGATGAAATAGATCAAACGATGCTCATATTCACCACTCTCCTACCCATCGCGGGGCTGCTGATTGCCGCAGACGACCGCGTGAGATTCGACACGGACCAGGTGAAGGTGCTTCTGGTCACCAATGCCCCTGGTCAAAAGAGCCAGCTTCACAAACACGACGTGAACCGCGTCATGATTTACCTGGATGCGGGCCAGATGCGTCTGGCTTACCAGGATGGCGGCGTCAAAGACCTGAAATGGAAAGCCGGCGAAATGCGCTGGGATCCGGCCGGCGGTCTTCACACCAGCGAGAACACCGGCAGGAACAGCTACCGCATTGTAGAGGTGGAGTTGAACAAGCCCAAGGGCTCGCCGGCAGCGTATCCAGTCCTCGACCCGGTGAAAGTCGATCCCAAGCATTACAAAGTCGAGCTGGAGAATGACCAGGTGCGAGTGGTGCGGGCACGGTTCCCTCCGAACGAGGGGGCGCCGCTGCATGAGCACGCCTTGCCGCGCGTGGTCGTCTATCTGACGGATTATCGCCTGAGATCCACGGCGGCGGACGGAACCGTGAGTGAGCCGTCGGGCAAGGCAGGAGGGGTGGCGATGCCGGGCCCGGGGAAACACTCTGAGGTGAACCTGAACGCGCAGCCGTTTGAAGTGTTGGTGATCGAGCTGAAAACGCGCTGATCCTGCACGCAGCGCGTTGCTTCGGCGCTACTGGCGGGGCTGCCCGGTTTGCTGCAACAACGTAAGAAAAGAGTGCGTGGCGCGATTGAGGCGTTTCTTTTTCAAGTGAATGATGCCCAGCGGACGGATCAGGCCCGGCGCTTCCAGCGGCACGGCGACCAGGCGTCCCTGCTCGATCTCCGCCTGGAGCATGCGCGCCGGCAGGATGCTGACGCAATGGCCCAGCGCCAGCGCTTCCTTCACCATCGGGATGGAATCGAAGTGCATCGTCACCTGGACACCGACACCCTGGTCGCGCAGAAAGCGATCCACCTCGCGCCGGATCGGCAGGTCGGGATCGAAGCCGATGAACTCGAGCCCTTCCATCTCCTTGGGACTGACGCGGGCAAGGCCGGCGATGGCGTGGGATGGCGCCGCCGCCAGCGCCATCTCTTCTTCGCGCCAGGCAATGACGGCGATATCTTTGGCCGGATGCGGATAGCTGACCAGACCGATGTCGGCGCGATCCGTGCGGACTGCCTCGTACACCTTCTCCGGCCGTAAGTATTCCACTTCCAATTGCGCCTGGGGAAAACGCCCGCTGAATTCCTCCTCCAGCCGGGACATCTCCGACAGGCCGACGGAAAAGATCGACGCCACCCGGACCGTGCCCGCCACGGCCGACTTCAACTGGCCGAGTGCGATGTCAAACTCCTCGCTGCGGTCGAGCAGGTCGCGGCACAGTTCGTGATAGAGCATGCCGGCTTCGGTCAGACGCAGCGGGCGGCGCGTGCGGTCGATGAGCTCGACTTCCATCTCCCTTTCGCGCTCCTGTACGTGCTGGCTGGCCGCCGACTGGCTGACGCCGTTCATCGCCGCGCCACGACTCATGCTGCCCGTATGGGCGATGTCCCGAAACAATTTGAAATGAAAGAAGGCACCCACAGCCGGGAGGCTAGCATAAGTCATCCTTATGCCGCAATAGGGGAGTCACCGCATGCGCTAATTACTCTCCGTCCGCGGCCGCGCCCCTGATCTCCGCCAGCTTGACCGCGCGGTACCCGCCGGCTGAGCGGAAATAGAAAGACAGCACGCCAAACACTGCCGTCAGCACGATCGGCAGCACACCCACATAGCGTAATGCGGCCGCCGGGCCCGCCGAGTCATACCAGCCGCCCATCACCGGAAGCACGAATGCAGTGGCGAGATTGCCGGTGCCGCCCATGATCGCCAGCAATAAAGCGCCGCCGCGCGGGAAAAGCTCCGAGGTGACGCCAAGCATGGTTGGCCAGAAGTAGGTCTTGCCAACGCCAAACAGCGTTGCAGCCAGGAACGCCTCAGCCGGCGTGCGGACCGAGCCGAGCGTGAACAGTCCGGCTGCGGCCAGGATCGAGGAGAGCATCAGCAGGCCGCAGGGTGAAAAGCGGTGCGCCATCGCCCCGCCGAAAAAACGCAGCACAAACATCAGTCCGGCGGTATAGACGAGGATCAACACCCCCTGCATCCCGGTGAGTTTGGTGATCAGCGAGCTGACCCACTGGTCGGGCCCCAGCTCGGTGGCCGCTGTCATCCACATGCACAGCCACAACAGCAGGAACAAGGGCCGTCTCGCCTCGCGGAACATTTCGGAATTGGAAACACCAGCAGCCACGCGCTCGGTGGCGGGGAACTGCTGGCGTCGAATCAGGAGCAGATAGCCGATGGCAGGGATCAGGATCACACCCAGTTTCACCTGCCATCCCAAAGTGAGGGTGGCCGGGCGGACGCCGGCTCCATCCAGCCCCATCCATTTCGTAATCAGGAACGCCGTCAGGCCGCCGATGATCAGACCGCCCGGCCACCACGCATGCAGCACATTCAGTTTGTGCGTCTTATCGTCGGGGTACAGGGTGGCGGCCAGCGGATTGATGACGCCCTCGACCAGGCCCTGGGAAAGGCCCAGCGCCAGCATGCCTGCATAGAGGATGAGGAAGCCCGGGTCGGTGTAGAACGGCTCGACCGGCGCGGAAGGACGCGGTGCAAGCAGAATTGCCAGCACAGCGGCGACATACCCCCAACTGGAGAGCGACAGCAGGCGTCGCATGCCGAAAAAATCCACCAGCGAGCCGCCGACGAGAATCGACAACGTGAATCCCCAGAACGCCGGGCTCAGAATCAATCCGGTCTGCTGTTTGTTGAGATGGAAGTCGGCGCTCAGGGAGTCGAGAATGTCGCCGCGGATGGAAAAGACCATCGAGGTAGTGACCAGCGCCAGACAACTGGCGAAGAACAGACGCCCGGGATGCATGAGGGTAAGTGTACAACAGGGCGGCATCGGAGCGACCAGAATGCCGCGAGAATGGAGAGCCTCGAGCCGCCTACTTGAGAACCTGGAACAGGCTCGAGTAGTCGTCTGTCCAGGCGCGGACCTTTGCTTTAGGCTGGACGGGCTTGCCGGCGCCGTTGAAGACCTTGTGCTGGAACACGCCGGGGCTGGAGGCGACCAGGACCCATGTCGAGCCGAAGCAGTCCCCATCCTCGTCTTCTTCGGTTTCGACCTGTAATGTCGCTTTCCCCAACGCTGACGCAATTCGGTCGATCACGTATTCGAGTTCGAGGAAGCGGTTGGAGACGTGGAGTGCGAGGACGCCGCCGGGCTTGAGATGGCGGAAATAGAGCTCGATGGCCTGGCGGGTGAGCAGGTGAATGGGGATCGAGTCGCCGGAGAAGCAGTCGACGGCGAGAACATCGAAGTCCTGCGGAGGCTCTCGCTCCAGGGATAAGCGGGCGTCGCCGAGAACCACATCGATGCCGGCGCGCGCTTCCGGCAGGAAAAAGAATTCGCTGCGGGCGAGCTCGACGACCAGCGGGTTGATCTCGTAGAACTTATAGGAATCGCCCGGACGGGCATAGGCGGCGATGGTCCCGGCGCCGAGTCCGAAGACGCCGACTTTCTGTGGCTGGTTTGACTGCCGGGTGCGGATGGCGCGGCCGGCGCCGGTGTCCTGGCAATAGTAGGTGAGCAATTCGCGGCGGCGGTCCGGATGCATCCACTCTTCACCGTGATTGATTGCTCCGTGCAGCAGGGTGCGGTACTGGTCGCGCTCGCCGGGCTTGCCGGTTTCGCGCACGCGGAGGATGCCGTAGAAATTGCGGCGGACGAGTTTGTAGTCGTGGATGGCGGTGCGGACAGTGCGGCCCAAGTAAGCGGTCAGGGCCAGCACGCCGGCGATCATGAGGATGATGGACCAGTGAGTCCAGCGCTCGTAAAAGCGGGAAGCCGGGTCGCCAGTGAGGACGAGGACGGACAGGAACCCGCACAGCGCCAGCGAGACCGGGAACTCGAAATTGGAGAGGAAAAGGTACGGAGCGATGACGCCGACAAAGAGACCTCCGCAGGCGCCTCCCACCGAGAGCATGAGGTAGAAAGAGGTGAGGTAGCGCGGATGAGGTTTGAGCCGGACGAGCTCGCCATGGCAGACCATGCAGCAGACGAAGAAAGCGGCGGAGAATCCGGCGAGGAGGATCTTGAGATTGAAGTCTTCGGTGCCCTCATGAAAGAAGTAGGCGAGCCCGGCAAGGGATGGGATCAACAGGAACATGAACAGCGGGCGTCGATACCAGCCGCGGGCATCAAAGCAGAGGATGAAACTCAGCAGATAGAGAGCGAGCGGCACGATCCAGAGGAAGGGGATGGCGGCGACATCCTGGGTAAGGTGGTTGGTGACCGCGAGCAGGAGGGCGGAAGGGCAGGTGGCGAGGGCAGTCCACATGACCAGATTCGACGGCGCGGGAGCAGGCGGTGCTTCCTCATCGGCGGCGGCAGGAGCGTCCAATGGCAGGCCGGAACCCGTTCGGCGCGTGGTGACGAAAGCGGTGGCCGCACAAAGGATCACAAACAAGACATAGAGCCCGGACCATACGGCGCCCTGGTTGCGGGAAGAGAGGAACGGCTCAACTCCGACCGGGTAGCTGAGCAGAGCGAGCATCGAGCCAAGATTGGATAACGCAAACAGGCGATACGGGAGAACGCCTTTGCCGGTGCGGGCGTACCAGGATTGGAGCAGAGGACTGGTGGTCGAGAGCAGCACATAGGGGACGCCGACGCAGGCGCCCAGCAGCAGCAGGATCTGGATCGAGGGATTGGCTTCGGGCGCGGGCTTCCATTGCGTTCCTGGGGTAACGGGAAGCAGCGCCAGGCTGGCGGCGAGCAGGGCGGAATGCAGCCAGGCATGCCGCTTGGGCTCGAGATGGCGCACGGCGAACCAGGCGTAGAGGTAGCCCAGCAGGAGAGCGGACTGGAAGAAGAGCATGCACGTGGTCCAGACGGCTGCCGAGCCGCCAAACCACGGCAGAATCATCTTGGCGATGACGGGCTGGACCTGGAAGAGAAGAAACGCGGAAAGGAAAATGGTGCAGGCGTAAATGATCATCGAGTCTTTGGCCCGTGTGTCGCGCGGCCCTTTCATCACACAGGCCAAAGGCCTAAGTTTACCAGTTTAAGCATAGAGGATTCTTCGTCTCACTTCTTCAGGTCCGCCGGCTCTCTTTCGGAGCCGCGCGCGTCAGCAAGCGGTCTTACGGAAACCTTCAGAAGCCGTGTTTAGCAAGCATTGCCCGCAAGCGTTCCCTGCGGTCTGGGATTGAGTTCACGGTCGATGGCCATCTTCACCAGTTTGTGATAGTTTGCCCTTATGAGGCGCGCCACGATCACTTTTCCCGATGATCTCGAAAAAAAACTGATCGACTATCTTCATCAACAGGAAGCCCCTCCTAGTCTTACCATTCTCGTCCAGGCCGCCCTCCGGGAATATCTCGGCAACCGTGGCTACGGTGTTGCGACCGCCAAACGACTGCGGATTACCCCGTCCTCGGTCCCGCGCAATGGCCCTTCGGACGTCAGCGACAGGCACGATTCTTATTTTGCGGAAGCGATCCAGCCACGATGAAGCCGGCGGTTCTCGCGACGATCAGCCGCGCGCGGAAGATCGAGATATGGACTTTCGACTCAGACATGGAGTTGTTGCAGGCGAACGTTTGGAGACGCGGAGCCGGCTAACTCCCTCTCAAAACCGCGAGCCCCGGATCGCGTTTAACCAATCATGGGGTCCCGCTCTTCTTCAGGTCCGCCAGCAGCCGGAGGGCTGATTCCACCAGTTTCTCCCCCGATCCTTGGGCCACTCGCGCGCTCACCACTTCGTAGTTGCCCTGTGGGTACGCCCGCTGATCGGGAATGTACGTGGTGGGGCCATGAGCGAGCTCGACCACGATCGTGGACGGGAATGGCGACGCCTTCTTGATCGCCATCCCCAGCTCGACGAAGACCTCGCCCGGAAGCGCCACCCAGGCAATCTGGCTGCCGAGCGCGATCACCTGCACCTCGGCCTCATGCGGCTTACCCTGGCGATCACTTACATCGATGGCTTTGAAGGCGAAGACGGAGTCCAGGAACTTCGGTGACTTGCCGGCGCGGATCTCGGCCTCGATCGTTTTGCCGCGGTCCACGTCGGCGGCCGTCACTTCCGGCAACGCCAGCGGCACGATTTCGCTCTTCACTGCAAGAGCGCCATCGGATAGCGGCGACAGGCGAGTGTAAGTCTTCAGTACCTCCCCGGCCAGAACCGTGCCGATGCGGGCCGCTTCTTCGTGTCCTTTTTGCGGCTTCTTCGACGAAACATCGACGTGATTGATGTTGCCCGCAGTACCGATCGTGAACAGCGTCAGCATGCCGCCGCCTTTGACGTTCGCGAGAATGGACGACAAAGTGTACGGATAGTCCGCCGACCACTCGACTCCGCCCACGGTGTCGAGATGGCACGAGTAGTTGACATACGTGGCGAGCGCAGTGGAGTCTTCGCCCTCGAAATAGACTACGTGGACGCCGGGATCGACGGCCCCGGCCGGCTCCAGGATGTTCGGATTCAGCTTCCCCGGATTCCAGCCCACGCTGCCGTCCTTCATATGAAACCGCCGGTTGAACGCAAGCGACTGTTCTTTGCCAATGCCCGCCGCCGCCCGGGCCGCGCGCAGATCGGCGTTTGCCAATTGAACGCTTTCAGCGATTCTTGCGGGCAATTCGGCCATGTATTTCTTGAGCACCGGCAGCGAGCCGCCGTAGGCCGAATCGCGCGACCCGCGGCCGGTGATGACTGGCCCGGTGTGCGAGTGGGTGGCGCTGATCATGATGTTGCCGGCCGGAATGCGAGTTGCCTTTTCAGCAAGGCGGCGCGCTTCTTCGATAACGTTCGGCGCCAGAGCGACCAGATCACACGCCACCAGCGCCGCCTTGCGACCGTCTTTTTCGAGCACGATCGCTTTGGCGTGGAGATCGTCGTGCGTGCCGGTGGCCAGGCGTGTGCTGTAATAACCCGCCATCGGCGTCCCTGGCTCGGGTGTGATCTTCACCGCCGCGCGGCCCACACGAAGAGGGGCCGCGCTCAAGGAGGCGGCCAGCAGAAACAGGGTGATTTCGCGCATGTCAGAACTCGACTCTCAACCGCATGGTGATCTCCCGGTACGCGCTCTTTTCGCGCGGCGCCCCGCCGCCCTGGTGCCCCACGATGCGGGCCACCTGGCCAGGCACCGAGATATTCGCCTGCGGAAAAGCATAGTGAGGCGTATTGAAGATGTTCGCCATCGATGCCTGGGGTACGATCTTAAACCGCTCGGTCACCCGGAATTCCTTTACCACCGCCAGATGATGCAAATTCAGGCCGGGTCCTTCGAGAATATTCACGCCTGAGTTGCCGTATCGTCCGGCGGCAGGGGCCACGAAGGCGCCGGCGTCAAACCAGCGGCTGACCTGCCGCGCACCGGGGTCCAGATTTCCATCGCCAATCCGGTCCGGCAAGCCGCCAAACGTGTTGGTGTTGGATGGATCGGTCCCGCTGAAGCTGGGCGAGAAATACTGGCCGGACTGGAAATAATGCACCGTCTGCGTCTGCCATCCTCCAAGCATCGCGTTCATCAGCTTTGGCGCGGTGTTCATGTATCTCCGGCCGCGGCCGAACGGCAGATCCCAGATCGTCGTGACCACCGCTCTGTGACGCGAATTGAACGCATCGCGGTTCCAGAATGAATGGTCATACGGGTCTTGCAGATTCAGATAGTCCGCCATCGAGTTCGAGAGCGTGTAGTGGACGTCGAAGGTGAACGAGCCGTGGCGCTTGCTGGCTTCCAACTGCAAGGCATCATAGTTCGTGCGCCCGTCATTCAGCGCGTAGGATGCTCCGATGAACTGCTGGTAGGGCCGGCGGTTCTGGTTAAACGGGATCAGGCCCGGCCGCGGCTTATTCAATCCGAGATCGTAATTCAGACCGCGACCGCGCGATCCGATGTAAGAAGCACGCAGTCCGAGCCGGTGATAATCCTTCTCGATGCTGACGTTGTACTGATGGATGACGCCGTTGTCCGTACTCGCCGGATACCCGGAAACACTTTGAGACGGAATACTTCCCAGCCGGGCCGGAAACGGGCTGGGGAACTGCAAAGCAGGACGGCCGGCGCGAAACTCGTCGAGATTCGTAAAGGACTCCTGCAACTGGAACGGACCGGTGCCCTGGAAGCGATGAAAGGCGCCGAGCGATTCGCTGAACGTGCCGTATCCGCCGCGCACCACGAATGAGTCGCGAATCCGGTACGCGGCGCCGAATCTCGGGCGGAAATTATCCCGCGCCGGGCTGGGCACGACCTGGCCTTCGCGCAACTTGATCTGGCTCGCCGGATAGAGCGGGCTGACCTTATCGCGTGTCCCCGGGGGAATGATCACGTCGCCGTTCTCGCGGTCCCAGTTGTATTGCAGATTGTCACCGTAACTGGTGGAGCCGAAGTAGTCCCAGCGCAGCCCGAGATCGAGAGTCAGCCTGCGAGTCACCTTCCACGTATCGGTGAAGAAGAATCCGATCTCGTATGCCCGCAGCTTGCGCTGGGTGAGCGGATCCAGCCTCGAGGTGGAGGACGGCAGGCCAAGCAGGAAATCGGCGTACGGCTCTCCGCTCAGAGCGCCGTTGAAATTGAACACGCCGTAAGCGCCCTCGAAAATGACATCGCGAAAATCACGGAAAGTTCTGGCGTCGCCGCCGAACTTGATCACGTGTGAGCGCGTGGACCACGACGTGTTGTTCGTGTACTCGAAATCATGACGGTCATTGATGGTGCCGCCGGGCTGGATCGCCAGGCGGCTGACGCCCACAATATCCATCACCGGGAAGCCCATCGCCTTCAGATTGCGCGGATTCACACCCTGGATGCCGAGGCTGGCCACCACCGTGTCGCCCGTCACCGGCGTGAACCCGTCAATGGTTCCGCCGTCCCGGATATCGTCCTTGATCCAACCCCAGCGCGCGTTATTGACCAGCCGGGGCGAGAAGGTATGGGTATCGGAGAGAACGACCGAGTGATGGTGCCTCATGCGTGTCCAGGTGCCGACATTGGGAAAGCTGCCCGCCAGCACGTAGGGAGTCAAGCGATTGATGTAGCGGCCGAAGATCGAATTCTTCTCGCTGAAACGATGATCGAAGCGGCCGGTTACGGAATCCCATCGGAACAAGTCGAGCGGCCAATGGTGGAGGAAGCCGAAGTTGCTGGTCCGGTCATTCGCCCCGCCCTGATTCGGCTCCGGAATATACTGCTGCTGGGCTTTGAGCGACACCGGATTGAACCGGTTCGAGGGAACCCGGTTGCCGGGGAACGGCGTCCCGGTCGCGGGATTGCCCGCCGTCATGGTGAGCGGATCGCGCACCACGGTGGAAGACGCGGAAAAGTCTCCATTGCGCATGGCTCGCGTGGGCACATTGCGGTTGAAGAACGTGGCTGACGGGATGCGCACCAGGCTGTAAGAGAAATAGAAGAACGTCTTGTCCTTGATGATGGGGCCGTTGATATTCCCGTTGCCCCGGTGTTCTTTGTAGGGGACTTTGTAAGGCGCAAAGGCGCTGCGGGCGTTCAGAGCCGAGTTCACGAAGTCCAGATAGGCCCGGCCGTGGAACTGGTTCGAGCCGCCGCGCCCGGTCATTGTGAAATTGGCGATGCGCGGGAACTCGGCCGAGTTGTTCACCGCCACCACTTGCAGCTCCTCGAAGTCAAACATGTTCTGGACCAGGTTCACCGGGCCGTCGCTCACCACGCCGTCCAGCGACTCGGCGACTTGATTGCCGCTCTGTCCGGCAAAACGCAAACCCCACCCGCCCAAATCGGTCTGGATATTCGGCAAAGTGGTCATGTAGGCCTGCGGGAAAAAGCTCTGGCTCAGCGGGCTGTCGACAAACGAGGAGTTATTGAACCCGTTCGCCACCTGGCTGCCTTCGGTCGAGATCACGGCGGCTTCCGCGGTCACGTTCACTTGCGCGCCGACTGCGCCGAGTTCGAGCGCGGCGTCGATACGCCGGATTTCACGGCTGGTGATGCGAATGCGGTCGGCGACAAATTCCTTGAATCCGGCCGCTGTCGCCGTCAGTTTGTAGAGACCGGGCACAAGAAACGGAATCTCGTAGTTGCCGTCCTGGCCCGTCGATGTCATGCGGCTCGTGTTGCGCTCGATATCCGTGAGCGTGATGCCGGCGTTCGGCACTACGGCGCCGGAAGCATCCGTCACCGTTCCTCGAATGGTGGACAGGTCTGTTTGGGCGTGGAGAACCGCCGCAAATAGAAAAATGGTGAAAGCAGCAAAGCGCCTCATGCTGGCCCTCCCGTTGTCCCGGCCATCCGCCGGGTATCATTTGGTGGACGAGTTTTTCACACTGTGAGGCCCTTGTCAATGCGCGAGTGGGCGAAGCGGCTGGCGCTGATCATCCTTTCGCCATTTCTGTTTCTGGCGCTGCTCGAATCGGGTCTGCGACTGGCCGGCTATGGTTATCCCTCCTCCTTCTTCTTGCCGGCTGGCGGCTACATGACGACCAACCGCCAGTTCGGCTGGCGCTTCTTTCCCAAACGCATCGCCCGCACCCCTCTGCCGCTTCGCTTTGCCGTCCCCAAGCCTCCCGGAGTGAGGCGCGTCTTCGTGCTGGGGGAGTCGGCGGCCATGGGGTTTCCCGATCCCATGTTCAGCTTCGCGCACCAGATGCAGGCCATCGCCGGAGGGCGGCTCGAAGTGATCAACACCGCCATGACAGCGATCAACTCGCACGTCATTCTCGAGATCGCCGAGGAGTGCGCGCGGCTGGAGCCCGATCTCGTTGTCCTCTACATGGGCAACAACGAGGTGGTTGGCCCATTCGGCCCAGGCACTGTTTTTAGCGCTTCGAAGATCGCGGCTGCGCTGAAGCGCTTCAGTCTTGGCCAACTGCTCTCGCCCGCGCGCCGGGATTTGACCGAGTGGCGGGGCATGGAGATGTTTCTGCGCCGGCAGATCTCAGCCGGTGACCCGCTTCTCGAGCAGGTCTATCGAAACTTCGGGAACAACCTGACAGCGATCATTCGCGTGGCCCGCGGGGCGGGAGCTCGAGTGATTCTCTGCACAGTGGCCGTCAACCTTCGTGATTGCCCGCCCTTTGCCGGCGCGGCCGCGGAGGAAAAATTCCGCGCCGGTGATTTTGCCGCCGCCCGCGACCTCGACTTGCTGCGCTTTCGTGCGGATAGCCGGATCAATGCCATCATTCGGGACGCCGCCGCCCGCACCGGGGCTTCTCTTGTCGATGTCGAGAAGCTGATCCCGCCCGATAGCACGTCGTTCTATGAACATGTGCACCTGCGCCCGCGGGCCAGCCTTCGTCTGGCGGAGGCGATCTTGAATCTCGACGGCGAAGGGTTTGTGCCGTCGGCGTGGGATGAGCACCGTATGGAGCGGGATATGCACGCGCTGATGGAGCGCCCGCCGTTCAGGAATCAGGGCGGTTTCCGGATGCAGCGCGGTCGCATCGATTTGAACGAGGCGGAGCAGCAGTACAGCCGGTGGCTCGAGAAATACCCGGAAGACTTGCTGTTGCGCGAGAGATTCGCTGAATTGCTCGCTGAGCGCCGCAAACATGAGCGCGCCGTGGCCGAGTGGCGCGAGCTGCTGCGCCGTCTTTCCTCCGTTCCCAACTGGCACACCGGGCTCGGTGAATCCCTGCTGGCAGCGGGGCGCCTGCCGGAAGCGCGTGCCGCGTATGAGCTGGCATGGAAGATCGATCCGCAATTCCTGGCTGCGCACATCGGCCTCGGCGTCATTGCCTTTGCCGAAGGCCGGCTGCCGGCTGCCGAAAAGCATTTCCAGGACGCATTGCAGCTTGATCCGCAGTCGCCCGAGGCGAACAACAATCTCGGCCGTTTGCTGGATGCCCAGGGCAGGACGCAAGCGGCGCTGGAAGCGTTTCGAAAAGCGGTGGCTGCGAAGCCGGAGTTTGCCGAGGCGCACAACAATCTTGGCGTGGCTCTGAGCCGGCAGGGGATGCAGCAAGAGGCACTCGAGGCCTACCGGGAGGCGGTCCGCATTCAACCCGGCTTCGCCGGCGCCCACTACAATCTCGGGGGCACGTACGCACGCCTCGGCCGCATTGGCGAAGCCGAGGGGCACTACCGGGCTGCCATCCTGGCTCAACCGGGCTTTGCATCCGCCCACTATGACCTCGGCCTTCTGCTGGCCGGCCAGGGAAAGACCGAAGAAGCGATTGCGGAATATCGCGAGACGTTGCGCCTGGATCCGGCCAACGCCGACGCCCACAACAACTGGGGCTCCGCACTGGCGCGGGCCGGCCGGATCGCGGAGGCTGTTTCGCATTTCCAGGAAGCGTT
Source organism: Acidobacteriota bacterium (assembly GCA_016201205.1). Taxonomy (GTDB): domain Bacteria; phylum Acidobacteriota; class Terriglobia; order Bryobacterales; family Bryobacteraceae; genus CADEFT01. The sequence goes on from JACQDF010000034.1 coordinate 33,727, forward strand.
GCGGCTGCGCCCCGGTCATCCGCAGGCGCGCCGCAACCTGGAATCAGCGCGCGCCGGCCGGCGTTAGCGCGAGCTTGAGGTTCGCCAGCGCGGCTTGGTTGCGGCTTCGCGAGGCTCGAAGCTGATCAGCAACCGCGATCCGGTCGCATCCGCCAGACGCTCCAGGGTGCGCATCGAGGGGCGCACGCGCCCGCTCTCCAGGCGCGCCACGACGGGCTGAGTCGTCCCCATCTTCCGGGCCAGCTCCTCCTGCGTGAGGCCGGCGCGGTTCCGCACATCCATCACGGCCGACGCCAGGACGAACTCTTCCTCAAGCGCCTCGTAAGCCTTCCGATACTTCGGCACTTTCATCCACTCCTTGTGCATATCAGATATGCGTGCCATTGCTACACCTCCATCATAGAACCGCTTTCGCGCGGGACAGGGCCAGCTCTATCTCGCGCCGCGGCGTTTTCTCCGTTTTCTTCACGAAGACCCGCACGATCACCACGCGCCGGCCGACGGCCGTCACATACAGCGCCCGCGAAATTCCGCTGCGGCCTTTCAGCCGCATCTCTGACAGCCGCCCTTCCACATGCTTGACGTGCGGCTCGCCCACACGCTCCAGGCCCTTTTCCTCGATGAGCTTCGCGATACGCGCCAGCCTCGCCCGCATGTCTTCGGGCAAGGCCTCGACCTCCGCGTCAACGGTTTCGTTGAGGGTCTCGACCGTCCAGTTCATATGCTAGTATACCACAAAAGATATATATTCCGGGGAGCCATAGAATTGTCCAATGCGAGATGGGCCTGAACGGAGGGTTCGTTCCCAATGCGGAGTGAGCCTGAACACGGAGCTGGGCGCGAACCGCCCGGCGTCAGAAGCTGTACTTCAACGCGAACTGGATCTGTCGCGAATCGATCTTCGTCGCGCCAATCACACCATAGGTGGCCGTTCGCAGAGTCGTTCCCGGCGGAGCGAAAATCGGATGGTTTGGCAGGTTGAAGAATTCGCTGCGGAACTCGATCGTCTGCCGCTCGGCGATGCGAAAGAACTTGTTGGCGCTGAAGTCCAGGGAGATGATCCCCGGTCCGATAATCGTATTGCGCCCCGCCGTCCCGTAGCGGAACTCGGTAATCCGGGCCGGATCCTGGCCGAGGCGGTCGACGAAGGCAGCCGTGTTGAAGAAGCGAGTCACGCGCTGCTCGCTGTCGGGCAGGTTGGGATTGGCGCCCGCCACGGCATCCGGCTTGCAGTAACCGCCGCCGTTCTGGATGTTGCCTGGCCCGCAGTACGAGGTCAGCGGGAAGCCGTCCTGGAAGGTAAGAATGCCGCCCAATTGCCATCCGCCCAGCAGGAAATTCGCGAAGCTGTTCCCGCCAAAGTCCACACTTTTTCCCTTGCCCAGGGGTAGCTCGTAGAGGAACGAAGCGGTGAGACGCTGGCGGAAGTCGAAGGCGGAGAGACCGCGCTCGGCGCGGAGGTTGTAGTTATCGGACGGAGTCAGAGCATCCCCGTCGGTTGTGCGGATGCCGGATCCGTTGTCGATCGACTTGCCGTACGCGTAAGAGCCGAGGACGGTGAAGCCGTGAGAAAAGCGGTGCTGCAAGCGGGCCTGCAAGGCGTGATAGGTCGAATGGCTCGGCGCGTTCATGTTCTGGAAGCTGCCATTGAATTTCGGGAACGGCCGGTTGAGGTTGGGATTGCCGGGCCGCGGAAATGGATTGTTGTAGGAGGTCAGACGGCGAAGTTTGACGCCGCTTGAACCCATATAGGTGACTTCGAGCGACATGTTCCCGGTCAGCTCGCGCTGCACCGAAGCCTGCCATTGATCGACGTAGGAGGTACGTTCGCCAAACTGATTGATCAGCAGGAAGCTGGGCGCGCCAACCGCCGTGAACGGCCGCTCCCAATTCAAGTTGGGGCGCGTCGTATCGGCTGTTTCGGCCTGTCGGATGGTGAAGGGAATGTTGCGAACGACGTCGAAGACCGCGTTGCCGATGTCGCGGACAAAGTAAACCCCGCCGCCGGCCCGGAAAACGGTCTTGGAATTGAGCTGATAGGCAATGCCGATCCGGGGGCCGAAATCGTTGCGGTCGGGCGCGCCGGCGCCGCGACCGAAGCGGCCATCGCGTGTATAGAGCCAGCCGGGCGGCGGCGGGAATTGCGGGTTGCCAGCAAAAGGATCCCCGGCGCCGGCGCGGACGAAGACCGGCTCGCGCGAGTTGTCCCAGGCGAAATCGACGTTCACGATGGCGTCGTGCTTATCGTAGTAGGGGGATTCATACTCCCAGCGCAGACCCCAGTTGAGCGTCAGCTTCGGCGTGATTTTCCAGGTGTCCTGGATATAAACGCCGATGTAGCTCTGGCGGAAGTTGGCGATGGGCGCCCCAACCTGGCCCTCGGAGGCGCTGAAATAGCTGAGCAGCATGTCCGCCATTGGGTCCCCCGCATACTGGCCGTTCCAGGAGAAGCGGCCGCGCGGGACGACGGCCCCGATCTGGTTGTAACGCAGGCGGCGATACTCGCCGCCGAACTTGAGGGAGTGCTTGCCGGTGGTCCAGCCGAAGTTGTCGGTGAGCTGGAACGTCGTGTTCCAGTTCACAAACGGGCAATCGTTGCACTCGCCGACGTTGGAGAACCCGCTGATCTGGAAAACGGGGATACCCCAGTAGAGCGGGTCCTGGGAAACGCCGGGGATCCTGAGCTCGTTGACAACGTTGCGGACAAAAGCCCGCTGCTGGATATTGGCCGACTTGAAGTAGTTCATCCCGAACTTGAACTCGTTCACCTTGTTGGCGCCCATCACAGCCGTGTGGCCGAGCACACCCTGCTGTCCGAGGATGTCCACGTTGTTGCCCATGTTCTCGATGTTGAAGGGGATGTATTGCGGCTCCTGGGTCTGGGAGAAGCGGAAGAAAAAGGTGTGGTTGCGAACGGCCGTCAGGTCACCTCGCGCCGTGACCTGATCGCCGTCCGAGCGGCGGCCTTCGTTGTTGAGGTAGTTGTTGCCCAAGCCGAGCGCGCCGGTGCCGGGGCGGTTCGGGAGGGGATAGAAGTCCTGGAGCACCTTGGCCGAAGTCGCGTGGATGCGGCTTTGCGGAATGATGTTGCCGGCAAACGGCTGGCCGTTGAGCGGATCGCGGATCTGCCGCGGGATTTGCGACAGGTCGCCGCGGCGATAGCCGGCCGGCGGCAAAGTGCCGGCCTGCGTCAGCGCCTTCCGCTCGCGCAGTCCTTCGTAGTTGAACAAAAAGAACAGCTTGTCTTTGCCGTTGTAGAGTTTCGGGATCAGGACAGGTCCGCTGAAGGTGCCTCCGAATTGATTCCGCTTGAAGGGCGGAATCGGGTCGTTCGGGCGGTCGAAGAAATTCTTTGCATCGAGCTTGGCGTTGCGGAGAAATTCGAACGCGACACCGTGAAAGTCGTTCGTGCCGGACTTGGTGGAAACGTTCACCTGCGCGATCGCACGGCCATACTCTGCCGAGAAGAGGCCGCTCTCGACCTTGAATTCCTGGAGCGCATCAATGGACGGCAGGAACAGATAGGTGTTGAAGTTCTGGTCAGTGTTCTCCATCCCGTCGAGCGAGTAGTGATTGAAGTGCACTCGCTGGCCGGCGACGTTGAGCGCGAACTGGTTGCGCGCGCCGCCCATGCGCTGCTGGCCTTGCGAGGAAGCGGGGCCGTTGGTGGTCGCGCCGGGGATCAACGACGCCAGTTGGAGATAATTCCGGCCATTGAGAGGGAGTTCGACAATCCGCCGGTTTTCAATTACCGTGCCGACCGAGGTCGATTCCGTCTCCAGCACGGGCGCCAGGCCCGTGATCTCGACCACTTCGGCGACGTTGCCGACTTTCATGGAAAAATCGATACGCGCCACCTGGCCGACCTGCAATTCGACCCCATTGCGGACCTGGCTTTGAAACCCCTGTATCTCCACCCGGAGGTTGTATACGCCGGGCGGCAGCGCCGAAACGACGTAGATGCCGTTGCCGGTCGAGACAACCGAGCGCTGGACATTGGTGGCCGGGTTGGTGACGGTGACGGCGGCCCCGACGACGACGGCGCCGGTCGGGTCGGTCACGGCGCCCGTAACCTCGCCGGTCGGCGCCTGGGCGAACAGAAGAGCCGTCAGGCCAAGCAGCAGGACAGAAACGGAGCAGGGTTCATGCATGAGAGTCTCCCAAATACGACGGACAGGATGATCCAAACCGTTTAGGTGAGACTATCAAGAAGCCGTACGGGGCCGCAAGCTGCCCTTATTTTGCGCCTGGAATCAGCGCGCGACGGCCGGCGTCAGCGCGAGCTTGAGGTTCGCCAGCGCGGCTTGGTTGCGGGGATCGATCGCCAGCGCTTGCCGGAACATCCTGACTGCTTCCGCTTTTTCTCCCTTGTGCGCCAGCAGCGCTCCCAGATTCACGTACGCTTCCGGCAGATCGGGGTCGGCCATCATCGCCGCTCGGAGATCCGCTTCGTCACCGCGGGCTGTCCCCAGCAGAGTGAGCAGAAACGCATCGCGTGGCGCATGTTTCAGCCCTCCCAGGATCGCCTCGAGATTCGGGTACTCGACCAGCGCGAGTCCCCGCCACGCTGGAACGAGCGACGGCATCTTGGCTAACGCTTGTTGATAGTGCGCCACTGCTTCGGGCTTGCGGCCTGTCTTGCGGTACGCCTCCGCCAGATCGCAGTGAAATTCCGCGCGCGGAAACCCGGCCGCCAGCCTCTGCAACCGAACCACGCCCTCGCCGAGATTCGCTGCGTCGCGCACCTGGGCCAACGCCAGGTAGAGCTTGTCGATCACCGGCGGATAGTAGGCAGCCACCCGGCCCGCGTACTCCGGCAGTTCCGAGGGATCTTGCGCGTCGGGCTTTCGCTGAATCCGGTGGTCCGTCATCGTCGTGAGCCGTGCATCTTCCGGACGCCGCCTGGCCATGTGACAGCCGGCGCAGTCTTTCTCCTTGTGGTGGGCGGTCCGATGGCAGCTCGGGCAGGCGTTTTTCACCGTTCGCGCATGCGGATCGTGGCAAGTGGTGCAGCTCATCCGCCCTCTGCTGTTGAGAAAACATGCCGACTTTCGCAGCCGGTAGGGTGCGCTGACGACTTCGAACTTGTCTCGATAAGCGCCGCCGGCCGGATGATCGAAGTGCACCATATAGTTTTCGAGCGGCTCGCCCGGCCGGTAGCTGAACATCCCGCGGCCATAGCGGCGGATGGAATGGGGCAGCGGGTGAGACGTAGTCTCCAGATGGCACTGCATGCACAGCTCCATCTGCCGTGCCCAGGAGAGCGTCTTCGGATTGAGGATCGTACCGCGGCGCGGGTTGCTCAGATGCTTGTCCGCCGTTCCATGACACCGCGCGCAATCGACGCCCTCCGGCAGCGGATCGAGATAGAGCGGATCGCTCTCATCGCCGCCCGGCGTGCCGGGATAGGCATTGTGGCAAAAGAAGCACTCGTAGTTGATCTTCCGTCGAAAATCCACGTGGTCCGGCCGGTCGTAACCGGGCGCCATTTGCCAGAACCCGCCTTTTTCCGCATACCAGGATACCGGCATCGCCAGCAGACGCCCTTCGGACGTGCGGTGAACGTAGCTCCGCGCATGGTTGCCGGAGCCGAGCACGTAGTGGAGCTCCTTCTCCATGACGCCGTCGGCGTGTTCGCGTCGCATGTAAAACCTGCCCTCGCGTTCAGTCATGATGAACCAGCTCTTTGAGGGCGCATGAAAGAAGCGGTTGCGTTTTGCGAAATCCTCCACTCTCGTTTCTTGCGTCAGCGCGAAAAAGGAGCGACCCATGCCCGTCCGCGCATAGGAATCGACGATTGCCTGGTGACAAGGAGTGCACGCCAGCATGGCGGCCAAGGCGAACGCCATGCGGGCATCGTATCACCGGCTGAGTGTAGACTGAACCGTAGTGAAGAGTCCAAAATGAAAATCTGGCGTTAAACTGTCAGTGAGTACTTCGGGGCCTGATCTCTACATTCGAACGTAACCGAAGGAGGGTGCGCGATGAAGTCTCTCTGTCTGGTTCTTGTCTTTGCGGCAGCCGCATGGGGCCAAGCCATTACCGCCACGGTTCTGGGGACGGTGACCGATTCGTCGGGAGCCGTCGTCGCCGACGCGCTGGTCAGCATCGTCGAAACGCAGACTGGTGTAAAGCGGCGGATCGCCACCAATGGAGAAGGTCTCTACACGCAGCCCTACCTGCCGCCGGGCATCTACGAAGTAGATGTCGAGAAGCAAGGGTTCAAGAAAGTATCGCGGCGAAACATCCAGGTGCAGGTTGCTTCCACCGTCCGTGCGGATTTCACGCTGGAGCCCGGCATGGTCACCGAAACGATACAAGTGGCCGCCGAATCGCCGCTGCTGCAAACCGACCGTTCCGACGTCAACCGCACCATCCCGTCCCAGGCCGTGCGCGAGCTTCCCATCGCCAATCGCAGCTTCCAGGCCCTGGTGGGCCTGCTCCCGGGCGTGACACCGCCGGTGGCGAACTTCACCGCGCTCGAAGACGCGCCGCGCACCACGTTCTACCAGGCGAATGGGCAGGGGAACAGCGCCAACAACGTGCAGGTCGACGGCGTTGACAACAACAACCCCACGCTGGGGCTGACCATCTACATCCCGCCGGCCGAGTCCGTGCAGGAGGTCAACATCAGCACGTCGAACTTCAACGCGGAGTTCGGCCGCGCCGGCGGCGCCGTGGTGAACGTGATCACGCGCGGCGGCACGAACCAGCTCCACGGGAGCCTGTTCCATTTCCACCGCAACGCCGCCATACGCGCACGCAACTTTTTCAACTTCGTTCCTCAGCCGAAACCTTCGCTCACGCGCAACCAGTTCGGCGGGACGCTTGGCGGACCCATCGTCCGAAACAAGACGTTCTATTTCGGCTCGTTTCAGGGCACGGTGCAGCGTCAGGCCACCACGCAGCTCAACACGATCCCTGTCGCGGCATGGCGCGATGGCAACTTCGCCGGCGTCACGGGGCTCACGCTGTACGATCCGCGCACCGGGCCCGATGGGCCGGGGCGGATGCCGTTCGCGGGCAACACGATTCCCGCGGCCCGCATCCATCCGGTCGCGCGCCGGCTGAACTCCTTTCTGCCGGCGACCAATCAGACCGGGCTCGTGAATAACATCGTGGGGAACGTGCCGTTCCGGCTCGACAGCTTCAATTACGACGGCCGCGTCGATCACAACTTCAACGAGCGCAACTCGGTCTTCGTGAAGTACAACTTCACTCCGTCCGAGGTCGCACAGGACGCGCTGCTCGGCTTCAAGATCGGCGACGGCGTCAGAAGCAACGGCGGCAACCACACGGCCGTTCTCAACTATACGCGCCAGTTTAGCCCGACGCTGCTGATGGAGGCGCGCTTTGGCTATAACCGGTACTTCGTGGACGTCAACGGCAACAATGTGGACGACGGACTGGCCAAAGAACTGGGGCTGAATAATCCATTCCCCGATCCCATCAGTTCGCGCGGCCTGCCACGCTTCGATGTCGGCGGCATGCCGGGCATCGGCGTTCCCGTCGTGTATCCCCTGATCAACTCCGACAACCTGTTCAACTGGGTGAATACCTGGAGCAAAACGATCAGCCGCCACACGATGAAATGGGGCGCCGACGTTCGGCGTCTGCGCGCAGACCGCTTCCAGCCGCAGGGTCTTAACTTCGGACCGCGCGGCCGCTTCCAGTTCAACCCGGGGACCACTGCGCTGCCCGGCGCGGCGCTAGGACCGTTCGGCACGCTCGGCCACTCGTACGCTGCGTTCCTGATCAACGCGCCCGATGTTTCGTCGCGCACGTTTCAGACGGTGACGCCGACCAATCGGGTGACCCAGGCGTTCTTCTTCTTCCACGATTCCTACCAGGTGACCTCGAAGCTCACTCTCGACCTGGGCTTGCGCTACGAAGGGCACTCTACTGTGAAACCGCGCTATCGCGGCGGAGCGTCGAACTATGACGTCTCCAATAACAGCCTGGTCATCGCGGGCTACGGCAACATAGGCCTGAGCACGAACGTCGACTATGACGCCAACAACTGGGCTCCGCGCTTCGGTTTCGCCTACAAGGCTTCCGCCAAGTCGGTGATCCGCGGCGGTTATGGTACGTCGTACTACACTGGCCGGTTCGGTTTTACCGGAGGAACGCTCTCCACGCAATTCCCCGTGATTTACAACGTGCAGGTCGGTGTGGCGAACGATTTTCGGATCGACGGATCGATGGACACCATCGTGCCGGTGCCCGTGCAGCCGATTCCCGACAACGGCGTTATCAGCCCGGCGCCGAACCAGGCCTTCTTCACCGTTCCCCGCAAGAACGCGACTCCGTTTGTGCATAGCTACAGCCTCACGTATCAGAGGGAACTCGGCAGGAGCGTGGTCATGGATCTGAGCTACGTCGGAACGCTGGGCCGGCGTCTGCCGAGCCAGCGCGAGTTGAACCACTCGCTCCCGGGCCTGGGCACGGCCGGCCTTCAATTCAACCGGCTGTTCGGACGGACGGCCAGCGTGGCCGAACGCGCCAATGCCTACAACAGCAACTACAACGCGCTCCAGCTTAACCTGCAACGCCGCTTCAACAACGGCCTGTCGTTCGGCGTGGCCTACACGTGGTCGAAGGTGTTGAGCGTTCAGGATGACCAGGGGGGTTTTGTCATCGTCGCCGACGTTCGACGCAACTACGGCCCGACGTCCTTCGATCGCACACACATGCTCGTGCTCAATCACATCTATGAGCTGCCGGTCGGCGCGGGCAAGAAGTACGCGCAGAGGGGCCCAGCCAAGTGGATTCTCGGCGGATGGCAGTTAAACGGCATTCTGCGCGCGGTCAGCGGCTCGCCGTTCAATATCACCGCCGACGCGGGCCAGTGCAATTGCCCCGGCAACGGCCAATTCGCCGACGTCGCGGGATCTTACCAGAAACTCGGCGCAGTCGGGCCAGGCGAGCGATTTTTCAATACTTCAGCCTTCGTCGCGCCCGCGCCGGGACGCTTCGGCAACGCGGGACGTAACATCGGGCGCGGTCCAGTGCTGGCCAATTACGACTTCTCGGTGTTCCGCAACTTCGACATCCGGGAAGGCTGGCGGCTGGAGTTCCGTTCGGAGTTTTACAATCTGACGAACACGCCCCAGTTCGCCAATCCGTCGGGGAACGTGAACGCGGGAAACTTCGGGCAGATCACGGGGACGTTCGCGGGCGCAGGCGAGCGGGAGGTTCAGTTCGCTCTCCGATTGCGGTTCTGATTCAATTCGGGCCGGGCGTCGCATCAGCCGGCCTTACCGCAGATTTACGACAACCGCAGGCGGTCGATCGACGAGCGAGGGCGCTATCCACGACGTGCCAATGTGATGAAACTGGCCATCCGTGCGTTCAGAAGCGGAGGTTTTCGAACTTTTCCGAAATTAGACCTCGACCAGACGCGACGATTTGCCCAGCAACCTCTACTCCATACGAAAACTCCATGATTCCATATTCCCCGTGAACAGAGGGCGGTCCTGTGTTGATATCGAAGTAAACTGATGTGCCAAGCCCCGGTGCAATCGGTTGCCGAGTGGTGAACGTTTCCCGGCCTAACGTCCCGTTCCTGCCCTTGAGCTCAATGGTGACGGAGCCCTCAAACGGAGTCTGGCCATGGTTCCTGATCGCAAAGAAATATCGATACTTCCGGGCAACCGCTTTGACGATCTGACTCTGAACGCCGATCTTCTGGCTCTGGGGTCTGCCTTCCTCCCCTTTCGGCACCACTTCGCGTTTAGCGGCTTCTTCCTTGGCTTTGTCTGTCTCGGCCTTCTGCATCGCCTGTCGTTTAGCCTCCGCGTCTTTAGCTTCTTTCTTTTTCGCCAGCTCGCGCTCTCGCACCGCTTGAGCGTAGGCCGGGTCTGTTGCTATCCGGCGTTCCTCGACTAACCTCGCCAAGGACCCAACAATCAAGAAGGCAACGAAATAGACCAAGAAGGCCTTACCTCTGGAGGGCCTTACAACTTTGCGGAGCACGGTTGCAGGCTTCCACAGTCCGACGATCATCAACACGAAACACACCAATCCCACGAATCCGAGTAGTCCTTGCAGGATTGCCATGTTGGATAGTCCTTCCGATAAGCATTATGACCGCTGTTGTGCCGCGAGGAAAGCCGTAAGTTTACACTTTCCATTTAAGGACTACGCCGACCAGCGTCTCTTGCCGTCGGCCCGCGCGCGAGACTCCTCACCAGCGACCCATGCCAGGAGCGTTGTGCGAGCGAGTTCTTCAAAAGCGCAAAGGACGCGCCCCGCGGCGCCATAGCCTTGAGGAACGCCGGAGTGTCCCTCCCGCGGGCGCGGTCAGTTTTGCGCGTGTTCTTCAGAAGCTCACCCGCGCCGCCACCTGCAACGCGCGCGGCCCGCCGCTCCCAAACACCTGGTTCGTCCGGATGGTCGGCTGCCCGAACAGCGTCGGATCATACAGGTTGTAGGCGTGACCGCCCAGGTTCGCGATATTGAACAGGTTGAAGATCTCGCCGAACACGCTCAGCTTCCAGCGCTCGCGGAAGGCGAAGCTCTTGGACAGCCGGATGTCCTGGCTGGAAAAGGTGTCGCCGAACTCGTAATTCGACGGCAGGGTCACGGCGCGGATCGGCTGGTTTCGCGGCGTCGCCTTTCCGGCGTACCTGGTGTTGAAGTCGGCGACTGCACGCTCCAGATCGCTCGACTCCAGCCCCCGGTTGAAGCCGTTTACCCGCAGTCCGGGAATCAAGTCAAACCCCGTGCCGTCGCCGTCCAGATCGATCCCCGTCAGCGAGGGCGTCACTGGCGCCTTGCTCGGGGAGACGGAGCGATGTGCGCGAACGGCGCCAGCGGGGCCGAATCCGGCTGCACCGTAAACACCGAGTCCTGGTCTGGTTGGTTATCGCGAAAATAGAAGTAGCCGGCGCCGTGAAAATCGTTCGCCCCGCTGCGAGTCACGATGTTCACCGCGCCCGTGCTGGTGATGCCGGTGCCAGTTGACGCTGGAAAGCTGGAACTCCTGCACCACTTCCTGCGAAATATTCTGCGACGTGTTCCCCGTGGTGCGATCCCGGATGTTCCCCCCATCCGCGCTCACCGCTGTCCTCGCGTTTGATCCACCCAGAATCGCCACCGCAAACTGCGCGTTATACTGCGCCAGCGTCGCCGCGGCCACAGTCAGACCCGCGCATACGGACAAAAGCGCACACAGCCACTTTTGCGTACTTCACATGCCTGCCCCTCTTTACTTATGCCTTGTACGCGTTCCAGGCGCCGGTGTCAAGCCCCATGCACCCGAGACACCTGAGGAACCGGGCATCCGGCTCGTCCTGCTAGAATAGCCATGGAATGCAGGTACTCCGGGCTGGCGATCACAAAATTCTGCTGCTCGAGCTGGAGCCGGAGCTGGTGTCCAGTATCGCCAGGCAAGCCGGATTCGAGATCAGCATCCAGGACTCGAGCCGCGCGCTGGTGGCCGAGCTCAGCGCTCCCGACCGGCAGGCGCCCCTGCTGCTGTTCGATGCCGCCGATCCAGGCAACGCCGGCTGGTTTTCCCGATGCCAGTTCTACGTGGACGGCCACACCGGAGCCATTCTGCAAACCCCCATGCAGATCGCCAATCTGAGCGACCGTCATGGCCGGCCTCTGCCCAACACCGTCCGAGTGCAGATCAACAAGGAACTCTCCCCGAGCTTCCGCCTGCCCGGCAAGCAGCTCGTCACCGAGCAGCTTGTCTACTCGGTTCTGCTCAATTTCCTGCAAGCTCTGACCCAAGTAGGCGTCGGTGTGTGCGGCTTAGGGATCGTCCGTCCCTTGGCTGGGCGCATCGAAGGTCCAAGCGCGCGCAATTGATCTCCATCTCGGTGGTGATTCCCGCCCTCAACGAGGAAGCGGCCATCGTGCCTTTGCTGCGCTCGCTGGTTGCTGAACTGCCTCACGAGATCCTGGTGGCGGACGGCGGCTCGAGGGATGAGACGGCCGCCAGGGCCGCTGACTGGGCAAAGGTGATTCCGTCACCGCGGGGGCGCGCCCGCCAGATGAACCACGCAGCGCGGGTTGCGTCCGGCGATGTGCTGCTCTTCCTGCACGCCGACGTCCTGCCCGACCCCGGCGTTCTCGATGCCATTCGGCGGGCGCTCGCCGAGCCGGCCGTCCTCGGCGGAAATTTCCGCGTCTGCTATGAGGGCGAAGACGCCGCCGCGGCTGCATTTAACTGGATCAACCGGCAGCGATGCCGCTTCGGCATCTTCTATGGCGACTCCGGCATCTTCTGCCGCCGCTTAGTCTTCGAGCAACTGGGCGGCTACCGCGACATGCCGATTCTGGAAGACTACGACTTCGCCCGCCGCCTCTGGAAACACGGACGGCTCGCCTTTCTGGCCCACAGGATCCGCGTCTCGGACCGGCGGTGGCGCAAGTCAGGACTGCTGGTCACATTGTGGCGGTGGTTCTGGATTCAGGCGCTGTATCTGGCCGGGGCGCCCCCGGATCGGCTGGCATCGCTCTACCGGGATGTGCGTTGAGGGTCCGAGCAGGCGGAAGCCTCCGCCAGGGCTGCTTCCACTTCGCTCCGGTACACGTTGAGCGACTCCGCATCCCGAGCCTCAAACCGCAGCACCAGCACCGGCTGCGTGTTCGACGCCCGCACCAGACCCCATCCCTTCTCGAACAGCACCCGCACCCCATCCACCTCGACCACCGGCCGAATCCGGCGGAAATGCTCGGCCACGCGGGCGACGACGGCGAACTTGGCTTCGTCGGAGCAATCGACGCGGATCTCCGGCGTCGCCACCATCTTCGGCAGCCCCGCCAGTTGAGCAGACAGCGGTTTGCCGCTGGCGGCCACAATCTCGATCAGCCGGCAGGCGGCGTAGAGGGCATCGTCGTAGCCGTAGTAGCGGTCAGCGAAGAACATGTGCCCGCTCATCTCGCCCGCCAGTTCGGCTCGCTCTTCTTTCATCTTTGCCTTGATCAGCGAGTGGCCTGTCTTGTACATGACAGGCCGGCCGCCCATTCGCGCGATCTCGTCATACATCACCTGCGAACACTTCACTTCCCCGATGAACGTCGCTCCAGGTTTGCGCGCCAGAATCTCGCGAGCACAGATCAGCAAGATCTGGTCGCCCCAGACTACGTTGCCGTTCTCGTCGATCGCCCCGAGCCGGTCGCCGTCGCCGTCAAAAGCAAGGCCCAAATCGGCGTGTTGGCAGCGTACCGCTTCTTTGAGTGCTTCCAGATTCTCTTCCACCGTCGGATCCGGATGATGATTCGGAAAATGGCCATCCATCTCGAAGAACAGTTCCACCGCGTCCACGTTCAGCTTTTGGAACAGCCGGTGCATCAGGGGCCCGGCCGTGCCGTTGCCGGCGTCGGCTGCCACCTTGACTGGCTGCACAAACCGGAACTGCCCGGCCACTTCCTCCACATACGGCGTCACGACATCCGCTTCCGTCACCGAGCCGGCGCCGGAGGCGAAGTCGCCTTTCTCGATGATCTCCCGCACCTGCTGGATCTCAGCGCCGTAGATCGTCGCTTTGCCGCGCATCACTTTAAAGCCGTTGTACTCGGCCGGGTTGTGGCTGCCGGTGATCATCACACCGCCGTCCGCCTCCAGGTGAAACACCGAGTAATAAAGCAGCGGTGTCGGCACTTGCCCGATGTCTGTCACGTGCAGGCCCGTGGATAGGAGGCCTTTCAACAACGAGTCGCGCAACCGTTCCCCGCTCAACCGGCAGTCACGGCCCAGGTTGATCTTCTCGACGACGTTCCGGCGCAGGTACGTGCCGATCCCCTTGCCCAACAACTCGACATCCGGGCCCGGCAAATCGACGTCCGCAATCCCGCGGATGTCGTACTCGCGAAAAATAGTTGGTTTCAGCACTGCCTACAGATAGTCCCCATACAAGTCCAGCAGTTCCTGAATCATCTTCTCTTCAGCCGGCGTTACATTCTCGAGCGGCGGCCGGACCGGCCCGCCCTTCAGCCCGGTCAGGTCCATCATTTTCTTCATCACGGACACTTCATAGCCGCGCTTGCGGTCGCGCAAAGCGTACAGAGGATGAACGTACTTGTACAGCAACCGGTCCAGCATTGCGAAATCGCGCTGCATCCCCGCTTCGGCCAGCGCCAGAGACAGCTTCGGCGCCACGTTCGAGATGCTCGACGTGTACCCCTGCACGCCGATCGCGAAGTAAGGCGCCACGCAATCGTCGCCGATGCCGCCCAGCCAAGCCAGCCGGTTGCCCACCTTTGCCATGATCCGTTGATACTTGCGCGCGTCGCCCTGACCGTCTTTCCAGATCTCGAGCGCCGGCGCTTTCTCCGCCAGCCTCGCCACCATCTCCGGCGTGAACACCGCCCAGTCGCGGCTGTACACCGCCAGCGGCAAGCCGGAGGCATGCCCCACCGCGGCGTAGTAATCGAGCAGCCCTTCGGTGGGAGCATTCATATAGTAAGGGGGCATCACCAGCAGCGCGTCCGCGCCCGCCTTCTCCATCTCGTGCGCCATCTCGGACGCGATCCGCGCGTTGAAGCCGACTCCGCCGATCACCGGCATGCGGCCGTTCACAACCGCCACCGTCCGCCTTACCACTTCCATGTTCTCCGGCGGCGTCATGGAATACATCTCGCCGGTGCCGCCCGCGGCCACGATTCCGCAGAAGGCGTGCTTCGCCATCTCGAAAACGTTCGATCCGAGCGCCTCCAGATCGAGCGAAAGATCCTGCTTAAACGGCGTAACCGGAAAACCGAGCACGCCCCGCAGCTTATCCCTCAACATTGCCTTCCTCACATTTTCATGGGGACAGGGCAGCCTGTCCCTCTATTTCAGCGCGCTGTGCTTCTTGCCGAAGCAGAAGTAAATCACCAGCCCGATCGCCAGCCACACAAAAAAACGGATCCAGGTCTCGAACGGCAGGCTCATCATCAGCACCACGCAAAATGCGATCGCCAGCACCGGCACCACCGGCACAAACGGCACGCGGAAGCCGCGCACGCGCTCCGGCTGGCTCCGCCGCAACACCAGCACTCCCGCCGACACCAGCGCGAATGCGAACAGTGTGCCGATGTTGCTCAAGTCGGCGAACGTTCCGATATCCCAAATGCCCGCCGGGATGCCCACCGCAAAACCCGCCACCCAGGTGCTGATGTGCGGTGTCCGGTGGCGCGGGTGCACTCTTGAAAACACGCCCGGCAAGAGCCCGTCCCGCGACATCGCAAACCAGATCCGCGCCTGCCCGTATTGAAACACCAGCAGCGAGCTCAGCATGCCGCCCAGCGCTCCCAACGACACCAGCCGCCGCACGTTGTCCAGACCCGCCGCCTTGAGCGCGTTGGCCACCGGGGCGGCGGTGTTCAGCGTCTTCCAGTTCTGCATTCCGGTCAGCATCAGCGACACGGAGACGTACAGCAGCGTGCAGATCACCAGCGAGACGATGATGCCGAAGGGCAGGTCGCGCTGCGGGTGGCGCGCTTCTTCGGCCGCCGTGGACACGGAATCGAATCCGATATACGTAAAGAACACGATCGCGCCGCCGGTCAGCACACCTTGAAATCCGTTCGGCATGAACGGCGTCCAGTTCTCGACCTTGACGGCGCGCCAGGCGGCGGCGACAAAAATCAGAATCGCCGCCACCTTCACGATCACCATGATGTTGTTGGCGCGCGCGCTTTCCTTCACCCCGCGCACCAGCACCACCGTCAGCGCCATCAGCACCAGAAACGCCGGCAGGTTGAACCAGCTTCCGGTGAGCTGACCGCCCATAACCATTGGCTCGGAAAGCTGCCTTGGCAGATGTACGCCGAGGAGCGCATCGAGAATGTCATTGAAGTACGCCGAAAAGCCGACGGCCACAGCCATGTTCGACACGGCGTACTCCAGAATCAGGTCCCAGCCGATGATCCATGCAAAGATCTCGCCGAGCGTGGCATAAGAATAGGTGTACGCGCTGCCCGCGATCGGGATCATGGACGCCAATTCCGCGTAGCACAGCCCGGCGAGGCCGCACACCACCGCCACCAGAAAGAACGACAGCGCGATCGCCGGGCCGGCCCCGGGCCGCCCGATGGTGGCCACCGAATCCGGCCCATTGAGCAGCAGATCCAGCACCGGCACGTGCAGGACCGAGTGAAAGCTGAGCGTCTCGCCGGCCGCCGCCGTGCCCGTCAGAATGAAGATGCCGGAGCCAATGACGGCGCCGATGCCGAGGGCGGTGAGGCTCCACGGGCCCAGCGTGCGGCTGAGCCGCTTGCCAGGCTCCTCGCTGGCGGCGATCAATGCGTCGATGCTCTTGGTGCGGAGAAGCTGGCTCACGCTATCGTTTGCGCTGGCCCTTGGCCATCTTCAGTACTTTCTTCTTCCTCGATCCGCGGGCCACACCCTGCGCTCTCTTAGCCTTGGGTGGCAGCTTCTTGCGGGCCGCGCGCTTCAGCTTCTTGCGTTCCGGTTTGTCCGTAATGTTCTTTGTGTTCATGCTCCGTCTGTCAATCCTGCGTATTTTGCCACCAGTTTCATCAGGCCGCGCCCTGGAAATTTTACCGTCAGCTTGGCTTCGGGCCCATCGCCTTCCTTGCGGACGATGGTTCCTTCCCCATACTTGGGATGGCGGATGATCGACCCCTTTGCCAGCTTCGGCCTCTTCAGCGCGGCCGGTTTCGACGCCGCCGGCACAGCGGGTTTCTCCGGCGGCCGGAACCTGGTTGCCGGCGCCCCGCGCTGCTGGAAGAACTGCGCGATGTTCTCCACTGAATTATACGTCTTTCCGGTGTATAGATTCTTTCGCGCCGTGTTCCGCACTTCCCGCTGCTCGCTGAACAGATCCACTTCGGCCCCGAAACGGCTGTGCAGCTTGCGCACGCACTGCGTCGGCACTTCTTTCAGGAAGCGGCTGGCGATCGTCGGCTCCGAAAACCCGCCGCCATACCGCCTGCGCGACCGCGCGTGCGTCAGAAAAAGCTGCTTCCTGGCCCGCGTCATCCCCACGTAGCACAGCCGCCGCTCCTCTTCGAGAAGCGCATTCGAGTTCAGAGAGCGGTTGTGCGGAAACAACCCCTCCTCCATGCCCGCCAGAAACACAACTGGAAACTCGAGGCCTTTGGCGTTGTGCATCGTCAGCAGAGAGACTTCCGCTTTCTCATCGACGGCGTCCGCATCGCTCACCAGGGCGGCATGATCGAGGAAATCCGCGATCGATTCACCCCGCTCGCCCGCTTCCGAAGCTGCGTTCAACAATTCGCCGATGTTGGCGATCCGCGATTCGGCGTCACCGCTCTTGTCCATTTCGAGCATGCGCTCATAGCAGGTGCGCTCGATAATCCGTTCCAACACATCCTTCACCGGCTTGCCGGCTTCGTTCCGCAGCTCGATCACCAGCTTGCGGAACTCGCCCAGCGCCGCCTCCGCCCGCGCACCCAGCTCGTGCGTCTCGAGCAGCCGCGCGATCGCTTCCCACGCGCTTAGCCGGTTCGCCCTCACGCACTGTTCGATCGCCTCGACGGTCGTCTTGCCGATGCCCCGCGCCGGCGTGTTGATGATCCGCAGCAGGCTGACACTGTCCTCAGGCGTGATCCCCACGCGCAGGTACGCCAGCAGGTCCTTGATCTCCATCCGCTGGTAGAAGCTGAATCCTCCCACCACGATGTATTTCCGCCCGTACCGCCGCAGCGCTTCCTCAATCTGCCGCGACTGGAAGTTCGTCCGGTAGAGCACGGCTGCGTGATCTTCCTGCCGTGTGCGCAGGATCTTCTCGATGGCGTCGGCGATGAACAGCGCTTCGTTTTCGGCGTCGATTGCTTCATGAACCGTCAAAAGCTCGCCCGCCGGCGCCGCTGTCCACAAGTTCTTGCCGAGCCGGTCTGTGTTGTTGGCCACCACGGCGCCGGCCGCATCCAGAATCGATTTCGTCGAGCGGTAGTTCTGCTCCAGCCGGATGATCCTCGCGTCCGGAAAATCCCGCTCGAAATCGAGGATGTTGCGAATCTCGGCGCCGCGCCAGCTATAGATCGATTGATCCTCGTCGCCGACCACGCATACGTTGTGACCGCTGCCGGCCAGCAGCCGCATCAGCTCGTACTGGTTGCGGTTGGTGTCCTGATACTCGTCAATCATCAGGTGCTGCAGCCGCTCATTCCAACCCAGCCGTGTCGCGTCGTCATGTTCCAGCAGCCGGACCGCCTCGATCAGCAGGTCATCGAAATCCAGTGCGTTGGCGGCCCGCAGCCGGCCTTCGTAGCGCTCATAGACTTCGCCCACCTTGGCCGCGGCGTCGCGCGCTTTCTGCCGCATTTCCTCCGGTGATTGCTTCGCGCACTTGGCATGGCTGATCATCGACAGCGCGGTTTTCGCCGGGATCGTTTTGTCATCCACGCCCAGCTCGCGGTAAATCGCCTTCACGACTGCGATCTGGTCCTCGTCGTCGTAAATCGTGAAACGGCGCGTGAACCCCGGGCGGATGTCCGCCAGCCGCTCGCCGTACCGCCGCAGCAGCCGCACGCAGAACGAGTGAAACGTGGAAACAAGCGGCCCTTCGCCAGTGATCCGCCCCTCCAGCAGCCCCCGTACCCTCTGCCGCATCTCACCGGCCGCCTTGTTGGTAAAGGTGACAGCGAGAATCGACCACGGCGGCACACCACGCTCACAAATCAGGTAGGCAATGCGGTGCGTGATGACCCGCGTTTTGCCGCTGCCGGCGCCTGCCAGGATCAGCAGCGGTCCGCTGGTGTGCCGAACCGCTTCCATTTGCTGGGGATTCAAACCCTCGAGAAGATCCATGGGGTTGTAGAACAGGCTGCCAGCCTGCCCGCTGGGAACCTTCCGCTATTGTGGCATAGTCAGGACCGCAACCAGCGCCGTCTTCAGCGCCACCACCAACCAGTCGGGGCGATACCGGCTCCTGTTTCTGAATCCCGCAATTACAAGCTGCTCGCGGAAATGGCGGGAATGGTCTGGCGCCCGGCTTTTTCCTGGCTCTTCACAGGTTGCCGGAGGGATGCTACACTGCCAGTGCAAAGATCATTAAATCTGCAATCCTCATGTTTCGATCGCGCACCCCATCCAATCAGGAGGAAAGCGCTGTGTCTGAATATCACTACACGGTCTTGTTTGAGCCGGCTGAAGAAGGCGGCTATGTGGCCACGTGCCCGGCGTTGCCAGGGCTCGTAACCGAAGGCGACACGCTGGAAGAAGTCCGCGCCATGGCCCAGGACGCTATCCGCGCCTATCTGGAAAGCCTGCGAAAAGACGGCCTACAGCCGCCGCCTGACAAGAAGCTTGCCCTTGATCCGGTGAAAGAGGAAGTGAGCGTTGCAATTCCCGAACCGGCATGAGCCAGCACCTGACTCCACTGGCAGTCACCACGTCCTCAAGCATCCTGATAATCCGGCCCTGCGCGTGACGCTGGCCATGCACAACCGCGACCTCAAACGGAAAACGTTGATGTCCATCATTGATCAGGCCGGGTACTCGGTGGAAGAGTTTCTGGGCCTGCTGTAGAACCTGTTCGAGATGGCGGAACTGTTCCCCGGCGATATCGAGCGCACCGCGTGGGTCTCCGGGAACACGGACCTGAGCCTGCTGCTTCAAAACGCGGTTCGCTGGATGCTGCGCGGCGAGACGCCGATCCGGCCGTTCTCCCCCATCGGACCGCAGCAGGTGCGGATGGTTGTTCCCGGCCGAAGGCGGATCAGCCGCGTCGAGCTGCTGCGCGCGGAAACCGACGTAGCATTCCGCCCAGCGGAACCAGGTGGTGGAATTCGTCATTCCCAAAGTGGTGGATTACGAAGTGGCCGCGCTCCATGCTGGAGATTGAACGCCGCAGCCGGCGGTGCAACTACACGTACACCCGCTTCACCCGCTTCACCCGCGCACTGATGCTGCACAGCACCGAATAGGTGATGGTGCCGGCTGCCTTCGCCAGTTGCCGCGCCGCGGCATATTTGGAATGGCTGGCGCAAGCCGCGGGGCATGCAGACCGCAACCTGCCCTTGCGGAATTACTGTACGGGCCTGTTGCTGGACGGCGAAGGAAGAGCGTCGAGCCCATGGCCGCGCGCTTGGCTCTCGATCATGTGCACCGCACGCACGAGTCGCTGCATCACTTCGTCGCGCAGTCGCCCTGGAGCGATGCCGACCTGTTGCGGCAATACCTTTGGGGACATTTTCACCGAGGTCTATGGTTACGCGGCGTCCCGCCGCGCCATCTGGACCGCGTTCCTGGCCTCCGCTCTGCTGTCCGTGATGGGGCTCATCGTCGTGGCCCCTGCCGCCCGCCGCCGGTTGGCCGGACCAATCCGCCTTCGAGAGAGTCTTCACCTTCGTGCCCCGTCTGGTCGCCGCCAGTCTGGTCGCTTATTGGTGCGGCGAATTCGCCAACGCCTTCGTAATGACCCGCCTGAAAGTCGTCACCAAGGGCAGAATGTTATGGACGCGCACCATCGGTTCCACCGCCGTTGGCCAGTTCGTCGACACCATCGTAGTAATGGTCCTCGCGTTCGGAGGCAGCCTCAGCCTGTCCACGATAGGAACTCTGCTCCTGTCCGGTTATCTCGGCAAAGTTCTTTATGAAGCCGCGGCGACTCCGCTGAGGTACCTGATCGTGAATTCCTTAAAGCGGGCCGAGGGCGTCGATATTTACGACACCGCCACGGACTTTAATCCCTTCCACGGTTCGAAGTAGGGTGAGCGGGTCTGGCCCAATTCGAGCCCTTGACACCGACCTCTCGACAGGTGTAACCTCAGGCTTTGCGCAACGCGCGATAATGCCCGATTCGTTCAAATTGAGATGGCAATTCAAGCATGTTTAATGTCTCCAAAAAGAGGATTTGCAAGATTTGCAAGTAGTTCAAATTCAGATATTAAGATGAGGAGGTGATACATGGAGAGAAGAAATGCCGTTCGCTACCTGATTGTGACAGCGATAACTGCTGTAGTTTCCAAGGTTGCGCGGGCCGACTGCGGCACAGGCGGTACCGGGTGCTGGGTGGAGCAAAGCTACTGTAATCCGCCCTGGTGCGGCTCCTGTCCTTGGGAAGAACACGGGATAATTCAGTGCCGAGATGGTAGTGGAGGCGTCGTGGTGTGCGGGTGTTGCATTTGTGTTTAGATCGGTTTTCAGGAAGGAGAGGAACAATGAAGCGAACTACATTCATCTCCTCCTTGGCGATAGGAGGAGTGATCTCACAGCGCGGGTCTCACGGGCAGACCCGCTGGACTCCGGTAACTGCGAAAATCAGACACGCGACTTTCGTAGTCAACGCTGACGGGACCGAGACTCCATTCTCGTTGGACGAAGGCTATTACTACCGGGTCGCGGACGGCTCGGATATTCGATATACTCGGCAGATTATCGATGGAATCCCACAAGGTCCCGGCCGAGGCTTTCTGCGGGACACGGCTACTGCTACCTCGTACAACGTCTATTTTGGGAGCAAAAAAGCGATTGTGAACGAAAAATGGAAGGCGCCAACGAGAGAGCGCTTGCCTTACCCGCAATCCAGCGTCGTCCGTGGTCAGCAGGTGGTCAATGGTTTGCCTTGCGTTGGCACCCTGCTCAAGGTGACGCCGCCTAACCGTGATGGGATCATGTGGAAGTCGATTGAACACGATCTGACGGTCCGAATCGATTACACAATGTCAGGCTACCATACGGTGATTGATCTGCATGAGATTCAAATCGGTGTTGAGCCCCCCGTGGGAGCAGTTAGTTTGCCGCCCGATTTCGAGGTGCTCGATCGTAGAAAGTAATAAACGCCGCGAGTACGTCGCATCCCCTTCGGGTGCCCGCCTGTTTCTGTTACGCCGCATCCGATAATGCGCGATGGGCTGCGCGACTTGAAAGTGCGGAGTTACGTCCTGCCGGCGATGCAGAAAAAGGGACCGCTGACGGCATGGATTGTGGATGAGACCGGGTTTGTCAAGAGAGGCACGCATTCGGTTGGAGTGGCACGGCAGTATTGTGGCCGGGTGGGAAAGAAGGAGAACTGCCAGGTGGCGGTGAGTTTATCGGCGGCTACGGCGACCGGGAGTCTGCCCATTGCCTGGCGGTTGTATCTGCCGGAAGAATGGGCCAGCGACCCACAGCGCCGCAGGGCGGCCGGTGTTCCCGAACAGGTGCAGTTTCAGACCAAGCCGCAGATTGCGCTGGCGCAGATTCGGCAAGCGGTGGAGGACGGGGTGTCGCCCGGGGTGGTGCTGGCCGATGAAGTATACGGATCCAATCGCGAGTTCCGGGAGGGAGTGGCGAAACTGAAGCTGGGCTATTCGCTGGCGGTAAGATCCACGACTACGGTGTGGGCGCTGGAGCGGCAGCCATTGCCACCCAAGCCTTGGAAGGGGAAGGGGCGGCGGGCCACACGGATGCGACGGGACCAGACGCACCAACCGGTTACGGTGAAGCAACTGGCTCAAGAGTTGCCGGAGAAAGCTTGGCGCGAAGTGGCTTGGCGCGAAGGCAGTAAAGAAACGTTGTGCTCCCGCTTTACCGCATTGCGGGTTCGACCTGCGTACGGAGACGACCGCAAAGGGGGCTTACAGCCGGAACCGCCCAGCGGCATAATCCCCATTCGATCGCGACGCTGATGTTGTCGCCTGCGCGTATAATTTATGACACAGTAGAGGTAAAGTATGGGAGCGGATGCGCAAACACTTGTGCCCGTTGTGTTTAAACGTACACCCGCTTCACCCGCGCACTGATGCCGCACAGGACCGAATAGGTGATGGTGCCGGCTGCCTTCGCCAGTTGCCGCGCGTCCTGCGCCACCTCCGCTTCCGCCCCGATGATGGTGACCGCATCGCCAGGTTCGAGATGCGGAGCATGGCTGATGTCAATGGTGGTCAGGTCCATCGAGACGGCGCCGAGAATGGGAGTCAGCCTGCCGGCGGCGATCACCTTCCCTTTGTTGGAGAGCCGGTGCGGAAGCCCATCGGCGTAACCGATGCCGAGCACGGCAATCCGCATGTCCCGCGGCGAAGTGAACATGGCTCCGTAACCGATGCGGGCGCCGGCCTCGATCTCCTTCACCAGCACGATGGACGCCTTCCATCTCAGCGCGGGCTTCACTTCAAACAGCGGTTTGGGCGCATCGCCCTTGCCAGGCGTCCAGTAGCCGTAGATGGCGATCCCCGGGCGCACCATGTTGTACCAGGCGCCGCGGCGGGCCAGCATCACAGGATTGGTCGACGCAACATGCGTGTAAAGCGGCTCGACACCCGCCCGGCGCAAATCTTGGCGCAGCTTCTCGAACTGCGCGATCTGTTGTTCGGTCTGAAAGGAGGTGTAGTCCGCCGACGAAGCGAAGTGCGTCATCAGTCCTTCCAGACGCGCTGGAGCGCCGGCCCGCACGGCGGCTGCGATTTCTTCCGCCGAAGCCTGTGTCCCCAGCCGCCCCATTCCTGTGTCTGCCTTAAGGTGATACCCGATGGGGCCGAGACCGCCGATCTCATTCAGCGAGTGCACGGCCGGCGTCAGCTCGTATTCCCGCAGCTTCTCACGTTCCCACGGCAGCACGCCGCCCATCACAAGGATGCGAGCATCGATCTGGGCCAGCCGCAGAGCCATGCCTTCGTCGACGCTCGAGACCGCCAGCCAGCGCACCCCCTCGGCAATCAGGATCCTCGACACCTCGACGGCGCCGTGGCGGTAGGCGTCCGCCTTCACGACGGGCATCACCTCGACCACTGCGCCGACGGCCTGCTGGATCGAGCGGTAGTTGGCGGCCAGTTGCTCGCGGGAAATTTCGACCCAGCAGCGCAGAGCCCCGCTCATGGCGCCAGCTCCCGGAAGAGACGCTCGTAGGCGTCGGTAACGGCGTCCCAGGAGTAGCGCTGCGCCACCCGTGTCATCGCCTTCGCTCCCCAGCTTGCCCGGTCCCCGGCGCTCATCTCGAGCGCCTGCTGCATCTTCGCTGTCAGCTCGTGCGCGTCGAACCCAATGCCGGCCCCGCCCGCCACTTCTTCATTCTCCGGCGTCTTCAGATACAGCACCAGGCAGCCCCGCCCCATGGCTTCAATCAACGCCGGATGCGTGCCGCCGACTTCGGTCGCATGGATGTAAGCGAGGCAGTGCGATTGCAGCTCGTGGTAGCCTTCGCCGTAGATCGCGCCCGGCAGCAGCACGCGCGGATCTCTTGTATCCCGGACGCGGCGAATATAGTCCTGAGCATAGGGGGCGTCGCCGACCAGCGCCAGCCGGACATCGGTTTGGAGTCTTTCGAAGGCCTCGCGCACCAGCAGCGCGTTGTTCTCCGGCTCGAATCGCGAGACATACAGGAAATAGCGCTCCGGCTGAAGACCTAATTGCTCCAGCACGGCAGTGGAAGAAATCGGGCCCACGGGGGCCCCATAGGGAATGAAGGCAGTCTCCGCACGGTAACGCCGCCGGTAGTATTGGGCGATCTTGCGGGCATCGGTGATCGCCTGATTAGGAAAGATCGTCGCCATCCATTCCGACATCAGGTACCAGGCGCGGGCGAGCCAGCTCCACTTTCTGCGTCTTCGCTCGACGCCGTCGACATTCAACGCGACGGGAACTCCGACCAGGCGGGGCATCCAGGTGAAGATCGCGTTGGCGGCGTTGCAGTAGAGAGCCACATCCGGCCAGTGAAACAGCAGGTGCAGCGTCGAGAGCGCTGTGTGGGCAATCGTATCCAGATATTTGCGGCGGATGGTGGGCAGATAGACCAGCCTGACGCCGAGGTAGCTCGGCTCGGTGTGCCGCTGGCGGCAATAGACAGTGACCTGATAGCCGCGCTCGACCAGGCGGCGCGAAAGCTCCTCGGCAAAGGTTTCAAAACCGCCGTACCGCGCCGGTATCCCGCGTGTGCCGAGAATCGCCACCCGCCCCGGCAAAGCGCATCAGCCCCGCGCGGCTCTGGACCGGGCGGCCACGCGCGCCCTTGCCTTGGGGACCGGCCTGCTAACCGGATGGTAGGAGAACCAGCTTGCGATGTACTCATCGCTGGCGCGCTTGCGATCCATGATTGCCTTGCGCTTTTGCCACACGCGGCGCCAGTTCTTCGCCAGATACCAGAAGGCTTTCAGCGAGGTGTGCTCGTGCAGCAGGCAGCAGCCGACCACCAGCAGGTCCCGCCAGACGATCGAGAACAGGTTCCGCAGATAGAGACTACCGGTCATGTTCTTGATCCGCATCAGGAACCGGTTCTTGACCGAGTGCATATTGATGGCCGCGGGCAGCGCCCGGCGGTTGCCCGGCAACACCGCCCGGACGTGATAGCCGCGGGCGTGCGGCGTGTAAATGCAGCGCCAGCCCATCAACTGCGAGCGCCAGGCCACGTCCGCGTCCTCACGGTAGACGAAAAAATCCGGGTCAAAGAATTCACCGAAGACTGCGATATCCCCGATCATTTCGCGGCGGTACAGCGCAGCGGCGGCAGTGGCCCCGAACACATACTCATGGTGAAGGTAGTGCCCGTTGTCTTCCTCCTGGCTGCCGCGATCCAGGTGACGCAACATGGGCGTGAAATAAATGCCCGTGGAATCCACCAGCGTCTTTTCCGGCAGGTCGAAATTGTTGGTGACCGAGAGCAGCTTCCCGCAGACGGTGCCGGCTTGCGGGTCCATCTGGCCGGCTTCGAGCAGCGCGGAGATAAAGTTTGGAAACAGCAGCACGTCCGGGTTGAGCGTGAGCACCCAATCCCCGCCCGCCAGTTCAATCGCCTGGTTCTGGGCGGCGGCGAAGCCGATGTTCTCGCTGTTATAGACGATCTGGCAGCGGCCTTCGAATTGCTCGAGAATGTCCACGGTGCCGTCCGTGGAGGCATTATCGATCACGATCACTTCTTTGTTCTGGTATCGCTGTGCCAGCACCGATTCCAGGCAACGTTTGATGAACCGGCCGCTGTTGAACGTCACGATGGTGACGGAAACCAAATCGCTATAAGACATGAATCTGAGCCTGGTTTGAGTATCTACTTCCGGAACTGCTCCGACCGCGGCCGCCACCAGAAAGAAGATAGCGACACGCCAGACGAATCACCTTACCATAAGTCCGCACGGGTTCCACTTTGCGATGAAGCACAATCCCCGTTACCAGCCGAAGCAGCGCACCCCCAACCACCGCCAGACTGAGCACTGCACACCAGGGGCGCGAAAAATGCTTTCCGGCGTACTTCAGTAGGCTAGCATACCAGTAAAACTCGCGGCTTGGGCCTGGGATTTGGCGGACGGAATGGGCGCCCAGATGGCGGGCCTGGACTTCCGCCTCATAGTATATCAAGTAGCCCTTCTCCAGCAGTCGCTTGCAGAAGTCCACGTCCTCGAACCAGAGCGGAAAAAAACTCTCATCCATTCCGCCGGCGGCCTCCCATGCCGAGCGCCGGATCATCAGAAATGCGCCGGCTGGCTGCTCGACCGTGCCGCTCCGCGTTTCATCCAGATCCAGGCAGCGATAGCGGCGGTTGACGGGATTGGCCGGCCACAGGCGGTTCACGCCCAAAACCTCGAAGATCAGGCTGCTGGGCGCAGGCAGCCGGCGGACGCCGAATCCTCTCTGAAAAGAACCGTCCGCGGAAATGAGCCGTCCCGTGGCGGCGCCGGCATCCGGCCGTAAGCAGGCGGCACGCAAAGCTTCAAGGCTGGTCTCCACAACGGTATCCGGATTCAACAGCAGCAGCAGAGGATGGCTGGCGGCGGCGAATCCCTGATTCACGGCGGCGGCGAAGCCACGGTTCTCCTTGTTGGCGATCAACCGCACAGCGGGCCGTTTGCGGACTTCTTCGATAGTCGCGTCCCCGGACGCATTGTCGACGACGATCACCTCCACTCGTTGCCGCTGACATGCGTCCACGCACGCGCCAATGACGGAGGCGGAGTTGTGGGTGACGATGACGGCCGCCAGATCTTTCATGTGAGTGAAAAGTACAGACGCCAGAACAGGTCGCTTCCGGCTTGCTTTTGCAGCTCGAGGATTTCCTGTTCCGAGCAGCTCAGGACGTCCTCCAGTCGTGTGTGTTGCCGGCGGCGGGACCTCCAAAGCCGGCCCAGCGCCTGGTACTTGCCCTGCAAATACGCCATGCCGGTTCCGTGCCGGACGGCGAGCGCTCCCCACAACAACTGGGCGATCAGCACTTGCCAGCCGTAGCGGATGATCCAGTCCGGAGGATAGTGCTTGGCCACCAGCAGCAACTGATTGCGCGCCAGCCGGCGCACCGTTTCCCGGCTCCATTCGCCCAGCGTGGCGCTGCCGTGATGCAAGCCGGTCGCTTCCGGCACATACAGGCCGCAAAAGCCGGCGAGCGCGCAACGCAGGCCGAATTCCACGTCTTCGAGATAGGATTCGAACTCCTCGTCCAGATACCCCACTCGCTCAAACAGCTCACGGCGGAAAACGGCGGCAGTGAATGGAACAAAATGGACGCGCCGTGTTCTGCTCCACACCGAACAGTCGGCCGAGCCGTGCCCGGCACGCCAGGCGCAACCGCCCCGGCAAAGCAGGTCAAAAGCGCCATCCACGCGCTTGGGATTGGAAGCAGTGAGCAGTTTGCCGGCGCCGAACCAGCAGTCTTCGCCGGCCACCGCGGGGAGCAGCGTCTCCAGCCAGGTGGCCGGCAGCCGCACATCGTTGTTCAAGACCGCCACCCAGTCGGTCGCCGCCGCTCGCAGCCCGGCATTGACAGCGTGGCTGAAGCCCCGGTTCGCGGCCAGCCGGATCACCCGTGCGCCGGCGGAAGCGGCCGCTTCCACCGAGCCGTCCGACGAGCCGTTGTCCACAACCACGATTTCTTCCAGCGCCATGGATTGCCCCCGCAGATCCTCGATCACGCCGGCCAGCAGATCGCGGCGGTTCCAGTTCGGGATAATGGCGGTGACACGCATCGACGGGTTCGAAGCAGTCTAGCATTTCCTCGCCCGCGAGGTAAATCGCTTGCGGAAGAGGAACCAGAGGTTGTAACAGCCATCGCGCCACGGGTTGAGCTTGATTTCCCCCAGCCGCGACGAATACTGAATCGAGATCTCCTGAAAGCGCACCCCGGGATTCTTCAGCGCTTCGATCTTGATCTCTTCGGAAAAGGCCATGCTGTCCGATTCCAGTGTCATCCCTTCGAGAATCGAGCGGCGGAAGACCCACATGCCGGATTGCGAATCGCGCACCCACTGGAAATATAACAGGCTCATGGCCACGGACAGGATGAGGTTGCCGATCTTGTGTTTGAAGCTCATCGCATGGCGGTCGCGGACCGGGAAGCGGGAAGCGTTGAGGAAGTCGGCCTCCAGATGCAGGAAGGCCTCGATGAGGTAAGAGATGGCGTCCGGCGGATAGCTGTGATCGCCGTCCAGCGTAACAATGACGTCTCCGGTGGCGGCCGAGAAGCCGCGCTTGTAACTGCGGCCATACCCGCGGACATCCTCGCGAATCACCATCGCTCCGAAGGAGCGTGCGACTTGCGCGGTGCGGTCCGTCGAGCGGTTGTCGACTACGATGACCTGATCGACGAACGCCGGCATGCTCTTCAGCACTTGCTCGATGCCTTGTTCCTCATTGAGGCAGGGGATGACTACGGTAATCGAAAGGCCCTTGTACAAGCTGCTATTTTAGCCGGTGCGCGCTTTCCGGAAGCGCAAGAAGATCTATCTGACCTTTTCGTCCTTGGCGATCTTGCCGTCGCGAAGGTACACCACACGGTGAGCGTGCACCGCGACGTCCTGCTCGTGTGTCACCAGGATGATTGTATTGCCCTGCTGGTGCAGGCGGTCGAACAGGCTCATGATTTCCGCGCCGGTGGCCGAGTCGAGGTTTCCGGTGGGCTCGTCGGCAAGCAGAATCGACGGGTTGTTGACCAGGGCGCGGGCGATCGCGACACGCTGGCGCTGGCCGCCGGACAACTCGCTCGGCTTGTGGTACATGCGGTGGGCCAGGTCCACTTGTTGCATCGCCAGCTTCGCTCTCTCGATTCTCTGCTCGGCGGACATGCCGGCGTAGATCAGCGGGAGCTCGACGTTGTGCAGCCCGGTGGCGCGTGAGAGCAGGTTGAAAGTCTGGAAGACGAAACCGATTTCCTTGTTGCGGATGGCGGCCAGCTCGTCATCATTCATTTCGCTGACCAGACGCCCGTTGATGAAATAGTCGCCTTTCGATGGCGTGTCCAGGCACCCGATCAGATTCATGAGAGTGGATTTCCCCGAACCTGACGGCCCCATGATCGCGACATACTCGCCGCGCTTCATCTCGAGATTCACCCCGCAGACGGCGTGGATCTCCTGATCCCCCATGATGTAGGTTTTCCACAACTCGTATGTGCGGATGACAATGCCGTCTTTCTTAAGCTGTTCTCCGCGCTCAACTTTTTCCTGAACTGCCTCTGTCATGGTTCTCTCAACGTACTATTTCCATCTTAACCTTGTCCGCAGGCGGGAAAGACAAACCGTCCCCCGATGGGTAGGCGTAGGAAGACCGCCCTGAGGTTACGATTCCGGCCTCAGGGGTTCCCGATTGTTCTCCACGCGGACCTTTGCTTCATTGCGGAGGGTGCGGATTACTTTGTAGGATCCGGTAATGATCTCGTCGCCGTCGTCCAGCCCGGTCAGGACTTCAATGTCGGTGGCCCCGGTGATGCCGGTGTCCACTTTCCTGAAGGCGGCCTTGCCGCCGGAGACAACGAACACCCCCTGAATCTCCTCTTTGCGCGCCTTTTCGGCCGCCGGGTTCGGCCCGGCCGCTTTCACCGAGTCGCCTGCCGGCGCTTCCAGATCGCCTTTCTGCCGCACGGTCAATGCTTGAATCGGAATCGTCAGCACCTTCTGCCGCGTGGCCGTTGTGACCTTTGCCGTGCAGGAGAGGCCGGGACGAATCTCGGCCGGGGGATTCTCCAGCGCAATCACCACCTTGAAGTCCTTGGCCTCCTGGCTCGAGATGGCGCTCTGGCTGGCCGCCAGACCGGTCGAGCGGAGAATGGCCGTATTTCCGATCTCGAGGACCCGCCCTTTGAAGATTCGATTCGGAATCGCATCGATCGTCACATCCGCGATCTGAGTCAGCTTTACGTTGACGATGTCCGTCTCGTCCACCTTGACTTCGGCGGTGATCAAAGACATGTCCGCGATGGTCATAATGAGGCTGGCGGGCGAGTTCTGGATCCCTGGCACGACGGTCTCGCCCACCCGCACGGGCAGGTTCGTGACCACGCCATCAAGCGGAGAGATGATGTAGGTGCGCTGCAACACGTCGGCGGCGCGCTTCAGGTTGGCCTGCGCCAGGGCAACACGCTTCTGAGCAGCCGTCAGGCTGGAGGACGTCTGATTCCGCTGTGCCTTAACCTGGGCCAGGCGAGCCTCGGCCTCCCGGACGGCCGCCTGATAGACCGCGTATTCC
Source organism: Acidobacteriota bacterium (assembly GCA_016201205.1). Lineage (GTDB taxonomy): Bacteria > Acidobacteriota > Terriglobia > Bryobacterales > Bryobacteraceae > CADEFT01. The sequence goes on from JACQDF010000034.1 coordinate 64,010, forward strand.
GTCGATCGCTGATCGAACTCCTGACGCGAAATCAGCTTGTCTTCCTGCAATCTTTTGGCGCGCTCGAAGAAGATTCTGGCCCGCTCGAGGTCCGCTCTGGCGCGTTCCAGCGAGGCCTCCGCGGTGTGGATATTCTCATCGGCGGCGCGCAGGGACGCTTCCGCCGCAGCCGATTCGGCTTCGGCGCTGCTCTGGTTGGCGCGCTGAGCCGCTACTTCTGCCTCCGGCTGCACCGATTCCAGCCGCGCCAGAACCTGGTTCTTCTTCACGCTCTGCCCCTCGACCACCAGGATCTCGGTGATCCGGGACGGAGACATGGCATTTGTCCCGATGTTGATGTAATTGCGAGGCTTAATCTCGCCTGATGCCGTCACCACCGAGGTCAGATCCTGGCGCATGACCCTGCCGGTCTGCACCGCCACGATCCCCTTCTGGCTGTACTGATAGCTGGCGGCGGCAGCACCGGCGATGAGTACAAGTAGAATGAGCCCTAGGATTACTTTTGTCTTGCGTTTCACCGTGTGCCGACTCCTACGGAGATCAGACGCTTCCGGACGGGGAAAAGTTCACATTTTCCCTTCGGCTCGAGAGCGTCAGAGCGTCCCGCTTCTATTATATCGACCTGCCGGTGGTCGGACTCCACAGTCAGGGGAACTAGCGCCCGGGATTCAAACTTGCGGACATCAGCGCCCTGGATGCTGCCACAAAATCGGCTTCGTTCACGTAGATCACGTAACCGTAGTGCCCATGACCGTCGGTGACCCCCGTGGACGCATAGATGTTGATGCGCGCGTCCAGGAGCTGGCGGTGGATGTCGGCGAAGGCGCCTAACCGGTCATCCCCCTGGATCAAGAATGCATGTTGCGGGCCGGACAGCGTCCAGCCAAGCTCTTTGGCGGCTTCCTGGAGATAGCCGCTGCTGTCGGGAAAAATGGTCAGCTCCGCGCGCCCCGAACCGAAGGGGATTGCGCTGAAAGCCAGCAGATTGATCTTTTCAGAGGCGAGTTTGGCGAGCAGCTCATAAGCTTTTCCCGGCTTGTCTTCGACTCTGGCATAGAAGTATTCGACGGTGCGCACGCTCAGCGGCATGATAGCTCCAGGCCCAAGTATAGCTTCCCCATTCCCGACGCAGGAAAGCCGATCCTGCCGCACGCGTCTTGGTGCGTCTGGAGCGGCGCGTTCACTATAATGAGATGGATGGGGCACAGCCCCGTGACGATCTCGAAGCGCTCAACGCGCTCCGGCGCGCCTTTCCCCAAAGGGGCCCTTAGCTCAGCCGGTTAGAGCAGCGGACTCATAATCCGTTGGTCGCTGGTTCGAATCCAGCAGGGCCCACCAGCCTCCTCCGGAATCGGCACGTGCTCCGGAACTCGAGACCGCGGCGGCTGACCGTCGCTGAAATCCAGGTAGAGCTTCCCTCGCAGGAACCATTCCGGATACCGGCCCAGCCGGTAGAGTGGATACTTCATCTGAGGTCCGAAGAGCTTGCGGCCAAGCAAGGAACAATAGATGTGTGCCATGTTCGTGAGTTCTGCCTGACGATCATCCGGGTAGACCACGAGGGACCTGCCGGATAGCACAAGACGGGTGGTGCAGCGGGACTCGGTGACGATCTCGCCACGGGCTGTTTTACGCTGCTTGTCACGCTGCTGGGCTTAGGACTTATCGCCGGAGGTTTGTACTTGGGAGGCCAATCGGCACAGTGGGCATTGGGTTGATGCTGCTAGGCGGAATCTTCGTCAAGATCATGTGGGAAGAGACAGTCAAGAAGCGAAGGCGCTAGGTTAGGAGTTGCGCCGGACGTGGCTGCGACCCACACACGCCACACACGAGAAACGAGTTCGCCTTCTCGCTGCCCGCTGCTAGACTCAAGTCAGGAGTCACTATGGCTTTCCCGGCTTGCCCCTATATCGAAGAGCGGAACGGCGGCCTGTACGTGGCGGGAACCCGAGTGTCTCTCGATTCGGTGGTGATCCTCTTTCAGGAGGGCGCGTCGCCGGAGAAGATCGTCCAGTCCTTCTCGACACTCAAGCTGTCGCAAGTGTACGGCGCAATCGCGTACTACCTGGAGAACGAGCAGGCGATCGACGAGTACCTCGCCGAGGGCGAGCGGGAATTCGAGCGCTCGGCGGTACCGCTCAGTCAGGCAAATCCCGATCTCTACGCCCGACTGGAGGCGGCTCGCCGTCAATTGGGCTCGAAGCGATCGTGACCATTCGGTTCCTGGCGGATGAAGACCTCCAGTGCGACATCATCGAATGTCTGCGGTCCCGTGAGCCGACGATCGACATCTTGACACATCACCATCGCGAGCGCCTGGCAGCGGGCAAGTCGAGTGCTGGCCTCTTCATCTAAGGAACACGCGCAAAACGGACCGCGCCCGCGGCAGAGACACTCCGGTGTTCCTCAACGGCTTGGCGCCGCGGGGCGCGGCCTTTGCGCTTCATCGTTCGGCAGCGAGGGGCGATCGGCGAAATTGTCGAATCGCTGCTTCTGATCTGGAGCGCTTCCAGGCCGGAGGAATGGCAGAACGGGATTCATTACCTGCCGCTTCGCTAGGAATCCCGCGGCCACCGCATCGTCCGCTCCTCCTCGCTGGTCCCCGCCGCCGACCCCACGCTGCTGTTCACCAACGCCGGTATGAACCAGTTCAAGGACGTCTTCCTCGGCCGCGAGAAGCGCGATTACGCCAGGGCCACCACCTCCCTCTATGGCTGAAGGAGGAATTTCCGCGCCTCACTGAGGAACACCTCGAGTTGATCGTGGTGTACCCAATGGCCTGCGCCGGGAACGCGGACAATGCGGTAGTTCTTCAGTGTCTCGGTGCGCCCGTCCTGCTCCGGGTCGGGCATCGAGCTTTCCAGGCCCCACACAAGGAGCGCCGGACACCTGATCCCTCCAACAAGCTCTTTGAAATCGTCCAGCCGGTGGCCGAAGGGCGCGAACAGGCGTGAGTAGTTGTCGAATTTCCAAATCATCGAGCCGTCGGATTGCCAGTTGGTTCCGTGCAGCGTGAGGTGACGTGCGACTTCATCTCTCAGGTGCGGATTGGCTTCCTTCATGCGGCTGACGGCCGCCTCCAGGTTCGGGTACGTCCGCGGCTCGCGCTGCTCGCTCTTGCGGACTGCTTCAATCCATCTCCTCAGCCGCTCGCCGGCCGGCTGGTGGACTTTGTGAGCGGGCGGGAAGCCGAATCCTTCGATGGAAATCACCTTCTGCACACGATCGGGGTAGACGCCCGCGTAGACGAGTGTGATGATGCCGCCGAGCGAGTGCCCGATGAGGAAAACGGGGAAGTCGTCAATGATGTCCACGAGCGCGGACAGGTCCAGTACATGCTCGGCCACGCTGTAGAGCGCGCCGGGCGCCCAGGCGCTGTTGCCGTGGCCACGCAAGTCGAGCGCGTAGACGTGGAAGCGCTCGCGCAAATCCCGCGCCACCCAATCCCAATTGCGAGCATGGTCAAGCCCGCCGTGCACCAGGACCAGCGACGGCTTTCCCTCCTGGCCCCAGTCCCAGAACTGAAGCTTGAGGCGGTGCGAGTAGAAGAAGTGCGAAATCGGTTCCATGGTCTCTTCCGCATTGCCGGCGGTCAACGCACCCCGCTCTGTTCCCTCGCCGGCAGAAACTCATCTCCCTTCCGCCAGGTCGGCATTTTTTCGCTGTTGGCGACCTCGAGGCCGATCGTAACCCCGAATTTTGCCAGCTCCTCCATGCCGGCGAAGTCCCAGGACTCCTGATATTCGTCGGAGGGCTGGTGGTAATGCCGGCTGTTGTACTCCTCGAAAATCTGGCTGCCGGAACGGCCGGGAAACTCCGTGCCCATGTAGATGGAAAACGCCGGGATGCCGGCGCGGGCCATCGAGAAATGATCAGAACGGTAGTAGCTTCCCTGCTCGGGGCGCGGGTCAGCTTTGATGGTGAGCCGGAAGCGCTGGGCCACGCTCTCGACGATGGGCCAGACGGTGGTGCGCTCGGCGCCGCTCACCACCACGTCGGAAGTGCGGCCAAAGGGATAGAACGCGTCGAAGTTCAGATTCAGCGCTGTTTTTCCCGCCGGCACAAAGGGACGCCTGGCGTAGGATTCCGAGCCCAACAAGCCGCTCTCTTCGGCGGTGACAAACAGGAAAACAGCGGAGCGGCGCGGCTTGGGATTCAGCGTCTGCCAGGCGCGGGCCATCTCGAGCACCATGCCGCAGCCGGTGGCGTTATCCACAGCGCCGTTATAGATGCTGTCGCCGTTCTTCGGCAGGCCGATACCGAGATGATCGTAATGCGCGCTGAACACGACCGTCTCCTCTTTCCTGCGTGGATCGCTGCCCGCCGATATGCCTGCAACGTTGCGCGCTTCCACGGTGCGCACTTTCGATGGGAACCTGCCGCGAAACCGCACTGGCAGCGTCATGGGCTCGAATCCGCGCGCATCGGCCAGTTTCAGCATTTCCTCGCCGCTCTTGCCCAGCAAGGAGAACAGCCGCTCTCCCGCTTCTTTGCTGATCCAGCCGGCGAAGGCCAGCGCCTGCCCGCCGGGGTCGAGCTTCCCCTGCATGTCCTCTCGTCCCCAACTGCTCTTGACTACGTCCCAACCGTAGCCCGCCGTCGGTGTCGTATGGACGATGAGGCAGGCCGCCGCGCCGCGGCGAGTGGCTTCCTCGTGCTTGTAAGTCCACCGGCCGTAATAGGTGAGCGTTTTGCCGCCGAAAAACTTCGGGTCGTCGGACGGCGGCTCATTGGTGAAGACGATGACGACTTTGCCGCGGACGTCCACGCCTTTATAGTCATCCCAGCCAAATTCGGGGGCTGAAATTCCGTGCCCGGCAAAGACCGCTTCGGCGTCGATGCCGCTGGATTCGTTCTGTTGCTGTGCCGAGCCGACAAAATCCTCCAGCCAGCGGAAGTCTAAAGTCTGCCCTTTGCCAATGGCGGAAAGCGTCGAAGAAGGTTGAGGATCCACTCCGATCAGCGTCACGCGCTGATAGTACGCGCCGTTGTCTCCGGCCGGCTTCAGGCCGAGCAGGGCAAGCTGGGCGGCCAGGTACTCGGCGGCCAATTCCCCGCCACGCTCGCCCACGCCGCGCCCTTCCAGCAGATCGCTGGCAAGAAACTTCACGTGGGCGCGGATTCGCTGGCCGGAGATATCCTGTGCCCAGGCGGCGGACAGCAGCGCGGCCGACAGCAAGAAAAGCCTCATAGGTTCGAGTGTAGCAACCAACTTCTAAGGAACACGCGCAAAACGGACCGCGCCCGCGGCAGAGACACTCCGGTGTTCCTCAACGGCTTGGCGCCGCGGGGGCGCGGCCTTTGCGCTTCTGAGCTACGGCTCGCTCGGCCAGCGAAGCCATGGCTTCGTAACCGGCATCGTTCGGAAGAAGTCCGTCCACGGTTAGCTCTTTCTTAAACGATCTGCCTTCAGCCAAGACGGAATAGTAGTCCAGATAAACCGAACCGCTGCGGGCGGCGTAACCCTTCAGCCATCCGTTGAGCCCGATGATCTTTCCGGGCGTTCTGCGAAGAGTGATGCCCTGCGTGCCTGGTGAGCACTCGCAGACCGGAGTCAGAGACGCCAGCACAACGCGGATGCCGTTGGCCCGGGCCAGTTCGGTCATCGACATGAAGTTCTCGGAGATGGTGCCCTCCGTGGCCGGACCGGAATACCCCGCCAGATCGTTGGATCCACCCTGGATGATGACGGCCTTCGGCTTCAGGCTGATCACGTCCTGGCGGAAACGGACCAGCATCTGCGGCGTTGTCTGGCGGCTGATGCCTCGATTCAAATACGGCTTGCCGGGAAAAAACTTCGTTTTACCCCGGCCCCACATCTCGGTGATTTCGTCGCCCAGAAACACCACCCGATCCGCATTCGGGCGAAGGATCAGCTCCGTGTTTTCGCTGCCGTAGCGGGTGAGGCCGCCCCAATCGGCCAGCAGACGGATATGGGCTGCCAGCTCACGCTCGAGTTCCGCAATCACCTGGGCGGGATCTGTTGTCTGCGCCCCGCCGGCCGAGGCCAGGACGACAACCAGCGCCGGCTTCAGCCACTTCATTTCCTGATGCCAAAGGAGTACAGCGTGCCGTCGAACGTGTTGATGTAGATGCGGCCGTTGGCCACCGCGATGCCGCTCCAATGGTTCCAGGAAGCGATCTGATCGCCGCTGGACCAGAGTTCCTTGCCGGTCTGCGCGTCCAGCGCGTACAGGATGGCATGCGTACACTTGGGAAGCCGCCGCTCCATGCGGAAGTCCAGGCCGACGTCCGGGAACGCCTGCGCGGTGTTCTCGCCGCTGCCGTAAGCGAAAATGACTCCGTTGACGATCACCGGCGGTTCCGCCTGATCCATGTCGCGGGAAATCCAGGCCGGGACTAACTGGAGCTTGCCGTTCACCGGCTCGACTTTGAACGCAACGATCGCGCCCTTCCTGACGACACCATGTTCGACGGTCGCTTTGAACCGAGAGTGCTTGGGTCCCCAGAAGGGAGTCAAGACCCAACGGGTTCCTTTGGAGTCCTCCCAGGTCGTCATCGACCCCCAGATGCCGGCCTCCGCGAAGTCGACGATTTCGTTGCAGAGCAGCGGAGTGGTGTAGAGAGCCGTGCGATGGTCGTCTCCGCCGATGGATTCTGTATCCATGAGGTAGACGCGGCACTCTTTGCCCGCATCCACCATATACTCCTTGCCTTTGTGATTAAAGATCGCCGGCGTCACCTGCATGTCGAGGTCGCGCTTGAAGAGCCATTCAGCGTTCAGGGGTGCGAAGTAATCCACCAGTTCGAGGGCCTTGGTTACCGGGTTCTGCTTCACGCCGATGATGCCGTTGCCGTAGATTCCGTTCTCCGGATCCCAACGCCCGTCGCCCGTTCCCGTGTACATCGTCCCGTTGGCGCTGATGGCGGGACCGGAGCGGCCCCACATGCCGCCGCCAGCCGGTCCCCAGCTTCCCACTTTGTTGGTGGCCAGATCATAGGCGTAGACGACGTTCGGATTGCCGCCGCATCCCTGTGCGGTGTGCGTATAGAGGACGTTGTTGAACAGGTTCAGAGCGTATGGCTTGCCATTGGGCGGCATGAACTTCGCGGGCGGGGCGATGTCCTGGCCGTCGGCGGCGTTCAACTTGCGGAAGCGGCCGTCCCAGGAAGCGGCGTAAATGACGTACTTGCCCGGCGCATCGCCCGAACCGATGGTGACGTTGGCCGTCATCCCGCCGGGGCAGAGCACGCTCGGACCGCGGCCACCCGATTCCTGAAAGGTGCTGTCGAAGTGCCGCTTCCAGAGGAGTTCGCCTTGTTGGGCGTCAATGGCATACACATTGTCCGATACGCCTGCCTGGATGACAACCTCTTTCGGCCCCTGAGCCGTCTGAAGCCGCCCGATCACCAGCGGCGGCAGCAGCGAGTGCATCGCGCGTGTTTGGTTGTCAAGCTTGATGCGCCACAGCAGCTTGATGTCCTTGACATTCGACGTGTTGAAGAGGGTTTCGCCTCTCTGCCAGTTGGTGCGCATCACATCTCCGCCATCGGTCGGCCAGTCAGCGGCTGACCCGATGGCGCTGAGCACGAGGGCAGATGAAGCGATGATCAGGACTGTCTTCATAGCGGCCATAAGAACTCCCATTATATGATCCTAGTTTCAGCCCCGAACGGGAAAGGAATTGGAATCATGGCAAGATTTTCAGTTATCGCAGTGTTCGCCGGCGTATCCCTGGTGGCGTCCGGCGTGGCGTTCGCACAGCGGGGGGGAGGGGATTGGACGACCATCGGCTATGATACACAGCGCTCGTCCTGGGTCCGGAGCGATGCCAAGATCTCCAGTGAGACCATGCGGAAGCCGGGTTTTCAGCTTGTCTGGAAGGTGAAGTTGAACAATGAGGCCAGGCAACTGAACTCTTTGACGCCCGCGGCGCTGCTCGATTTCTACATCGGATACCGGGGCTTCCGCTCGCTGGGATTTGTGGGCGGCAGCTCAGACACATTGATCGCGATCGACACGGACTTGGCGCGAATCGAATGGGAGAAGAAGTTCTCCTCCGGTTCCCGGTCCGCGGCTACGATTCCATGTCCCGGCGGCATGACATCGAGCGTGACGCGCCCCTCCACCACTGCGTATCCAAGTGCCGTGGCCACGCGCGGCTTCGGACGCGGCGGTCCGGCCAAGTCGGGCGTTGGCGAGCCGTTCGAAGGCGCGGTCACCTTGAAAGACCCGCCGGTCCGGTTCGGTCCACCGCCGCCCGCGCCGGCGGCGCCAGGGCGCAGAACGGCCGCGCCGGCCAATCCCTTCGCCCGAACTGTGCAGTATGTGCATGCGGTGACCTCCGACGGGCATTTCCATTCGCTCTACGTTTCCAACGGGGACGAGCCGAATCCGCCCGTGCCGTTTCTGCCGGCAAATGCGCACGCACAAGGGTTGAGCGTGTTCGATAACGTAGCCTATGTGGTGACCGTGAACGGCTGCGGCGGCGTCGCGAACGGCGTATGGGCGCTCGACTTGGCGTCCAAGCGTGTGACCCAATGGAAGTCCGGCGCCGATAACGTAGCCGGATCGGCTGGCCCCGCGGCCGGCCCGGATGGAACGCTCTATGTCGCCGCCGGCAACCGTCTGGTGGCGCTGGAGCCGGGCACGCTCAAGCAGAAGGCTTCCTACAAAGCCGGGCAGGTGTTCACTTCCTCACCAGTGGTCTTCGAATTCAAGGGAAAGGACCTGATCGCCGCAGCGACCAGCGACGGCCAGATCCATCTGCTGGACGCTGCGACGTTGGGTGGTGAGACACCTCTCTTCAAAACTCCCGCCTACTCGGGAGCAGACTTTGCCGCGGGAGCGCTGGCCAGTTGGCAGGATGCCGGTGGAACACGCTGGGTGCTGGCGCCAGCGTCCGGCGCGATCGCAGCCTGGAAGATCGTCGAGAGAAATAACGTTCCGGTGCTGGAACCAGGTTGGGTTTCGCGCGAAATGATCTCGCCGTTGCCGCCCGCGATCGTCAATGGCGTTGTCTTTGCAGTCTCCAGCGGCGAGTTTCGCACAAACGATGCCCGGATGAGCGCTGCCGAACGCGCGCGGCGTTCCTCGCGGGCAGTCTTGTACGCGCTGGACGCGGCCACTGGCAAAGAGCTCTGGAACAGCGGCGACGTGATTGCGTCTTTTGTGCACAGCGGGGGACTCTCGGCGGGGGGAGGCCGGGTGTATGTGGGAGGTCATGACGGGACGCAGTATGCGTTCAGCTTCCCGATGGAGCACTAGTTCCGATGTTGTCGCTATTTCTCACTGCCTGGTTGGCAGCCGGCCTGCGGGCGCAACTCCCGGACGGGGACGGGCGGGAGGAAACCGAGAGACTCTGCAAGAATTGCCACGAACTGGCGCAGTCCGTCTCGCGCCGCCAGGATCGCGACGGCTGGCAGACCAGCCTCACCAAGATGGTGGCTCTGGGTATGCGGGCGACCGAAAAAGAGCTTGCGGCGGTTCTCGACTACCTGGTCAAGAACTATCCGGCGGAAGAGCTTCCCCCGGTGAACGTCAACGAAGCCTCCGCCATCGAGCTCGAAAGCAGGCTGTCGCTAAGGCGCTCGCAAGCGGCCGCGATCATTCAGTACCGCACCAAGAACGGCAAGTTCAAGTCGATCGATGATCTGAAGAAGGTGCCCAACCTGGACGCCGAGAAAATTGAAGCAAAAAAGGACCGCATCGTGTTTTGACTCGCGCGCACCCCGGCTACAGGAACAGGCGCGGCAAATGGACCGGCGCATCGGAGAAGGGCTTCTGACGCCCTTCGGCGAGCGCGTACATCCGCTCGTGACTGGCGATGGCCGCCTCTGAAAGCTCCTCATAAGGCCGGTGGCAGATGTCCAAAAAGCCGATGTTGTAATTCTCGCCGTCGAAGCGCCCCAGCGCCGATTGGTCATACAGCGTGAACCAGTGCACGCCCACGCAATCAGGGTCCGCGGCGGCGTCTTCCAAATAGACGCGGTAGGCTTTCGCGCGGTCGGCCTGGTTCTTGAGATGGCCAATGCCGGAAGCGGGCAAACCCACGTCGAGCGCGCCGAAATGCCATTCGCCCACCAGCACCGGCATGTTCAGCAGCTCGCGAATCTTCCGGGCTTGCTCGAGCGGCAGCTTCTCCATGTAGCAATTGAGGCTAAACACGTCGAAGGATTTCATGCCCTGGACCGCCCAATCCGGCGGGATGCCCGCCCAGCGCATGCCGAGGTTCAGGTGATTCGGATCCAAACGGCGGCAAGCAGCGGAGAGAATCCGGAAATAGCGCCCGGTCATCCGCCCGCTGAAATCGCGAAGATCGGCCAGCGCCTCCTTGGACAGGCGCGCGGACCATTTGCCTTTGGCGATGCGCTCGAAGGTGACAGGCATCTTCCAGGCTGACTCCAGCGCCGGCTCCTCATGGTATTTGTCGCGAAGGAACCGCTCGAGCTCCGCCCGCGTGTGGCAGCTTTCGGTGGCGTAGAGCATGCCGGCGGCGGGCAGCTCGGAGGAAAAGCCCCAGGTGGGCTCGTTCATCAGGAAATAGCCGAGCAACGCGGGGTCGTCCGCAGTGTTGCCAAGCTGGGCGGCGAAGGCCGCGGCATCCTGCTCGAAACCGGGATGGAACACGTCGGGGAAATCGCGATAGACGAAGGGCGTGCGGAAAGAGAGAAAGGTCAGGGGCCGCACATAGGGGAAGCGGGCTCGGCGGGCGAACTCCCATTCCGACCAGTTGCCGACAGTGTTGAAACGCAAGCGGCGCAGTTGAGCCAGCGCGATCGCAGCCCACTTTTCGCGCCAGCCTTCGGAGCCGAACGCGCGAATCAGGTTGGCGGCGAGGTAGTTGATGGAGGCGCCGCCGCGATAGACGTCCTTGAAGTCGCCGTTCGGATCCGGCTTCCAGGAAAGGGCGTCTTCCAGGCCATCCGAGCGTGCTTCACAATCGACCCGCACGCAGTCGATGCCCGCGGACCAGAAGGCATAGCCATTGGGATCGGCCAGCCACCAGCGCCGGCCGTCGTGGTGTGTACGGAAGAACCCGCTGCCTTCCGCGAACTTCTTCGCCTTGCATCCGCCCCAGCGGGAGAACTCCTCAGGCCAATTCTGTTTGGACGCGCTCTCGAATTGCGCGCGGACACGCTGCCGCATTTGCTCGACGGTTCGGGTTTTCGCGGGCCAGTCATGCAAACGGCTCTGGCCTAATTCATCGAGCAGAGGGCCTTTGGGCAGAATGGGCCCGGTGAGCTTCGGCACTTCCGTGGGCGATGCCTGCAACCGGGTCATGCACCAGCGCGCCGCGGCGCCGGGCGCTTTGCGCGTCATGGTGAAAGTCAGGCGATCGACTTTGGCGAGATCGACCCGGTCCCCGCCAACCAGCGGCTTGAGGAACGCCCCTTCGCGGCCAGCCTGCCAGCGGCTCTGATCCACCAGAGACAGCGGCATGCGGACGCGGAACGAGCATTGATTCAGACCCGCGAACCGAAGCTGAAAGCGGCGTCCGGTCCCGGATTCGAACAGCGCGATCGTGAACACGATGAGCGTGCTGCCATCCAGCAGCATGTCGGTGGTGAGCGAATGGAACCCGGCGAGCAAGCCGGCCGGAAAGCGGTATTCGAGACCGGCCCCTTCCGATTCGGCGCGGAACCAGGTGGCGCCTTCGATGGGCGCGGCAGCGGTCTCCCGCTGAAGAGAGCCGAGCGTGGAGGAGGGCTTCAGCAGCTCGGCGCCGGCTGCCAGCGGGGCAAGGGCGAGCGGGAACAGATCGCGGCGCAGCATAACAAGTACAACCTTAACAGCAGGGAGTATCATCTTGGGTATGAGGAATATCGAGCGCATCCAGGAAGCATTACTGGGACCGCCTGGCCAGGAGTATTTTAAACAGCGGGCTTTCGCGCTGGAATCCAGTGGCCATCATCTGGGAGCGGGAGATCGCAACGGCGGAGTCTGGCGAGGCCGTGAGGGAAGAAGTGCCGTTCGGGCTTCAGGTTGCTCCCGACTGCCGCACGCTCGAGGAAAACGCCGGCGAAAAGACCGTGATTCTCGAGATGTTTGAGGGAATTGTGCAGGACAAGCGCCTGTCGCGAATCGCGGCGGAGCTTAACCAGCGCGGCTATCGCACACGCCGGGGCGGCCACTGGACTACAGCCGGAGTATTTGAGCTTCTGCCGCGTTTGATCGAAGTGGGCCCGCGCGTCTTCCCGACCACGGAGTGGGCCGAGCGGCGTCAGCGGTTGCTGGCGGCGGTGTAGGACAATGAAACCATGAAGGCGACGACCCTGATCTCGAGGCACGAGTACCTCGCCACCGCATACCGCCCGGATTGCGATTATCTGGAAGGCGTCGTCGTGGAGCGAAACGTGGGTGAAATTCCTCATAGCGACCTACAGGCTGAGCTAACGGCTTACGTCCGGAATCGAAGGAAACAATGGAAAGTCGACGCTTACCCTGAGCTCCGTGTTCAGGTGCGGCCGGATCGATTTCGTGTCCCCGACATTTGCATCTTCGGCGGGCCGTGGCCGTTGGAGGGCTACCTCACCGCGCCCCCGCTCGCCTGCATAGAGATTCTATCCAAAGACGACCGCATGGCGGATATCGAAGAGCGCGTCGAGGACTACCTCGCGTTCGGAGTTCCTCATGTGTGGATTTTGAATCCTTACAACCGGAAAGCGTACGTATATACTTCCGAGGGAAGAAAAGAGATTAAGGACGGAGTCCTGCGGACGGAGAATCCCCGCATCGAGATCTCCATCGCCGAGTTGTTTCGGGACGCCGGATAGAACTACGCTGGATGGACCCTGCCGGCCACGCGGCTTCCTGTAAGAACGCAATCAGCGATCGTCGGGCGTCCGCCAGTCACCGGAGGTTCCCGGATCTGATCCCCAGCAGCCGTGAGATCCGGTACTCGACGGCGGAAAGGACCGAGGGCGAGACCGACCCCAGGCGGCGGGTGACGCCCAGACTCGGCTGGCGCCACTGGGACGTGCCAGAGGACCCCCTTCCTCTTGGTGGTGAGGGGGAGGGCGACGCACAAGCCTGCGGGCCCTTTTCGGCACGGCCTAATCCCGCTCCAGGCCATCTGACAAAGTAAAGTCCCACGCCCGGCGTTCTCTGAGCTCCTGTTCCCAAGCTTTTCGATTCCTCCGGAGTGCCGCATACGAACGATTCGCCGCTTCCAGAAACTGCCTGGTCCCGTATTCTTCGACGGCTGCCTCGATCACAGATTGAGGCGAAGCGCCCGACTCCTTGGCCAGTCTTCGCAAAGTCTCCCGGCACCTGTCGCTGACACGAACGGTAACGCCAGACACAAAACCTCCACCTCCTGGTATACAAGATTGTACGACCTGATGCGGGCGCAAAACCTGCGCCGACCGAATGGTTATATACTCGCATCAGACTCCCTTCTTATGCGGGCACGGCTTGCTGCAATCGCACTCTGGGCATCCGTCGCCGGGGCGGACGAGTTCTTCGAGAAGAACATCCGGCCCCTGTTCGCGGAGCGATGCTAC
>JACQDF010000285.1 GCA_016201205.1 Acidobacteriota bacterium
ACCAAATTCTACAGGTACTCAGCATCACGCTGTTCGAGAAAACGCCCATTTTACGGGCACTTCAGACCTCCGACTCCGAAGACGATTTACTCGACTCCGGCAACCAGTTGAATCTATGGGACTTCTAACCGGACAGCAGTGCATCTGGAACATGACGTGCCTGCCCTCCTGATAATCCCTGTGAACCAGCGCGTTTACTATGGCCTCGCGAATCACCTCCCACGGGTACTCCGTATCGTCGACTCTTTTCGAACCCACTATGTGAGGCACCGTCGCTACGTTTTCCCGGAAGAACGCTTCCAGATCCCGGACCATATGGGTCAGGGGCCCAGAAATATCTCTTTGGGCACTCGCGCTTTCGACCAGGGGCGAGCCGTCACGTAAACGACCACCAGAACAATCCGCCTTGATCTTGCATTGGGGAAGGAAGTGATCTGGACTTGCGCCAAACAAAGCAAGGCCTGCCAGTGTGGGAGTCGGGCGACGACCATGGGAGGAGGCAGCAAGGAATCCGGCTTTCTTAAAACTATGCCACAGGTCTTGAGAGGGAATCCTGTAACCCACACGGCGAGCCTCCAAGTATTCCTGGATCGCATCACGCGACAAATCTCCGACCGTCGCAGAGGGTACTGGTTGGCGCTCCTCATAGGAGGGGCCACCAAAAGGTTTCGGAGGCGACAGAGGAACGAGCGATCGCTCGTAGGAGGGCAGGCCAGCCTCCGGAGGCCTGGGTTTGGGTCCCTCATAATGCGTTATGAAGTCTTTGTTCGCTTCGCGGATTTGTTCTCGGAGGTCCGGATCGAAGAAATCCACCTGAACCCCGTGCTTGAGGAGATGAGAGATCCCACGCCCGTGGATATCCGGGTTCGGATCGGGCATGCCGATCACTACTCGCGCGATTCCCTCCTCCACAATCCGCTGAGCACACGGTTTTTTCGGCGGTGTTCGCTCGCTGCAGGGCTCAAGCGTCACATAGAGCGTGCAGCCTGCGAGCGCTATGTGCGGCAGCACTTTCTCCAGAAGGGTGAATTCAGAGTGCTCACCGGTACGAAAGTTTCCTCGATGCGCACGGCCCAACTCCTTCTCGGAGCGGTTCACAAGAACAGCGCCGACCATAGGATCCGGCTTCACTACGTGCTCAGACCTTGATCGCCACATTTCCTCGATTGCGGCGGACATGAACTGGCGACCTCTCCCTTGTCTCGGCATGCAGCGAGCCTTTAGCGAGTCCGATTTTATAACATTCCAAAGAGCGCGCTCCTATGCTCCTATCGGCGATGCTGCTGGTCGTGGTGGTGATGATGATGTTGTTGTTCTCGTTGTTGTTGCTGCTGCTGCTGCTGTTGTTGTTGCCCAGTTCCAGTTTGCGTTTGTTGATGGGACGCATCGACTACGCGGCTTGCACTCATGGGGCCGGAAGCCTTCCCGAACCTGGAAACCACCGGGGTTGACGCAAACCTGACGAAACCTGACGAAAAGGACCTGACGCAAAGCTGACGCAAACCTGACGAATCTCCTGGGTTGCCGTCGATCAGACGCCCAGGGTGCAGGCGATTGGTCCTCAGAGCTAAAGGGGCAGGTCCCGCTGATTCATCCCTGAGGTGTGCGCTCTGGCGCAACAGCCCCCTCGCTTTTTGTACGTAGCGCCCTGACGAGAAAGCTCGCGGAACAAGGTCGATCGTACCTGACCGTCTAACCACCGGCATGCACACGACCGCCCCAAAGGGGTCGTCGCGATTGTTCAATGTAGATGCGGCGCACCGACGCCGACACCTCGCGCAGCAGCGGATCGCCGAGCTGCAAAATGCGCCGGGCAGCCATAGGTAGATTGTGGCGCATCCGCAGGCCGGCGGAAAGCAGAATCCGCGTTCGCGGTGATACCATGAGGCGTCCAATGATGGGCCGTGCAATCGAGGAAGAACTCGTGGGTCGGGGCAGTCGGTCGTGCCTAACCCAGGGCATGCACCCGGCCGCCCAAGAGGCGGGCGGCGGGTGATGCCCAAGTCGCTAGCCGCGAGTATGCGAAGCTGGAGACTGATTGAAAGTCAGAGACCTGATTCGGCTGCTGGAGGACGACGGATGGCGACTGGCGCGAACCCGAGGAAGCCATAGACAGTTCAAGCACATCGAGAAGCCTGCAACGGTCACCGTGGCCGGTAATGCAGGTGTCGATGTTCCGCCGGGCACGCTCAATGCTGTCCTTAGGCAGGCGGGCCTGAAGAAGTGAAGGAGGCTGCGATGCGTTACATGGTTGTGATCGAACGCGGAGAGAAGAGTTGGGGAGCTCACGTACCGGATCTCCCCGGCTGCGTTGCGGTGGGCGAGACGAGGAATGAAGTGCTGCGCCTTATCCGTGAAGCAATCGACTTCCACATTGAGGGCCTGAGGCACGACGGTCAGCCCGTGCCCCTGCCAGCATCCGAGAGCGACTTTATCGAAGTGGGCGCGGCCTAACCACCGGCATGCACCAGACCGCCCCAAAGGGATCGTCGCGATTGTTCAATGTAGATGAGGCGCACCGGCGCGCCGATCTGCACCGCTCTGATGCCTCGGCCGGCGCGGGCGCCTCACTCGTCCGAGTTCCTGTCGCCGGTGCAGATCCCGGTGAAGTACGACGCGGCGGCGCGGTGCCCGGCCTGGGACAATTCATCAGCGAGGTTTTCCCCGATGATGCCGAGGCCATCGCGTGGGAGATCCCCGGATGGCTGATCACACCTGCCACCTCGATCCACAAGGCGGTCCTGCTGACCGGTGATGGTGCGAACGGGAAATCGACGTAGCTCCGCGCGGTCCTGGCCTTTATCGGCAAGCATAACGCCGGCGCCGTCAGCCTGCAACACCATCTTGCATCCCGATGCGGTGACGCCGCAGGATCGCCTCTATCGCGAGTACGGCCGCAACTGCTCCGACACCGGACGCCCCACCATCAGCAAGACCGGCTTTGGGCCCGCAATGAAGAAGCTGCGACCGAAGTGCCGAACATGGTCGGAGCGGAGGGACCAGGAAGCGGAGAACAAGATAAGCGGAACCGCGTGAACTGTGTGAGCGGGCGACAGTTCCAGTTCTAGTGAGACGAGGCCAAGGCGAATGCGAACGTTCGGAAACACGGCGTGATGCTCTCGGTGGTCTACCTCTGGTCCGACGCCGATCCCGCCACAACTAAGGTCCGGCTCATAACGGTGCGCAAAGCGACACAGACGGAGATTCGGTATTATCAGGAGGGCGCATGAACAATCAACCCAGCGAAGACAACGACCTGCCGACAGAGATCGACTTCAGCAAAGGGGTTCGCGGCCTTCACCACATCCCTCGCGACGCAAAGGTCCTGCTGCCCGCATCCATCGAGAGAAGCGTGTGGGAGTATTTCTCCGGCAAAGCCGAGCAACGGGGCGTTGATCTGTCGGGGCTTTTGACCGAAGTGCTGAAGCGTGACATCGAGATCAACGAGGCGCTGAAGTAGGACTGCTCAGGGAATAACAAAGGTCACGTCCAGCGGGTCGGGCCCGACCGCCACAAAGGGGTCGTCTTCGAGCACCGTGCGGGTTGGTTACCGGCGCCGACACCTCGCGCAGCAGCGGATCGCCGGGCTGCAGAATGCGCCGGGCAGCCATAGGTAGATGGTGGCGCATCCGCAGGCCGGCGGAAAGCAGAATCCGCGTTCGCGGTGATACCATGAGGCGTCCAATGATGGGCCGTGCAATCGAGGAAGAACTGGAGCAGTTCTTCAGCCGGATGGGCGTGACTGGCTGGATCGGCCATTTTCTGGCCATTGCGTTCTTCGGGGTGCTTGTGCCGTTGCGTCAGGGGCTCGATTTTTTGGACGCGATCTTCCTTCTGGCCTACGCATGCCTGCCGTGTCTGTTCGCGTCGCCGCTGGTGGCCGAGTCCGTCGCCGGGCGCCGGGCATCGCCGCCGGCCCAGGGATATCTGGCGCAGTTGGCTACGCCGGTTCTGTTTGCGTGCCTGTGGAATCTGCTGATCCTGGGATCGGGATTGCTGGTAGTCAACCTCACCAGCCGCATCGGCCACATACTGCTTCCGCCTCTGCCGGTGCTGCTCAACATGGTATTGCTCAGCATCGCCGTGACGTTGTTTGCGGCCTCGGCTACCGGATGGCTCACCCTGAATGTAAAGTCAGCGAAGGATGCCAAACGGCACGCCCGGCGGTTATTTCTGCTGCTGCTGCTGGCGGTGGTGATGTGGACGCGCATGGCGCCTTCCTCCTGGAAATACGAGTTGGAAAGCCGGCTCACTCCCGGCGGCATCACGGGGGCGCTGCTCCCTGTTTCGGCCATCCTGGCGCTGCTCAGCGCGGCGCTGATCCGCGCCGGAGTACGGCGGCGTCGGGAGGAGGCCGAAGGGCCTCTGCTGAAGCTCGACCAGAGCAGGCCTTGACAAGCCCTCCCCGCGAATAATAGCGTGAAGCCACAAGGAGCCGAACATGAACCGCCGTTCCGTTCTTCGTGCCGCGCCGCTCGCGGCAACCCTGTTCCGGGACACCTCCCCGGCCGCCCCTCCGCCGCCATTCGCCGGCGAGAAGAGCAAGCTCAAGATTACCGGCATCCGGCTGGTGCGAACGCGCCCGCGCCGGCCGCTGCCCAACTATAAGCCCGCGCCCACCGCATGGTCGACACAGGGCGTGGAAGTCGCCAACCCGATGTCCGTCTATCCCGAGTACAAGGCGATGCGGTCGCTGTTCTTCCCCGACCCGGGCAAGGTCCCCAGCTTCACGGTCGAGATCAGCACGGACAAGGGGGTCAAGGGCTACGGCAACGGAGGCCCGGCCGGCGGCATGGTGGTGATGGATCATCTGGCCAAGCTGCTGATGAACCGCGATCCATTCGACATCGAGCGCAACTGGGACATCTGCTGGCGCTCGACCATGAGTTACGGCCGCATGGGCGTGACGATGAACGCCATCAGCGGCGTTGACCTGGCGATGTGGGACATCATCGGCAAAGCGCTGGACATGCCTGTGTACCGCCTGATTGGCGGCGAGGCAAAAGACCGCGTCCCGGCCTACTGTACAGGCAACGACATCGAGCAGCACATCGAATTCGGCTACCAGCGGCTGAAGCTGGCGATTCCGCACGGGCCGGCGGATGGCCGCGAAGGCATGAAGAAGAATGTCGAGCTGGTGAAGCGCGCGCGGGCGGCGCTGGGGCCTGACGGCGACATTATGCTCGACTGCTGGATGGCGTGGACCGAGCGCTACACCATCGAGATGTGCGAGCTGCTCGAGCCATACCGCGTCTACTGGGTCGAGGAGGTGCTACAGCCGCATGACTACGCTGGTTTCGGCAGGCTCAGCGCGGCCATCAAATCGACCCGCATCGCCACCGGCGAGCACGAATATGGCCGCTACGGTTTCCGCTATCTGCTCGAAGCCAAGGGGGCCTCGATCTGGCAGCCCGACATGCAGTGGTGCGGCGGGCTGACCGAATTGAGACGCATCGGCGCTATGGCCGCTGCCTACGACATACCGGTGATTCCGCACGGCGGCGGCTTGAACGGCGCCATCCATTGGACAATCGCCAATGTCAACGCACCCTGGGCGGAGTTGTTCCTCCCCCCTCCCGGCGGTCCGAAGGAGGCGTACCAGATCCACGAAGAGCAATACAATCTGACACGCGGGCCGGAGGGGATCTATACAAGACCGCACGACCGGCCAGGCTTCGGCTGGGACTTTGAAGTGGCGAGCTAGCCGGAGCGTAAGAAAATACCGGCCCACTGGACTATACTGGATCTCGATGGCGCGCGGTTGGGAAAGCAAATCCGTCGAATCGCAAATGGAAGCGGCCGAAGCGCGCGGGCGCGGCCAGCAGCAGCCGCGGCTGAGCGCTGCGCAAATCGAGCGCAAGGCCCGGCACGACAGCCTGCTGCTCGATCGCAAACGTGTGCTGCACGATCTTGAGAAGGCGCGGCATCCGCGCCACCAGCAGATGCTGCGCGAGGCCCTGGCGTACCTGGATCGGAAGCTGGCGGGGCTGGGGCCCGATCCGGTAAGCTGATCCCCATATGAAACGAGTGGTGATGGAGCGCTGCGGCGCTCCTGAAGAGGTGATCCGCGTCGAGCAAGTCGGGGAGCCGGGTGCGCCGGGACCGCACGAAGCGCTGGTCGAGCTTGTTGCAAGCCCGATTCATCCCGCCGATCTGCTTACCATCATGGGCATGTACGCGGGCGATCCAGGCCCGCTGCCGAAGGTGCCGGGCAAAGAGGGGCTCGGTGAAGTGCTCGCCGCCGGAAACCTGGTGAAGCATCTGAAACCGGGCGATCTGGTGCCGGTTCTGCTGCCTGGCGATGGCGTCTGGCAGGAGCGGCATCTGCTGCCCGCCGAGACACTGGTGGCGCTGCCACCCGGGGGCGACCTGCGGCAGTACGCCATGGCGATCGCCAATCCGGCGACGGCGCTGCTGATGCTGCGCGCAGTCGTGCCGCTGAAGATGGGCGAATGGGTGATCCAGAACGCGGCCAATTCGTCGGTGGGGCAGTACCTGGTTCAGCTTGCCGGCAAAGCGGGCATTCGCACGGTGAACGTGGTGCGGCGGGAGGGGCTTGCTGAGAAGCTGCACCATCTCGGGGCGGATGTGGTGCTGGTGGACGGGCCGGATCTGCCGCCACGGGTCGGCAGGGCGACCGGCGGTGCGGCGATCCTTTTAGCGATCGACGCCGTCGCCGGGGAAGCAGCAGCGCGGCTGGCGGCCTGCCTGGCGCCCGGAGGAACACTGCTCAATTACGGCATGATGAGCCTCAAGAACGTGCAGGTCTCACCAGCGCATCTGATCGGGAACAGGATTGTGGTGCGCGGATTCTGGCTGCCGCCGGTGATGGCTGAGCTCGGCGCCGATGGGCGTGCGAAGGTGTTCGGCGAATTGATCTCGCTGGTGGCAAGCGGCGTTTTGAAGGCGGAAGTCGAGGCGACCTATCCGCTCGATCGCGTCAAAGAAGCACTGGCGCACGCCGCCCGGGGCGAGCGCGGCGGCAAGGTTCTGCTGGTGCGTTGATGAAGATCACGGCCATCGAGACGATTCACCTCTCGCGCGGCATCACCGTGCACGTGGGTCCGGTGCAGTGGACGTGGGTGCGCATCCACACTGAGGAAGGGCTGGTGGGGCTTGGCGAGACGTATCCTGATCCCGCCAGCGAGAAGGCGGTGATCCTGGGCCGGCTGGCGCCCCTGTTGCTCGGCAAGGACGCCCGCCGCATAGACAGGCTGTGGGCGGACATGTTCCAGGCGATTGCCCACAGCGGCTGGGCGGGCGCCGAGATGCGCGCCATCAGCGCCGTGGATATCGCACTGTGGGACCTGGCGGGCAAGAGCGCAGGCAAACCGCTCTATGAGTTGCTGGGCGGCGCATCACGCGATGCGATTCGCACCTACAACACCTGCTACGACAATCTGAGCTTTCTCACCGAGCCGGTCGAGCTGGCGCGATCGTTGTATGAAAGCGGCATCCGCGCGATGAAGATCTGGCCGTTTGATCCGATCGCCATGCGGACGCGCGGGCAGTACATCACAGCCGGCGAGATCCGCGAGGGGAGCGATCCGTTGCGGCGCATTCGCGACGAGTTCGGCGATCGAATGGACGTCGCCATCGAGTTCCACGGCTACTGGAACCTGACCTCGGCGCAGCAGATTGCCCGGGCGCTCGAGCCGCTGGAGCCGATGTGGCTCGAAGAGATGCTGCCGCAGGACAATCTCGCCGCTTACCGCGAACTGGCGATGTCCACGCGTCTGCCGCTGTGCATCAGCGAGCGGCTGATGACCCGCTGGGGATTCCGCGAGCTGCTCGAGAATCGCGCCGCCCGGTTCATCATGCCGGACATCTGCTGGTGCGGCGGGATTTCGGAAGCCAAGAAGATCGCTGCCATGGCCGAGGCCTGTTATCTGCCGGTTTGCCCCCACAATTGCGGCGGGCCGGTCCTGCACTATGCCGCGGCGCATCTGGCGGCCAACCTGACCAACCTCGGCATTCTGGAGTCCGTGCGCAAGCACTACCTGGAGGAGTATAAGAGCATTGTTTCTAATACGTTGCCAGCAGTGAACGGGGAAATTCCGCTGCCGCCGGGGCCGGGACTGGGCGTTGAGCTGGCGCCGGCCGTGTTCGAGCGGCCGGATGTGAAGATCGACCTAGTCGGGTAGAACCATCGTCTCTAAAGTTCCATCCCAAAGCGGCCGATTTCTTCATCCAAAGGAGACCCATGACCCGACGACTCGTTTTCGGATTGATCCTGGCAGCGGCTGTAGCAATGCCCGCCCCCTGGCCGTTCGGCAAGAAGTCCGGCGCAGCCAAGACGGAAAAGGCCAAGACGGAGGGATTTGACAGCCAGTACACCGGCGGCACGGTAGCTGCGATTCCGCAGTACACCAACGGCAAACTCGACCTGAGTGATCCGAGCGAATTGCGCTTCCACTACGGCAAGCCGACGTGGTCGGCTCCATATTCGAAGATTGTGAGCATCGAGGTCGCGGACAAGCAGCCGAATCCTTGGGTGACGATTCCGAAGGTTCAGAGGAAAAAGCGCATTGTCACCATCCTGTACCAGGGAGAGAAGGCTACCCGGCAACAGACCGTGTTCGAGCTTTCCCTCCACGAGGCGCTTCAGGCGCTGCCGCTGCTGGAAGAGCGAGCCGGCAAGCCCGCCTACGTCGCAGGCATGTCGAATGCGGACGGCTGGTGGGGCGACCGCTACTGGAAGACGCAGCGCAACACACAGGTCTGGGATGATGTGACCGGGCAGAAGGGCGTCGTCGCGCAGAAGCAGTAGTCAGCGTTCCAGCAAATACCCGCAATTCTCCAAACGGCTCCTGTCGCCGTCATTCACGGCAAACTGGCGCGGGCGGAGTTGACCTCGCCGGGCGGCGCCGCTCCACAAGGAAGCGCCGGCATAGGCCCCGTCCTTGCGCAACGCATAGAAGCTGATATCGAACCTGGCCAGACGCTCACGGTCATTGTCGTAGTTGCGCGCGATGCGCTTCAGCGCATCGAGACACGCCTCCTTCGGCGTCATGCCATGGCGCAGATTCTCGACGATGGTGTGCGCGCCGGCCACGCGGATATTCTCTTCTCCGCGGCCTGTCGAGCCGGCTCCTCCCACGTCCTGATCCACGTACAGCCCCGCGCCAAGGATCGGCGAATCACCCACCCGGCCCGGGATCTTCCATGCCAGGCCGCTGGTGGTGGTAACCCCGGAAATTTCGCCTTTGGAATTCAGTGCCAGGCAATTGATGGTGCCGGCAGGCGGATTCACCGCACGATCCCAGGCATAGGCGAGTAATTCGTCGCTCACACCGGGAAACATCCGTCTCAATTCCGCTGTAGCTTTCGACGGCGGCGCATCCAGTCCGTCGCTCCAGTTGTTGTGGCCGCCGGCGTCGCGCAAGCTGCGCTTCCAGACCAGCCACGCCAGGCGCGATTTCTCGGTCAGCAGATTCTCCTCGCGGAATCCGTAAGCTTTGGCGAACCGCAGCGCGCCCTCGCCGACCAGCATGATGTGGTCGGTCTGCTCCATGACGAGCCTGGCCACTTTGGACGGAGTCTTGATGCCGCGCAGCCCGGCGACCGAACCACCGCGGCGCGTTGGCCCGTGCATGACGCTGGCGTCCAGCTCGACGACGCCTTCTTCGTTCGGCAACCCGCCGTAGCCGACCGAGTCGTCTTCGGGGTCTTCCTCGTTGATGTTGACGCCGGCGATAACGGCGTCGAGCGTGTCCCCGCCGCCCTTGAGAATTTCCATTGCACGCGCGCAAGCGCGCAATCCGTTGGACGACGCAACGACGATGTTCCTCGCCGCACCCTGTATCGTTTGAGCAGCCGCCGCGGCCGCCGCTGTTCCGGTAAGCCAGTGCCGTCTGGTGATCATTCACGCCTCCTCTTTGGACGCTCGCCTCATTGTGCTTTGCGGTGCCCGCCAAAGGCAAGTCGCACAGGGATGGGCCTTTAGGATTGAATAAGTTGCGGTCCGTTCACACCTTTTACAAAAGATTTACAAACTTCCGGCGACCCTTTTACGTCTGACTCGTAGTATCCAGTTGCGCAATCCAAGCAAGGGCAGACGACATGTTTCAACCGGGAACGAGCAAGCAAGGCAAGAATTACCAAGACCAGCATCTGCTGTTCGATTTCGAACACACGTCGGCTTATGTCGACCTGCGTGAAATCATCTTGACGCGGAAAGAGCACGAGCTGCTGGCGCTGCTTGTGGAAAACGCGGGAGAAATCGTGCCCCGAGAGGTCCTGCTCGAGCGGATCTGGGGGTACGGCAAGGACATCCGGACCCGCACCCTCGATGTGCACATCCGGCGGCTGCGCAAGAAGCTGTTCCCGTTTGGGGACACCTACATTGAGACGATCTTCGGCGTCGGCTACCGGTTCCAGCGTTATCGCGAGCCGCGCAGCTACGTGAACTACGTGCCGGAACTGGTGGCTGTGTAGAGACGCCCGCTACAATGAATGGTTTCCCGCATGGTCGAAACCATTCATCCCGTTTCGCGTCTTGACGGCACGATCCGGCTTCCGGGGGACAAGTCGATCTCGCACCGTTATGCGATGATCGCGGCGCTGGCCGAAGGCGCTTCGACGATTCACAATTACTCTTCGGGGGCGGACTGCCAGTCGACGCTCGGCTGCCTGCGCGGGCTGGGCGTACCGATCGAAAAGAACGGCTCGACCGTCACCATACAGGGCGGCGGTCTGAAAAGTTTGAAAGCGCCCGCGGGAACTCTGGATGCGGGCAATTCCGGATCCACCATGCGCATGCTGAGCGGCATCCTGGCCGCGCAGCCGTTCCCGAGCCGCATCGCCGGGGATGAATCGCTGAGCCGGCGTCCGATGGCGCGCATCCTTGCTCCACTCACCGCGATGGGAGCGCGAATCGAGGCGCGCGACGGCAGATTCCCTCCTCTCGCCATTCACGGCGGCCGCCTGCACGCGATCGACTACACACTGCCGGTGGCCAGCGCGCAGGTGAAGTCCTGCGTGCTGCTGGCGGGATTGTTCTGCGAGGGAGCAACCACGGTGCGCGAGCCCACGCCCACGCGCGATCATTCCGAGATCGCGCTTCGTGAATTCGGAGCTGAAGTCGAATCGATCGGCGGCGTGATCACGCTCCAGGGGCTCCCGAAGCTGAAGGCGCGCGAACTCGCCGTGCCGGGAGATCTATCGTCGAGCGCCTTCTTCCTGGTTGCGGCGCTGCTGATCGCCGGCTCGCGCATCGCCATCGAAGGCGTCGGATTGAACCCGACACGCAGTGCGCTGCTGGATTTGCTGGCCGCCGGCGGCGCAAAGCTGCGGCTGCTGAATATCGGCCAGGTGAACGGGGAGCTGGTTGGCGATGTGCTGATCGAGCATTCCGGATGGCGCGGCGGCGTGCTCGAGAAGGGAATGACGGCTGCGCTCATTGACGAGCTTCCGGTGCTGGCGGTGCTGGGCGCCGCCAGCCGCGATGGCCTGCTCGTGCGAGACGCACAGGAATTGCGCGTCAAGGAAACGGATCGCATCGCCACCGTCGCCGAAAACCTGCAGCGCATGGGCGTCGAGATCGCGATTCGCGAAGACGGCTTCGAAGTGGCCGGCCAGCAGCGCTTTCACGCGGCCGAACTTGACTCGTTCGGCGACCACCGGATCGCGATGGCTTTTTCGGTGGCGGCGCTGGCCGCCGATGGTCCCTGCGGGGTTCACAATTCGGACGCCGCCTCCGTGTCTTTCCCGGAGTTTTACGCTATGCTTCGTTCGCTGGCCGGGTGAAGGCCTCCACGAACATGGCCGAGCGTGAGCAGCAGGATCTGACTCTCGAAGGGCTGATCCATGATCTCAACAACGTCTTTCAGACGATCCTGGACGCGGCCGACATTCTCGGTGAGCAGGAGCGGTGGCGTCCGCTGGCCGGTGCGATCCAGCGAAGTGTGGATCGCGGGCAGCGGCTGGTGAGCGGCTTCCGGCAGGCAAGCGAGGCGGCCTGCGATTTTGCGATGATCGCAGAGTCCGCGATGCAGTTTGCGCGCGATTTCCTGCAAGCCAGCCACGGGCCCGAGATCGATTTCCGCAGCCGCATCGAAGATGGGCTGCGCCTGGGTGGGAAGCCGGTGGCGTGGGAGCGCGTGCTGGTAAACCTGCTGCTCAACTCCGCGCAAGCGATGCCGAAAGGCGGAGCGGTGACGCTCGAGGCGGCCCGCTGCGGGGATGTCATCTGTGTTTCCGTCGCCGACGAGGGTCCTGGAATCCCGCAGGGGATACTGGAGCGGATCTTTGATCCGCATTTTTCCACCAAGCCCGCCAGCTCCGGGCTGGGGCTTCATATCGTGCGGTCGATCGTCGAGCAAAACGGAGGGGCCGTAGCGGCGCGTAATCGCGGGGAGGGCGGGGCGGAGTTCACCATCCGGCTGCACGCGCCCGTAACCTGAGCGCCGTGTGGTAGAGTAAAAAGCCAAAGAGGTCGCCTGATGAGAAAAGCTGCTGTTCTTTTCTTTGTGGTTCTGGCGGGGGTCTGCCTCGCACAGAGGGGCGGATTGCCGGATCAGGTCCGCCAGATGGAAGCCGCCGGAAACGCGGCAGAAGCAAGGGCATTGCTCGAGAAAGCAGTGCAGGATCGCCCTGGCGACTCCGGGGCCGCAAGCGCGTGGGCGGAGTTTCTGGACCGATACGGGGATCAGGGCGCACGGGCGGCGTATGAGAGGCTGCTGCCGCTGGTGGAATCCGACCGGGCCCGGCGGGCAGCGGTGGCCCGCAGGCTGGTGGCGCTCGATCTGATGGCGGCAGATGAATCGTCCGCGAAACGGCATCTGGAGGCATATCGCGCGGCCGGAGGCTCCGGTCTCACACTCGAGGCCAGGCCGGCGGAGTCGTCCGCGCAGCGCACCTCGACCATCGACATACCCGGACCGCTGCGGTCGTTCGCGCGGATGGCGGCGCTGAGCCCGGATCTGTCGCCGGAAGAGCTGATGCCGGCGCTGGCGCGCAATGTGGTGACCAACGGTTATCAGGCAGCCAGTTCAAGCGAAGCGCTGGACCAGACCGAGTACCTGAAGCTCGTCGTCAAGTACATATCTCAAGCGCGGGAGCTGACCAAGCTGGCCGGCGAGTCCAAAGTGGTAACCATTGCGGCCTGCGAATCCTCGCAGACGGGCGATTTACTTCGCATCCTCGGCTACCGCATGCGCGGCGGATGCGGAAGTGAAGTCGTGCTGGAAACGGTGAACGCGTCACGGGCGTTCCTGACGATTGATTCGGGCTTTCCGCTGGCCGAGCTCGAGCAGGCGCTGCGAACCAACCGGCCGTTCAACTATGACTGCACTCCGACGAAGGCTCCGATTCTCTACACTGCCGACTACTGGCTGTCCGCGCGAGAGAAGCAGAGCGGGGAATTCATTGATGCGTTTCTGGGAGACCCTTCGCTGTGCCGGCTGTACCTGGGCCTGTCGAAACTGGACGCGGAGACCGCCGAAGATCTGCGCAAGGCGCTGCCGGTGCAGCGGATCAAGGCGTTTGCGCACGTGCTGGATTTCTTTGGCGGGATGATGCAGATCCGCGGCGGGAAGACCCCTGTGCCGGGCGGGGCGCGCTCAGCGGCGACATGGGCGGAGATCGTGGGCGCGCCGCCGGACCAGGGAGCGGCGTTCCTGGAAAAGCTGATCTCGCGGGATGACGGGTGGATGGCAAGTTATTTCGACTCGCTGGCGCGGGTCAGCGGTCCCGTGCAGGACTATCTGACCGAGCCCGAGCGGCTGAAAAGGTATTACCTGGCGCTGCGCGGAAGGATCACCAGCCCGGGTCCGGCGCGGCCCGTGTTCCGGTCCAACACCGAGCTGATGCTGCTGACCGCGCGGCTGCGGCTGGACAGCAACGGAAAGCCGCACGTTCCGGGGGGCATCGAAGTCTGGAAGAACCTGTTCATCCAGCATCCGCATGGAAAGTACGACGGAAAGCTCACCAAAATGGCGTCGGGGTGGAAGGAGCCCGATGACCTGGTGGAGGCGCTGTTCGCGTTGTGCCGCAAGGCGGTCGAGAATGAGCCGCTGAAGATCTTCATGGCGATCAGCGACATCAACAGGCGCAGGGCAAAGCCGCTCGAAAAGGAGACGGTGGACCGTCTGGTGCGCGATTACCGGGCGTTCGGCGCGCAATACCCGGTTTTCGCGGAAGCGCCCGCGATTTCCGACAAGACGATCGTACAATACCTCGACCTGGCGCGCGCTTCGTTGCAGATGAAGGACCAGGCATTCAGAGCGGACGCGGCCGGCGGGCTGCAAGCGCTGGTCAGCCTGTGGCAGATTCTGGTAAGGCAGGATGGCATTCCGCAGGCGGACGCCGACGGCGTGTTGAGCAATCTGCTATCCGGGTTCACCAGGATCCGCGGCCATCGGGAGCTGTTCGACGCCGGCCGTGCGGGCGTCCAGTTGCTCCTGAAGGCGTCCAATGCGCCGGCCGGCGCGGACCCGCAGGATCGCCTCCTCGATCTGCTGGCGGGCACCGCCAATCCGCAGGATCCGGAGGCGCACCGGCGCCTGGTCCAGGATATGATCCAACTGCTCGAGGCGCAGCGGCTGCCTTCGCTGAAGCTGCTGTTTGACCTGGCGGATCACCTGGAAGCGATGGGCAAAGGCGAGAAGCTGAACACGGCGCTGGTGAACCGGTTGCAGGCTCGGATTTCCGAGATCCAGGTGCCGCGGGCGGCGATGTCGACAGTCGAGAAGAACTCGATGGCTTTCGGCTACTGGACGGAGCGGCACATCGAGTCGCAGCGGAAGCTGAACTTCCGATCGCTGGTCGAGCGGACGGGTGCGGACGCAGAACGGCTGAAGGACCTGCGCGGGGCTCTGGCGCCGATGCTCCGGGATGCACTGGTCGGGCTGACCTATGCGCATTATGCGCCGCCGGGTGCGCAGATTCTGCTGACCAATCCTGTTTTCGTTCGCAGCCACGACTTTCTGGGGCTTCAGGGCTCGGTCCAAACGTGGAAATCGACCGAGGTGTTCGGCACGGGCTGGCCGTCGAACGCCGGCGGGCGGCTGGTGGGATCGCTGGCCGGGCTGCCGTACGCGCTGGCGGAAGCGGAGCAGAATTTCCTGATCCCGACGCGGGAGCAGGCGCTGATTTGGGGCGACCTGGTACCGCAAATGATTCTGACGGCGAAAGTGCCACGCTGGTGGGCGGTGACGCCGTCGCAAATGCACTGGGTGGGACTCCACATGCGCCAGGGCGAGTCGCTGATGGCGGAAGCGATCGTGGATGGGCAGCGCAGGCAGCAAGTGATGGAGTCGCTCGAACGCCGTGCGCCTCCGGCCAGGACCCGGCGAATCCAGCAGTTGCTTGTCTCGGGGAATCTGAAGGCGGCGGTCGAGCAAACGACGCCGTCGGAACTGTTCCTGATGGCGGCCGACCTGATGGCTCCCGACAAGCAGGTGAGCGGACCGCTGGCGGAGGAAATCCGGCGTCTGGCAGCGGCGCAGCCGGACAAAATCAGTTATGCGGCCATCTCGCGGGCGTTTGGAACGCCGAAGCCGACGCTGGCCCACAGCTATCATCCGGAACTGCTAAACTTGCGGACGTTCCCCACCCTTATGGGGTACTCGAGCCGTATCATGGCGGAGAGCTGGGAATCGAATTTGCTATACTACGCCGCCCTGGCGGATGAACTGCTGGTGCAGCCCGCGCAGCTCAACCTGCTGATCCCGGAGTGGACGCAGAAGACGGTCGAGCGGATTTTCGCGACCCATCTGGAAGATTGGCCGGCGCTGTTGCGCAGTCTGCGTGCGGTCGGCGACGACGCCCGGCGGGCGCGCAGAGGCAGTGTGGCAAACGGCAAAGCTTTAGAGTAAAGTGCGGGAGGATAGGTCATTTCCATGCGCAAGTACTGGCTTTGTGGGATGGTAGCCGGCCTGGCGGCTGGCGGCGCCTGGTTGCACGCGCAAGAACCTACGCGTCCGACGTTCCGTGTCAAAGTGGACATGGTCGTCCTCAGCTTCACAGTGACCGACAGCAAGGGACGCTACATTAACGGTCTGAAGCCGGCCGACTTCCGGATCCTGGAAGACGGCATCGTGCAGAAGATGAACACGTTCGCGGAAGGGAACAAGACGCCGGTGCAGATGCTGGAAGACGGCACGCTCCGGCCGCTGGTGGTGAATGCGCAAGAGCGCGACCGGGGGCCGACAGCGGACGCCTTTGTGGGCACGAACGTGTTCGTGCTGTTCGACACCAGCAACTACATGTACCGCGGATTTGTGTACGCCTCGGACGCGATTGCGGATTTCATCCGCGGGCTGGACCGGGCGGACTCGGTGGCGGTGTACACGTTCAGCCGGAACCTGTCGCGGGCGGCGTTGCTGGTGAAGGATCACAACGATGCCATCATGGGGTTGAGGAAGGCGGTCGCCGGCGATGACGCGGCATTGTACAACTCCCTGCTGCTGACGCTGCGGGACGCAGCCAAGGTGCCTGGACGCAAAGTCGTGATTGTGTTCTCCAACGGCCCGGACAACGCCAGCATGGTTGCGCCGGACGACGTGCGGGCGGTGGCCGAAGACGAGGGAATCCCGATTTACGTGATCTCGACCAGCGATGTCGGCAGAGACCCGATCTCTGCGAGCGTCTTCCGGCGTATCTCCTCGCGCACGGGCGGCCAGGTCTACTTTGCCAAGACGTGGCAGAAGCAGGTGGAGGCATTCGAGTCGATCCGCGAATCGCTCGGCAACTCGTACACGGTGACCTACTATCCGGCGCCGAATCCGAACGAGGGCTTCCGCAAGATTGCGGTCGAGATCGTTTCGGATGTGGGCAGGAAACTCCGGGTGAGGGCGCGGCCGGGGTACCGCCCGCACGCGGGATTTTAGGCTGAAAGCCCACCCCACAAGTGCTGGGTGCAAGCAGTAGCTAGACTGTGTAATTTCACTTGTGAACCGCTTGTCCGCCTGGATTCCCGCTTTGTCGATGACGCTGGTGTCGCTGATCAGCTACGTGGACCGCAACACCCTGGCGTTGCTGGCGCCGTCCATCCTGAAAGAAACCCGTTTGAACGCGGAACAGTACGGATGGATCATCTCCGCGTTCTCGGTCGCTTACATGATCGGAAACCCGGTGTGGGGGCTGTGGCTGGACCGGATGGGAATCGCCAGGGGCATGGCGGCGGCGGTGATTTGTTGGACGCTGGCATCGGTGTCGCATTCCTTTGCCGGCGGATTCTGGAGCTTTGCTGCCGCCAGGGCGTCCTTGGGCTTCGGGGAAGGCGCGACGTTTCCGGGAGGGCTGCGGACCGTGATGCAGACTCTGCCGGCCTCCTGGAGGTCGCGAGGCATCGCGCTGGCCTATAGCGGCGGATCGCTTGGCGCCGTGATGACGCCGATCATCATCACGCCGGTTGCGGAAGCGTGGGGATGGCGTGGCGCATTCTGGTTTACGGGGCTGGTTGGGGCCGCGTGGCTGGCATGCTGGTTCTTTGTCAGCAGGCGGGCCGACATCCGGAGTCGCCAGGTCCGTGGAGAGGGAACGCTGTCGCATCCCAGCTTCACCGATCCGAGGTTGTGGAGCTTCATGGCGGCGTATGCGCTGGGCGGGCTGCCACTGGCGTTTGTGCTGTACAATGCATCGCTCTACCTGGGGCAGCAGATGGGCTTGCCGCAGCGTACGATCGGCGCCTTGCTGTGGATTCCGCCGCTGGGCTGGGAAGTGGGGTACTTCTTCTGGGGCTGGCAAGCGGACCGGAATGGCCTGCGGTCTGGCGCGCCGTTGAAGGCGTTTCACGGCTTTTTCCTTGCGCTGACGCTGCTGAGCCTGCCGCTGGCGCTGGCGGCCTCGACCAAGCTCGTTGCCGTGCTGATGGCGATGCTGTTTTTTGCCATGTTTGTGGCGGCCGGCTTTGTCATTCTGAGCGTGGCGTACGCGACCAACACGTATTCGAGCGAGCACGCCGGATTCCTGGCGGGGCTCGGCGCCGGGTCGTGGTCGGCGGTGGTTGCTTTGGCGATGCCGGTGTTCGGGCGGTTGTTCGACGGGCGCAATTACGACGCCGCATTTTCTCTGGCGGCCGCCTTTCCGGTGTTGGGATGGGCGGCGTGGTGCGCGTTGAGCCGCGTCAGAAAATAATCTTCACAGCAAGCTGCACCTGGCGCGGGAAGTTGGCGCTGCCCTGTGCCACGGTGGCTTTGATGATGCTGCCGAAGTTGGAGTCATCCGGATTGTTGTTGAACTGAGCGGCCTGGAACCAGAACGTGTTGAAGAAGTTGAACGCTTCGCCGCGGAACTGGACGCTCCACCGCTCGGTGATGCGGGTGGTCTTGTTGATGGAGAGATCCATCTGCGGGACCGAATGCAGGCGCAGGCGCCCGTCGCGCAAGGGGGTCTGGCGCGGGGCATAGCGCGGCTGGATAAGGAAGTTGTAGGTGGAAAGATCCGAGCCGCAGCCATAGCTGACCGAGTACGGCTGCGCCGTGATCGTGCCGTCGGAGTTATAGCGAGCCACGCACGGCCGAATGCCGCGGACTTGCGGTGACGACCAATCGATGTTGCCGATCTTCGCCTCCCGCAGGTACTGGACTCCGCCAGGCAGATCCCACGGGCGGCCGGAGCTGTACTGGAAAATGGCGGTATTCTGCCAGCCGCTAAAGACGCGGCTCCAGACCGGGTGGGTCGTATTGAGGAACTTGCGGCCGCGTCCGAATGGCAACTCCCAGACGGCGCCCATTTTGACCACGTGCGGCCGGTCGACATTGTAGAGCCCGCGTTGGACGACGTAGGCAGGGGCGTCGTTCCAGCCCCACTGCTCGACGGTCTTGGAGAGCGTGTAGGCGGCCGAGATATTCAGGCCGCCGCGCCCGCGCAACTGGTAGGTGACCTGGAGGCTGTTGTACCAGAGCCTGCCATCGTTACGGCCACGCTGGGTAATGCCGCCGAAGCCCGGGAAGGGGCGCTGGAGACCGAAGCGGCCAGTGGTGGGGCTGCTGCCAAGCCCGGTGCCGGCCCACGGTGCGAGGTTGTAGAAGGGGTTCGGCAGGAGAGCATCGCAGAAGTTCGGGTTGCCGCCTTCCAGCGGATTACACTGCTTGCGGAAAGCAAGGCTCGGCTCGTTATAGTCCCAGTTGGTCTCAAGCTTATAGGTGCGGTTGGCGACATAGGACACGTCGACACTCGATGAATAGGGCAGCTCGCGCTGGAAGCCGAGGGAGAACTGGTGCACGTAGGGAACTTTGAAGGTCGGGTCAAAGAAGCTGAAACCGCGGCCGAGGAAAGTGAGGGCGCCCTGCGATGCGCCTGGCGGGATTCCAACGCCGTCCGGGAAGGGATTCGAGAGCAGGGTAGCAATGGGAGTCCGGCTCCCATTGAGGGAGGTGATGATCGGCGTCGATTGATCGAACCCGTTGAATTGCAGGTAATCGTTGTTGGGGTTGAAGTAGTAGCGGCCGATTCCGCCCCGCAGAACGGTCTTCATGTTGAGCTGGTAGGCGAAGCCGGCGCGAGGCTGGATGGTCGTGATATCCAGGTTGGACGCGCGCCGGGGCACGCCATTCACGTCGGCGAACAGGAGGCTTCCTCTGACAGTGGGGAATCCGGAGAACTGAGTGCGATCGATCAGCTTGTCAGCCGGGTTGGTGATGGCCGGATCAAAGGACCGGTTGAGACGGTCGTAGCGTTCAAAGGGAGACGTGTTAAAGTCGATGCGGATGCCGAGGTTCAGGGTGAGCTTTCGCGTCAGTTTCCAATCGTCCTGGATGTAGGGCGCCACGTAGGTCTGCACAGTGGAAGGATTGAGATTGTAGTCGATGCCGCCGCCGTTGGGTGTGCCGAGCAGGAAGGAAGCGATCGAATTGCCGCTCAATGCATCGCCGCGGTTGAATTCGCGCTGAGTCCAGCCGCGGTCGGCGGTGAGCCGGAACGGATTCCCCGGGCGGTGCTGGTTATAGACGATGAGGCGGTAGTCGACTCCGGTCTTGATGGTGTGGCTGCCGTTGATCCAGGTGATGGTGGGGTGGATCGCAAAGCCATTGGTGTAGTTGAAACTGAAGTAACGGCCGAGAGAAATGTACTGGCTGAACTCGTAACGGCCGAACCAGTCGGGGAGGGGGAGTTGGTTGATCAGGGAAGCGGGGAAGCCGAGTTGCGTTGGGCTGAAGCCTTTATTCCCGTCGCCGCGTGAGCCCTCGACATAGCGGTTCCAGGAGGCACGGAGATTGGCGATGAAGGTGGGGCGGAGCGTGCCCACCCAGTCCAAGACATAAGCGTCGTTGACGCGCTTGAGAGGCAGTTGCCCGTCCTGGCCGGGGCCTGGAACAGCGTTCGTGGGACGGATTTCCGTTCTGTCGTTGCTGGCATGGCGGAAGAAGACAGTGGTGCCGCTGGCCGAAGTTCTGGTCGATCTTGACCACCAGGTTGTAAAAGTCGTCTTTATCCAGGTTCTCGCCGCCAGGGAGAAAGAGGTTCTGCTGGGAATAGAAAGCGGCGCCGGGAGTGGTGGTATTCGGCTTGGGCATGAAAGAGAGGATGTTCCTGGCAACGGGGTGAATGCGGTTGGCGGGGATGCGATTGCCGGGGAAGGCGTCGCGAGTCCAGGTGCCGCTGACGTCGCGGCCGGTAGCGGGATCATAGATGGTGATCAGGCGGTTTTGCTGGTCGACGAGCCTGGTGAAATCCCCGCTGATGAACTCGGGGGCCGGGACGCTGAGATTCAGCGGGGTGGGGGTTCCTTCGCGATAGCCTTCATAATTCACGAAGAAGAAGCTGCGATTCCTGCCGTTGTAGATCTTGGGGAGGATGATGGGCCCGCCAATCGCGCCGCCGTACTGATCCAGGAAATGATCTACTTTCTCGACGCCGCGGGCGTTGTTCTGGAAGCTGTTGGCATCCCAGGCGTTGCGGCGGGCGAACTCGTAGAGCGTTCCGTGGAAGCTGTTGGCGCCTCCTTTGAGAGAGACGTTCACGATGCCGCCCGACGTTTTTCCGTACTGCGCGTCGTAGGAGTTGGTCTGGATCTTAAACTCCTCGACCGAGTCCACCGGCGGCACATAGGCGATATTGTTGCCGCCCGCCTGGGCGTTGTTGGGGGCGCCGTCCAGCAGGAATTCGTTGTTGCGGTTCCAGCCCCCGTTGATGTTCCAGTCCGCGATGGCGCCGTTGTCGAACGGACGCTGGTAAATGATATTGCCGTTGAAGTTCACGCCGGCTGAGAGGATGGCGAGCATGAAGGGATTGCGCGCATTGAGGGGGAACTCGCGGACGCGCTGTGAGTCGATGACCTGGCCGCGGTCGGATTTCGCTGTTTCCAGCAGTGGCGTCTCCGCGATCACGGTGATCGACTCAGTGACCTGGCCCAGCTCGAGCTGGATGTTGATGCCGGCTGTCTGGCCGACGTTGAGCGTGAGCCCTTCCCGCGTGTACTTCTTGAAGCCCGGCGCCTCGACGAGGATGCTGTAGCTGCCCGGCGACAGGAAGGGGACGGTGTAGTTGCCCTGGTTGTCGGTAACGCTGGAAGCCACCTGATTGGTGTTGATGTTTCTCACCTGGACGGCGATGTTTGGAACAGCGGCGCCCGATTGGTCAGTGACATGCCCGGTGATGGTGGCGCGGAATTCCTGCCCCGGCAGCAGAGCCGCGAAAAGCGTGAAAAGGATCAGACGCATGACGCTGCCCCCCTAAAGGATTTCGATGCAGCCAGTATATACCGGTTTTTTCGGCGGAGTTTCAAACCGGCCGGTGACATGTGACATGCGATACAATCGCGCTCGATGACACCTTCCCGACGCTCCTTTATCACCGCGCTGGCCGGCGGCGCCCTCGTCTCGCGCGCCGGCTTTTCCGCCTCCACAGCGGTCGCCTTTGCTCTGATCGGCGATCGCTACCACAACTCCGACTACATTCGCACCGGCCTGAATCGCACGATCGCCAAAGAACTTGGTGTATCGATCGACTTCTGCGATGAGACCAGGATGCTCACTGCCGAGACATTGAGCCGCTACAAGCTGCTGGTGATCCTTCGTGACGGCATGATCTGGCCTGACGGCTACCCGGACGAAAGCACGAATGCCGGTTGGGTCGCCACCGGGAGGCCCAAGCTCATCTCGGATCCACCCGTGCCGGCCGCC
The DNA here is from genome assembly GCA_016201205.1 of Acidobacteriota bacterium. Taxonomy (GTDB): domain Bacteria; phylum Acidobacteriota; class Terriglobia; order Bryobacterales; family Bryobacteraceae; genus CADEFT01. Next base: position 22,071 of record JACQDF010000285.1, read on the forward strand.
CAGGCGAAGCCGCAGTTCTGGATGAAGCCGGAGCAAGGGAAGGCGGTGCGCCAATTCGTCGAAAACGGCGGCGCAGCGCTGTTTCTGCACAATGTCACTCACGTCGGACTCACTGACCCCGACTTCCGGCACGTGCTGGGGGCTTCCTACGCCGGCCACCCGCCCATCCGCACCTTCAAGGTGCGGGTGAAGAATCCGAACCATCCCATCACCAAGGGAGTCCGTGATTTCATCGTCACCGACGAACAGCACTACATGGAGTACGACAAGGACCCCAAGCACATTTTTCTGGAGACGGTGAACGAAGACGGGCTGGCCTTTGGAAAGCTTGGCACGACAGCGCCAGCAGGCTGGGCTTATGACTACGGGAAAGGCCGCCTCTGCTACCTTTCGCCCGGTCACCTGCTCACGGTCTTATGGAATCCCGAGTACGTCAAGTTGCAGCAGAACGCGGTTCGCTGGCTGATGAGGCAAAGCTCGTGATGGCGCTCGATGCGGCCTGAACACGCGCGGAAGGGAGATCGGCAAGTGGCGGGCCTGGCAAGAAGGCGGATCGCTGTTTTCCTGCTGGCGGCGTTTTGGCTGGAAGGCGCCGCGACGGCCGCCGCGCCCAAGCGCCCCCGGATCACCCTAAAACGCCGCATGGACCTGCTGCTGGCCGGCGAAGCGGCGAAAAGCGCGCGCTGGGGAATCCGGGTGGTGAGCCTGGGAACCGGCGCCGTTGTGTACGAGAAGAACGCCGGCGAGCACTTCGCGCCGGCCTCGAACGCGAAGCTGTTTTCGACAGCGCTGGCCCTCGAGCGGCTCGGCCCGGATCATCGCTTTCACACCACCATCGTCGCCGCCGGATCGCCGGATGCGCGGGGACGCCTCGAGGGAGACCTGAGGCTGGTCGGCGGTGGCGACCCGACGCTTTCCGGCCGCGCCTACCCTTATCAAAAAGACGCCGAGCCCGCGGATCCCGCTGAGCCCATCGAACAACTTGCCGAGCAGGTGCTTCGCAAAGGCGTGCGCATCATCGCCGGCGACATCATCGGCGATGACCGGCTGTTTTTGTGGGCGCCCTATCCGGAAGGCTGGACGATCGATGATTCCATCTGGGAGTACGGGGCGCCGGTAAGCGCGCTGGTGTTCAACGACAATGCGTTCACGCTCAGCCTGCGGCCGGCTGCCGAGCCGCAGGAGCCGGCGATCGTGTCTTTGAACCCGCCGTTTGCTCCGGTGTGGATCGACAATCGCGTACTGACGGTGGCCAATAGCGGAAGCCAGGTGCATCTGGACCGCGCCGCGGGCACCCGGCAGATTCGCGTCTACGGGACGATCGGGATGAAAAGGGGCGCCATCCGGCAACTGCTGGCGGTGGATGATCCGGCTCTGTACGCGGCGCTGGCGTTGTATGACGCGCTGACGCGGCGAGGCGTTCAGGTGCAAGGAGGCGTGACCGCGCTGCATCGCTGGAACGCGGCTGAAGAATTCCATAGCGGCGGCGTCGAGCTGGCCCGGCGGACCTCACCGCCGCTGCTCGAGATTGCCCGGGTCGTCAATAAGGTGAGCCAGAATCTGCACGCCGAGATTCTGCTGCGGGAGGCCGCCCGCGTCCGGCGCGGCGAAGCGTCGCGCGAGGCGGGATTGAAGGAGCTGTCGCAGTTTCTGGACCAGATCGGGGTGCCGGCCAAGGCGTATCACTTCGAAGACGCCTCGGGGCTGTCGCGGCGGACGCTGGTCTCCCCGGCTGCGGTCACGGCTCTGCTGCTGTACATGCATGGCCGCAAGGACAGCGAGGCGTGGGAGAGCCTTCTGCCGGTGGGGGGTGAAGATGGAACGCTGGCGGCCCGGTTCGACAAATCGCCGGGAGCAACGGGGATTCACGCCAAGACGGGGACGCTGGCGACCGCAAACGCTCTTTCCGGTTATCTGACAACAGGTGGCGGCGTCCGGCTGGCGTTCTCCATCCTCGCCAACAACCATACCGTGCCGTCCCCCGAGATCCGCAAGGTGATTGATAGAATCGGATTAGCACTGCTCGATTGGGAAGGAAAGTAGAATGCCGATCTTTGAATACAAATGCAACGACTGCGGAACCGGGTTTGAGAAGCTGGTGCGGCGGGCGGCCGACTCAGCCGAAGTCTTCTGCCCGAGCTGCGCGTCCAAGCATCTGACGCAACAGCTCTCCACCTTTGCCGCGCATGCCAGCGGCGGGCCGGCGCGCGCGCCAATGCCGCAATGTCCCGGCGGCATGTGCCGTACGCCGGAGATTTGCGGGCGGAATTGAATGGACGAGCGTGACTTCTTCGTGGAGTCCCGCGCCACTCGCCCCTGCGAGCTGGTCTGCCTGTTCTGCAAGGCGAAGGATACCTACGAATTAGCCTGGGTTGTGCGGAAGAAGAAAAACGCCCCCCCACCCAGGGCCGACGAACGCGACCGGGCCAAGTTCCTCAAACTACAGAGCTACATGGTGCTGGCGCAGGACAAGGTGGCCTGCAAGAACCCTCGCTGCCGCAAGTCGTTCGACATCTCCGGCACCAAGACGGTGGCGTTCTTGTAGCGGAATCCTCGCCGGAGTAAGGGGTTTAGCGGAGGGAGGCCCCCAGGATTCCTCTTAGGGCGTGTCACGGAATAACCGCTTGCTGACGCGCGCGGCTCAGAAAGCGCTTCCGAGCCGCAGTTCAGAAAGCGCTTCCGAGCCGCGGCTCAGCAAGGGCTTCCGAGCCGCGACGGTCACGGAGCGGTTGGATAGATCCAAGCTGTCAAGAGTACTGGGAAAGTACCCCCGAACCCTCTAAAGTGTCTCTCCCCCCCTGCCGATCAAGGGGCCATGAGCAGGCATTTTCTGTTCGCACTGTCCTTCTTTGGGGCAGTCGCGTCTTCGGTTGCCCAGGAGCGGCTGCTGGCAACGAAGATCTATACAGAACCGACCGGTTTGCGCTTCTATGTGGACGGGGTCCCGTACCGGAGCGTACAGACATTCATGTGGCCGGAAGGCTCGAAGCATACGATTATCATGGACGAGCTGGAACAGTCCTGGTTCCCTGGGGTACGGAACAAGTTCACCAATTGGACGGACTCGACCGGCACGCTGAATGTAACCAACAGCACTACATTCAGCATCACGGCCACGCCGGCGATCACTTCGATCAAGGGCGTTTTTAGCACCGAGTATCTGGTGCGCGTCCTGTTTTATCAATGCTCCGGTTCGGACCCAAGCACCTGCCGCCCGCCGGGGACTGTGACGGTCGGCTCGACCACTTCCACCACCGATGTCGAGCAGTGGGTCGCGCCAGACACGGAACTGATCTTGCAGGCCTTTCCCAATCCGGGTTTCGTCTTTACCAATTGGGGGCCTCCCGCCAGCTTCAGCACTGCATTTGCTTACAGGCTTAAAGTCACCGCCCCGGTGACGTTCCAGGCAATCTTCGCCGCCGCCAAGCGCGTGACCCTGCTCACCGACCCGCCGTTTCTGCAAGTGGCTCCCGACCGTACACCGACGCGCACCCCTGCGGACATGGATTGGGGGCAAGGCACCAGGCACGTGCTGGGCGCGGTGTCCCCGCAGGGTGACCCTGACGACGCCGGCAAGCTCTGGGTCTTCGCGGGATGGAGCAACGGCGCGGCCATGGACTCTGTCTATGCGGTCGATAACACGAACATCCCCGATACGATCACAGCAAAATATGTCCGTGGCGTTCGCACCAGTTTCCTGACCAGCCCGCAAGGCCTGAAGTTGAGGATTGAAGGCAAAGAGCAATGGCCCGCATATAACTTCGTGTGGGGCGTGGGCCTGAAGTACACGATTTCCGCCGCCGCCGAGCAGGTTGACTCCAAGGGCCGCAAGCATGTGTTCAAAGGCTGGTCCAACGGTGGTTCCGCTACCCAGGAGGTGACGATCACCGAGGAACACCTGACGACCGGGTTCCGCTTGACGGCGATCTATGAGCCGCAAAGCCGGCTCACCATTAACACCAATCCGCCGGGGCTGCCAATTCAGGTGGATGGGCAGGAGTGCCGCGGCAGTTGCACGCTGGATCGCGCTGAAGGGGCGCAAATCCAGATTGCCGCACCGGCCAACGTGCCCATTTCCGACACCAGCCGCTTCGAATTCACCAACTGGTCCGATGGCGGCACAGCCCTGCGCACATTCGTCTTCGGACCGAACCCGCAGACGTCGCTCACGGCCACCTACCGGAACCACTTCCGCCTGGTCACCGCTGCCGAACCGGGCAATGTCGCAAGCTTCCGCCTCGATCCCTCGTCTCGGGACGGGTTCTATGCAGCCAACACCAGCGTCACCGTTACAGCAGAGGCGCAGCCCGGCTACCGGTTCCGGCGCTGGGAAGGGGATCTGTCGGGGTCCTATCAGACGGGCCTGGTCACCATGACGGTGCCGCGGACGGTGCGCGGCATCTTCGATATCGTGCCTTACGCCGATGAGGCCGGAGTGCGGAATGCCGCGGGAGAGACTCCGGAGCCTATGGTGGCGGCTGGCTCAATTGCCTCGATCTACGGCGTCAATCTGGCCGGCGCGTATGAATTGGGATCCTCCAATCCGCTGTCGCAAACGATTGGAGGCGTGATCGCTCGCATCGGCAACCGCTTGCTGCCTTTGATCTTTGTTTCGCCGCAGCAGATCAATCTTCAGGTGCCCTCCGATCTTGTGGAAGGCGCCTATCAGGTCGGCATCCGCTGGAACAGCTATCCGGAGGTGCTATCCACCATGCGTGTGGTCCGCAATGCTCCTGGTTTGTTCCACAAGAACATCGATAACAAGCTGATTGCCGCCGCCTCGCGCGAGGACAATCGGCAGGTTCTGCCTGACTCGCCCGCCCGGCGCGACGAAGTGGTCACACTCTTTGGAACGGGCTTCGGACCTTATGAGAGGTCTGTACCCGACGGATTTGCGCTGCCTGCCGATCCGGCCTTTCCGCTGGCCGACCCCATCGAGGTCCTGGTCGGCGACACGCCCGCCGAGGTCCTTTGGGCCGGCGGTGCGCCCGGCCAGATCGGCACAGCGCTGGTCCGGTTCCGCCTGCCGCAGGAGATCGCTGTGGTCGACGGCGCGGCCAGTGTCCGGGTGCGGGTCAACGGGCGCGAAAGCAACACCGTCCTGCTGCCGGTCGAATAGCCTGCGCTACCAGAACAGCCGCAAAACCAACTGGATCTGCCGCTCCGGAACGACCACTGTGCCGATGATACCGGCGCCCGGCGCCCCGATCGTCATCGCCGGGAGGCCGAACTGCGGCGTGTTGAACAGGTTGAAGAATTCGCCGCGGAATTGCAGGTGATAGCGTTCCGCCAGCCGGAATGTCCGCGCCACGCCAAGATCGATGTTGCGGCGCCCCGGCGCGCGCAGGATGTTGCGGCCTGAGTTGCCGAAGTTGAGCGCCGGCCCAGCGACGAAGGCGTCGAGATCAAACCAGCGCGCCGGGTCGCGCTGGCCGGCTGGCAGCGAGCCATCGCGGATGCGGTTCGGCCGGGCGGTTGTGCCTGTACTGGTCGGGTCAAAACTGAGCGTGACGGTGTATGGCAGACCCGTCTGGGCCGACCAGATGCCGCTCAACTGCCACCCGCCGGCGATCGCGTTCATGACGCCGGAGGTAGCATACGGCTTGCCTTTACCGAAGGGCAGTTCCAGGACACCACTCATCACGAAGCGATGCGCGATATCGAAGTTCGAGTTGCCGCGGTGGGCCTTGAGATTACGCGAGTCCTGCGGGCCGGGATCGGACGAGTCATTGTTGCTCGATCCGCCGTCGATCGAGTGCCCGTAGGTGTAGGAGGCCAGCAGGTTGAACCCGCCGGAAAAGCGCCGCTCGACTTTCGCCAGAAGCGCGTGGTAGGTCGAGTTGAACAGCGGCGCGTAGGAGAACACGTTGCCGACGCCGCGGATCGGTCGCCGGGCGTCCACGTTGCCGGTCCCCGGGGGTGGCTGGTTCATGTTGAGCGGGTAGTAGAGCTTGTGCGCGCCCGAGCCCGTGTAGCCGAGTTGGAACAGGAATTGGCCTGGAAGTTCCTGTTGCACGTTCAGGTTCCACTGCAATACGTAGGGCAATGGCGAATCCTCGGGGAAGGAGTTGGCCACCGGGTTGACCAGGAATTTCAGGTCCAGTGCGTCGGCCGGGAAGCCGATCGAGGTCACGATGTTCGGTGTAAGCTGATCGCTGGTGAACGTCCGCTGGATGAATTGCGGCGGATTGTTCGTCAGACGCCTGCCGACGCCGATGTTTTCGTCACGCCCGTAGAACACGCCGAAGGCTGCGCGAGCCACCGTCTTTTTTGCCGCCTGATAGGCCAGGCCGAAACGCGGCGCGAAGTTGTTGTAGTCGGTATGAACCAGCGACCGGCCGAGCCCCCTCTTGCCGGCATCCTTCGCCTCCAGGAACGTCCCGTAGAAGGGGCCGGCATCGAGTACGAAATTGGAGTACTTGTCATTGAGATCGAGCCACGGCCGCGCTAACTCGTAGCGCACGCCGAAATTGAGCGTCAACCGCTGCGAGACCTTCCAGTCATCCTGAATGTAGCCCTGGAAGATGCGCTGGCGGATTTCGTTGATGGTCGGCGTGGCGACGGCGGCGCTATTGGTCTGGCCGAGGAGGAAGTCAGCGTAGGCGTGGCCCGTACCGGCGCGCGCCTGCGGATTCTGCGTGTAGACGCCGTTGTAGTTGAAGCTCGGACGCGCGGAGTTCGTGGCGTAGCCGTACATGTTGACCTTCTGGACGTCCACACCGGACTTGAGGCTGTGCCGGCTGCGGATCCACGATATGTTGTCGATGAACTGCTGCACCTTGCCGATCTTGTCCACCGGAAGGTTGCCGCTGCCGGTCGCCTCGATCGGAAGATCGCCGGGGCCGGTCGTGCCGAGAGCGGTCAGCCCCTGCACGCTGAACTGCGGCAGCCCGCGGATGTACGGATCGTTGAACGCGCCCTTAATGCCATACTCGTCGAACTGCCGCGGCGCCGAGATCTGCTGCTGCTGCCGCGTGCGGACATAGCCGAACCGGAATTCGTTAAACATCGCCGGAGACAGGGTGTGCGTTTCGCTGATCGCCACCGACTGGTTGGTCGGCTCGGAGAGGCTGAAGTTGTTCGCCGGTTCGGGCAGCGTGGTGGGCAGCGTGTTGTGATTCCCACCCCAGGAGACGCGTCCGAACATGCTGTCGCGGTCGCTGAACTTATGGTCGACGCGCACGTTGAACTGGTTGTTTTCGATGCGCTCCTTGGGGTTGTAAGAGAAATTGCGCACCGTGCCGGGAAGATTCGGCTGCGGGAAGAGCGCCACAAGTTTCACCGCGACCGGATCCCAGCGGTTGGTGGGAACAATATTGTTCGGGAACGGGTCGCGCACGAAGCCGCTGCCGGCGGGATTCGCGCGGGTGGCGGCGGGATCAAACAGGCGGGTGGCGCCGAAGTTTCCCCCGCGAACCGGCTCTACCGGCACCGAGGCGATCTGCGGCGCGGCGTTCACTTCGCGCGAGCTCTGCCAGCTTCCGAAAAAGAACGTGCGGTTCTTCCTGACCGGCCCGCCGAAGGTCGCGCCGAACTGGTTCTGGATGAAGGCGGGACGCCGGCCGCTGGAGGGCTGGAAGTACGGCCGGGCATCCATCTTCGAGTTGCGCAGAAAATTGAACAGGCTGCCGTGCAGCGAGTTCGTGCCCGACTTCATCGTCACGTTCACGACACCACCGGCGGATTGGCCGAACTCGGCCGAAAACGTGCTGGTCTGCACCTTGAACTCCTGGATGGAGCCCGGCACCGGCGTGATGATCTGCGCCAGGCTCTTGTCGAAGCCGAGGATGCGGTTCTTGTTCTCGACGCCGTCCAGCAGATAGCTGTTCTGGACTGCGCGGGCGCCGTTGGCGATGAAGTTGCCGCGCTCGGCGGTGCGGTTCGACGGCAGCGTGCCCGCGCCGAGCGTGGCGAGCTGGATGAAGTCCCTGCCGTTGAGGGGCAGGTCGTTGATGGAGCGTTCCTCGACCACCTGGCCAAGCGAGGAGGTCTCCGATTCGAGCAGCGGCGCGGCGGCGGTGATGGTGATTTCCGCGGTGGCGGCGCCCACTTCGAGCCGGAAGTCGATATCCAGGCGCTCCTGAACGCGGATCTCGATGCCCGTGCGGGTGGCGGTGCGGAATCCCTGCGCCACAACCGTGACGCTGTATTTGCCGGACTTGAGTGCCGGCGCGGAATAGAAGCCGGCGGAGTTGGTGACCAGAGGCGTTTGAACGCCGGTCTCGACACCGGTGACGGTGACCTTGGCGTTCGGAACGATGGCGCCGGTAGCGTCGGTGACTACGCCCGAAATTGCGCCGGTGTCGACCTGGGCGAACAGGGAGACGACAGCGATTGACCCGAGAAGCGAAACGCGTTTCATGGAGACACGATATCAGTTATAGAGTAGTCAGAGGGCTGATTCGTGAGGAGAAGTATGCTGATCAAGATACCTGAGGACTGGGAAATCCCTGACCACGAAGCGATGCCGGAACACGTTTATCTCCATCGCCGTCAACTCCTCCTGGCCGCCGGTTTTCTCGGGCTCGAGCAGGCTTTGCTCGCCGCCGATGCAAGCAAGGGACCCTATCCGGCCAAGCGCAACCCCGAGTTCACGCTGGACAGGCCCATCACCGAGGAGTGGGCCGCCACCGGTTACAACAATTTCTACGAATTCGACCCGCAGGACAAGCAGGCCGTCAAAGACAAGGTCGGCAACTTCGTCACCAGCGAGTGGAAGGTCGAAATCACCGGGCTGGTGAACAACCCGAAGACGCTCTACGTGGACGATCTGATCAGGATGTTTCCGCTCGAGGAGCGGCTGTACCGCTTTCGCTGTGTCGAGGCCTGGGCCATGGCGGTGCCATGGACCGGCTTTCCCTTCGCCAACCTTGTGAAAGCGGTGGAGCCGAAGCCGGAAGCAAAGTTTGTACGCTTCTTCAGCGCCAAGAAGCCCAAGGAAATGCCCGGAATGGTGCAAACGCCCTGGTACCCGTGGCCGTATTTCGAAGCGCTTCGGCTGGACGAGGCCATGAACCCGCTGACGCTGATGGTCACCGGTTTGTACGGCAAGCCGCTGCCCAAGCAGAACGGAGCGCCGGTGCGCATCATCGTGCCCTGGAAATACGGCTACAAAAGCCCGAAATCCATCGTGAAGATCGAGTTTGTGGCCAAGCAGCCCCCGACTTTCTGGTACCAGTTGCAGCCAGCCGAATACGGCTTTTATTCGAATGTGAATCCCACCAAACCGCATCCGCGCTGGTCGCAGGCGACTGAGAAGATGATTCCGACGATGGCGCGGGCGCCCACTCAGATGTACAACGGCTACGAAAAGTACGTGGCTGGAATGTACAACGGCAAAGAGATTTAATTAACGCCATTTGACGGACTCATATATACCTCCTCTAGCAAACAAGGAAGCGGGCCGATCGCGGTCCGGCGCACACGTCAACCAGGTCAAGAAAAGGAGAGGCGTATGAATTCAATAAATCAATTCAGCTCTTTGATCCCAATGCACTGTGAGAACATGCGCGCTTGATCCCTGTTCCAATCGCCTATGAGCGTAATCTCCAGGCGCTTCTCTATTGGGCGCGCGTTCGCTGCCGCAATGCGTAGTTCAAGCTGATAGACACCAGGCGGCACGAGGTGACTGCCGGTGGCGGGTTTGACTTCCAAGTCCAGATGGAAAAGATGCTTCTGATTGGGATAATCAGGAAGCTTGTAGCCGAGTTCGTCTACATGGGCTGGGTCCACTATGTGGCCAAGGTCGCAGTGCTTGCCCATTCCAGGGTTGATGTCGTCGAAGATTATAGGGTCCGAGTCAGGGGAGTGGGCCCAGCGGAGATTCATTGGTTGGAAGGAGTCCACTTGCCGGAATGTGCCATCGGCTTGCTTTCTCAAAAGCTTTGCGGCATATACCTGCACCCGCTTGGCGCGCTGGTTGCCTTTTTCATTGTGTACCCAAATGCGAAAGAAGTAGCACTCAAAAGAAGTAGCACTCAAATGTGAGGACCCCGGGCGTGCTGGCCCATGACTGACGGATAACGTGGAGTGGCGTCTTAACACAGTCCGGCTCCTTGAGTAGCACGCGCGCTGCGAGCCGCGGGCGTCGCCACAACTGGGTGATTTCCTCCTTGAACAGAGCAATCACAACTGCACTGAACGTGCCGACGGCGGAAGTCCATTGTCCAAGTGAGCCAAGTTCCATAGCTTGTCGTAAGCCGGTGGAGCGTATGAATTATATCTTAATTTAATTAACGCCCCCGCATTTAATTAACGCCCCCGCCGGGCCGGTCCGGGGCTGATCTTGCCCAGAATGACGGGGCGTCTGGCGCCTGTCGCCGACGGCAGATTGCCCGGCTGGTTCTTCCACGTTTCGTGCGCCAGCACGGCGAACGCGATCGCCTCCTTGGCGTCCACGTCCATTCCAAAATCGCTCGAGCGTCGAATCAGGACTTCGGGCAATTGCTCCGCCAGCAGCTCCATCACGTAGGAGTTATGGACGCCGCCGCCGCTGGCGACCACCTCGTGGACTTTCATGCGCGGCATCACCTCGCGGCGGATGCCGAGCGCGATCGTGGACGCGGTAAGCGCTGCGGCGGTCGCGATCAAGTCTTCGAGCGGCAGCCGCGTGTTGACCAGGTGGTTTGCGAACTCGCCCCCGAATTCCTCGCGGCCCGCGCTCTTGGGAGGGGGGCGGCGGTAGAAGGGGTCGCGCAGAAGAATGCGCAGCAGCCAGCGGCTCCTTTTGCCGCGTCGCGCGATGGCGCCGTCGCGGTCATAGCGCCTTGCGCCGCGTGTGTACTCGGCCACCAGCGCATCCATCACCATGTTCCCGGGCCCTGTATCGAAGGCGATCACCTTGCCGGGCCGAGCGCCAGCGGGAATCGCGGTAATGTTGGCGATGCCGCCGATGTTGAGCGCCACCCGTCCCAGCCGGGCGTCGCGAAGCAGCAGGTAATCCACATAGGGCGCGAGCGGAGCCCCCTGGCCGCCGGCGGCGATATCGCGGGCACGGAAATCGCTGACCACGGGAACCCCGAGCCGCTCCGCCAGCGCACTACCGTCCCCGATCTGGAGCGTGCAGCGCACGCGGTGCCTCAGGAAACGCGCCGGCGCTCCGATGTGAAGGATAGTTTGGCCATGGCAGCCCACCAGCTCGAGGTTCTTGAGCGGGATCCTCGCACGCGAACACAGATTCCGTACCGCCTTGGCGTACAGTTCCGGCAGCAGAAAATGAAGCAGGCCGATCTGCGCCGTGTGTGTCTCAGTGTTGGAGACCGCCAGCAGGGCCCGGCGCACCGAAGGAGGGTAGGGGAAACTGGCGTGCGCCAACGTGCGAAGCTTTTTCTCCCACCCTTCGCCGCTGATGTCCACGATGGCCACATCGATGCCATCCAGCGAAGTGCCGCTCATGAGGCCTGCGACGATCAATGATTCACCTTGAACATCGTCTGTCTCTCCTGCGCAAGCAGGACCGCCGCCGCACTAGCGGCCTAACTCCTTCTGCAACTCGGCCAGCAGTTGCAACGCTTCGATCGGCCGCAACTGGTCGAGGTTCACGCCGCGGATGCGCTCCGCGATCTGATAGTTTACCGGCTCGAAGAGCTGGATCTGCATAGGCCCTTGCTTTCCTTTCTCGAGCAGCTCGCCGCTCATGACGTGCTCCGTCTTCTCGTGCAGCGCCAGGATCTCGCGCGCCCGCTCGATCACCGCCGCCGGCAGCGCCGCCAGCCGGGCCACTTCGATCCCATAACTTTTATCGGCGCTTCCTGGCTGGACCTTGCGCAGGAAAATGATCTGATCGCCGGATTCTTTCACGGTCACTTGCAGGTTGGTCACCCCGTCAAGCTGCTCGGCCAGCTCCGTCAGCTCGTGGTAATGGGTCGCAAACAACGTCTTGGCGTGCAGTTTCTCATGAATGTGCTCAATCACGGCCCAGGCCAGCGCCATTCCATCGTAGGTTGCCGTGCCGCGGCCGATCTCGTCCAGCACAATGAAACTCGCCGCCGTCGCCGTATTCAGGATGGCCGCCGTCTCCGTCATCTCGACCATAAAGGTCGAGCGCCCCCGGGCCAGGTTATCCGACGCCCCGACGCGCGTAAACACGCGGTCGGTCAATGGCAGCAGCGCCGATTCAGCCGGCACGAAGGAGCCCATCTGCGCCATCACGATCAGCAGCGCCGCCTGCCGCAGATACGTCGATTTGCCGCCCATGTTCGGACCGGTGATCACGGCAATATACTTCGCCGCCGGGTCCAGGTAGACATCGTTGGGGATGAAGCGGGCCGCTTCGCGGTCGGCCAGCTTCTCGATCACCGGATGGCGGCCCGCAACGACGTGCATTTTTCCGTCGGGAGAAAAGCGCGGCCGCGTGTAGCGGCTGGCCGCGGCCGCCTGCGCCAGTGCGGCCGAAACGTCTGCTTCCGCGATCGCCGCCGCCGCCGCCCGGATCCGCGCCGCCTGGGCTGCCGTCCGCGCCCGCAGTTCCGCGAACAGATCCTTCTCGATCGCCAGCATCCGCTCCTCGGCTTCGAGAATCTTCCCTTCGAGCTCCTTCAGCTCGGGTGTCGTGAACCGCTCCGCGTTCACCAGCGTCTGCTTGCGCTCGTAATCGGCCGGGGCCAGGTGCAGGTTCGCCTTCGAGATCTCGATGTAGTAGCCGAAAATGTTGTTGAAGCGCACCTTCAGCGACCCGATGCCCGTCCGGACGCGCTCGCGCTGCTCGATCTGCGCGATGTACTGCTTGCTGTTGCGCGAGAGGTCGCGAAGCTCATCGAGCGCGGCATGGCAGCCATCGCGGATCACGCCGCCATCCGCCGGATTCACCGGCGGATCGTCGGCCAGCGTTCCAAGAATCGCATCGCGCACCTCGGGCACTTCCTCCATCGCCAGGTGCAGTTCCGCAAGCCGCCCGCTGAACCCCGAGCAGGCCGCTTTCAACGCCGGAATGCGCGCCAGCGAAAGGCCGAGCGCCCGCACCTCCCGCGGGTTCGCTGTCCCGAGCGTTACCTTCGAGAGCAGCCGCTCGAGATCGAGAATGCCGCCCAGCACACGGCGGATCTCGCCTCGCTGAATGCTCGATTGGAGCAGCGCCTGGACGGCGTCCAGGCGTGCCTCGATTTCCGCCTGATCGAGCGCCGGGCGAAGCAATCTGCGCCGCAGCAGCCGCGCTCCCATGCCCGTCAGCGTCTGATCGAGGACGTGAATCAGCGTGCCTTCCTTCATCCCGTCGGCAAGCAATGGCTCGAGCAGCTCGAGGTTGCGTACCGTCGCCGCGTCGAGAATCAGCGCATCCGTGCGGTCGTACCACGCCGGCTGCTCGAGATGATCGAGCGCCGCCTTCTGCGTCTCGCGTGCGTAGTGCAGGATTGCGCCGGCCGCGCTGATGGCCAGCCAATGCCCGCTCAGCCCGCAGCCATCCAGCGTCAGCAGCCGGAAATGCTCCTTGAGCGAGCGCTCCGCATGGTCGGCGCCGAACACCCATGCTTCCACGGGTGTGGTGCAAGCCTTCCCGGCAGGCGCCTGGGCCGCATCGGGATACAGAATCTCCCGTGGATTCAGCCCCTCGAGCGCGCCGGCCACTTCGCGCGCCGCCAGCTCCGTCGTCCGGAATTCTCCGGTCGACACGTCCACATACGCCAGCCCGGCCTGATCGGCCTTCACGACCAGCGCCGCAAGATAATTGTTCTCCTTCGAGCGCAGCACTCCGGACCCGGTGGCCGTGCCGGGCGTGACCACGCGGATGATCTCCCGCTTCACCAGCTTGCCGGCAAAGCGCGGGTCCTCCATCTGTTCGCAGATCGCTACCCGGTAGCCTTTCTGGATCAGCTTCGCCAGGTAGGACTCAGCCGCATGATACGGCACGCCGCACATCGGAATGGGCTGGCCCTTTTCCTTGTTGCGGCTGGTGAGCGTGATTTCGAGCTCGCGCGCCGCCACCACCGCGTCCTCGTAGAACAGCTCGTAGAAGTCGCCCAGGCGGAACATCAGCAGCGCGCCGGGCGCCTGCTGCTTCAGCGAGTGGTACTGCCGCATGAGCGGCGTCGTCGGTTCACCGCTCATGGCGCAATTTCAAGCGTAGATGCCGCGCAGCTTGATCGCAAACGCGACCCGGTCGAGCGCCAGCATGTAGGCGGCGATGCGATTGTTCACCTTGTGTTTCTCGCCATAGCCGGTGACGTCCTTGAAGCTGTTCACCATAATCTCCTCCAGGCGTCCGTTCACAAGCTGCTCGTTCCAGAAGAAGCCCTGCCGGTCCTGCACCCATTCAAAATAGGATACGGTGACGCCGCCCGCGTTGGCGAGGATGTCGGGGATGACGAAGATCTTGCGCTCGGCCAGGATTTCGTCGGCGGCCGCCGTGGTCGGCCCGTTGGCGCCTTCGCACAGGATTCTCGTCCGGATGCGATCCGCGTTCTGCGAATGGATCACGTTCTCCCTGGCGGCGGGCGTCAGCACTTCGCATTCCAGGAACAGAGCCTCGTCGCGGTCGATGTTTTCTGCTTCGGGGAAATCGAGGATCGAGCCGGTTTCCTTGCGATGTTTCATCAGCGTGTTGATATCAAGCCCGTGCGGATTGTAGACGGCGCCGTCGTACTCGATAATCGAAATGATCTTGAATCCTGTGCGCGCCATCAGCCGGGCGGCCATGCCGCCGACGTTGCCGAAGCCCTGGATCACCACGCGCGCCTGCGACGGCTCGATGCCGAAGCGCTTCAGCGCCTGCAACGCCACGATCAGGCAGCCGCGCCCGGTCGCCTCCGTACGCCCGCGCGACCCGCCCATCTCGACCGGCTTGCCCGTCACCACCGCGGTGACCGTCTGCCGGTGATGCATCGAGAACGTGTCCATGATCCACGCCATCGTCTGCTCGTTGGTGTTCATGTCCGGCGCCGGCACGTCGATCTCGGGTCCGATGAACTGGATGATCTCGGCGGTGTAGCGGCGGGTGATGCGCTCGAGTTCGGCCTGGCTCAGCACGGTCGGATCGCAGATGACGCCGCCCTTGCCTCCGCCGAAGGGGATGTTGACGACGGCGCACTTCCACGTCATCCAGGAAGCCAGCGCGCGCACTTCATCGAGGGTCACGTCAGGGGCGAAGCGGATGCCGCCCTTGGCCGGCCCGCGCGCGATGGAATGCTGCACGCGGTAGCCGGTGAACACTTCCAGGCGGCCGTCATCCAGCATCACCGGAATGCTCACCGTGATCTCGCGCGCCGGCGACCGCAGCACTTTGCGTATCCCGTCGTCCAGGCCGAGCCGCTCGGCGGCTTCATGGAAGCGGGCCTCGGCGGCCAGCCATGGATTGAACTCCTTTTCCAGCGCGGATGAGTTCTCCAGGACAGTGCTCACAGAATCCCCCCGCCTTCATTATGCCAGCCGTGGCGGCAGAAAGCTGATCGCGGACGGCTGGACGCTGGCCGCTACGAGGACGCCGCCATCATCCAGCGCGCCATCAGAGCGAAACACAAGCCCGTCACCGCCAGGCACACGCCCGCCATGGCGCGCCAGAACTTCTCGATCTTGCTGGTGGGTAATCCAGGCTCTCTGGCCACAAACGCCACCACGAACCCGGCCAGCAACCCCCCGATGTGGGCCGCATTGTCGATCGCCAGCCCCGGCAGCAGCCCGAACAAAAGCCCGTAGATCGCCCAGCGGATGTACATCCCGCGGATCGCGCTCCCCAGCGCGGTGTTGTGCCGCACCCCGATCGCAATCATCGCCCCGATCAATCCGAAAATGCCCGCCGAGGCGCCCACGCTCAGCGCAGCGCTCCAGTACGTGCTCGCCAGAAACCCGAACACCGTCGCCACAAAGTAAAAGATCAGCAGCCGCGCTGATCCGTACACCTCCTCCACCTGCGCCCCCAGATCCATCAGCGCCCAGGAGTTCATCAGAATGTGCATCAGCCCGCCGTGCAGAAAGCCCGCCGTCACCAGCCGCCACCACTGCCCCAGGAAGATGGCCTGCCGCCACTTGGCGCCGAAGTTGAACAGCGTCCGGTTATCCAGGTCGAACACCGCCCCATCGGCCCCTTTCTGCATGCTCACCAGCACGGTCGCGATGAACAGAGCGGTGTTTACCAGCAGGATCATGGTGGTGGTAAACCGCGCGTGAGGGATCAGCCCTCCGAGAATGTCGCCCGGGTTCCGGATGTCGACGGCTCGCGGGCCGAGCTCGACCTCACAGTAGGGGCAGGCACGTGCGCCGGGCTCGACAAACGCCCGGCAATTCGGACACATTCGCTTCCGAGTCACTTCTGTTCATTCTAGCGGGCTGCGCGCGCTCAGGGCTTACAGTCGTCTGATACAATCGAGAATTCAGATGCCGAAAACCGAGCGCGAGTTGCGCCAGGACATCATTGAAGTCGGCCGTCTCGTATTCCAGAAAGGCTGGGTGGCCGCCAACGACGGCAACATCAGCATCCGCCTGGACGAAGGGCGCGTCCTCTGCACGCCTACCGGCGTCAGCAAGGGCATGATGCATCCCGACGACCTGATCATCTGCGACCTGGAAGGCAGCAAGCTGCACGGCCGCAAGGAGCGCACCTCGGAGATCCTGATGCACCTCACGATTTATAAGATGCGCCCCGATGTGCGCGCCGTGGTGCATGCGCACCCGCCGGTGGCCACCGGATTCGCCACCGCCGGCCGGCCGCTGAACGAGGCGCTGTTGCCCGAAGTGATCATCGGCCTCGGGTGCGTGCCCTTGGCAGCCTATGGCTTGCCCGGCACGCCGGAGCTGACTGAGCCGATGCTGCCCTACATCCCGAAATACAACGCGCTCCTGCTGGCCAATCATGGGGCGGTTTCTTATGGCGACGAGGTGTTTCAGGCCTATTTCCGCATGGAGACCGTCGAGCATTACGCTCGCATCGCGTTCGTCGCCGAGATGCTCGGCGGGGCGACGGTGCTGCCCAAAACGGAAGTGGACAAGCTGTTCGATTCGCGGACGCGTTACGGCATCCGGGCGCGCACTGGCCCCGAGCCGGGCTGCCCGGTGGTCGCCGAGGATGAATCCGGCGCCGCGGAAAGATTTTACGTTACGCGCGAGGAACTGATCGCGCTGGTGGATGAAGCGCTTCGCACGCGCGGCGTCGCTTGACAACAGGCGGCGCAAACGGAATCATGAAGAATTCGCTGGAGGTTGAATGGGTGAAGCACTCGGAATGATCGAAACCCGCGGTCTGGTGGCCATGATTGAGGCCTCCGACGCGATGGTGAAAGCCGCCAAGGTCACGCTGGTCGGCTGGGAAAAGATCGGGTCAGGCTACGTGACGGCACTGGTCCGCGGTGACGTGGCCGCCGTGCGCGCCGCCACCGACGCCGGCGCGGCCGCCGCCCGCCGCGTCGGCGAGCTGATCTCCGTTCATGTCATCCCGCGTCCTCACCCCAGCCTCGAGGATGTGCTGCCGATCGGCAAGAGCAACAAGAGCTGATCGCCGTCTATGATCCTCGCCCGAGTCGTGGGCACTGTCGTCGCCACGCGCAAAGATCCGCGCCTGGAGGGCAAGAAGCTGCTCATCCTGAAGCCTGTCTCGCCGGAGGGCAGGGATGAAGCCGGCTACGTGGTCGCCGTGGACACGGTGGGCGCCGGCGCCCGCGAAACGGTCCTCGCCGTCTCCGGCAGCTCCGCCCGCATGGCCGAAGGCTGCAAGGACCGGCCGGTCGACACCGCCATCGTCGGCATTGTCGACACTGTTTCCCTCGACGAGCCGCCGCCCAAGAGTATAAAAAAGAGCTAACCCATGTTTCTCGCGCGCGTCATTGGCAAAGTGTGGTCGACGATGAAGAACGAGACCCTGGAAGGCCACCGCCTGCTGCTCATCCAGCCGGTTACACCGGAGCTGAAGGAGACCGGAAAGCGCATGGTCGTCGCCGATTGCGTCGGCGCTGGAGCGGGTGAGCTGGTCTACTGCTGCCGCGGACGCGAGTCCAGCTTTCCCTTCCTGCCGAAGGAAGTCCCCACCGACACGACCATCGTCGCCATCATCGACGAGTTGCATGTCAACCGCGCCGCCAGACGGGAAGAGACCTCCCCATGCTGATCGCACGCGTCATCGGCGAAGTGGTCGCCACCCAGAAACACGCGAGCCATGAAGGGCAAAAGGTGTTGCTGGTGCAGCCGTTGAATCTCGACGGCTCAGACCGCGGCGACGCCGTCGTCGCTTTGGATTCAGTCGACGCCGGCATCGGCGACCGGGTGCTGATGGCCACGGAAGGCTTCAGCGCCATGACCAGCGTCGGCCGCCCGCTATCGCCGATCGACATGGCGGTGGTTGGCGTCATCGACCGGATCGACCTATTTGGAGTAGCCTCATGACAATCCTGCTTACGCTCTTGTCTTTCTTCGCCCCGCAGGCGGAGCACCAGCACCACCCGCCACCGAACGCCGACGAGTATGCCAGGATCCTGGAAGATCCCGCCCGCGACGCCTGGCAGAAGCCGCACGAAGTGATCACAGCTTTGAATCTGCGCTCCGACGAGGTGATTGCGGACATCGGCGCCGGCTCAGGCTACTTCACGCGGCGCTTCGCGCATCACGCCAAGCTGGTTTATGCCGTGGA
>JACQDF010000035.1 GCA_016201205.1 Acidobacteriota bacterium
CCCGAATCGGTGTGGATGCGCACCCACAGCCACTGGACCGGGCCGGCATGCACGGTGATGCCGCGTGCCAGGTGGAGGGTCTCGATGGCGGTGATGCGCATACCCGTACCAGTGTCGCAAGAAATGGGCGGCGCCGGGGCTCCGCAATCCACGGCGGCGGCTTGCATCCGCGGTCCGGTTTTCTGACACAATAACCGATTGATGCCGACCGTGGAGCATCGGATTCTTTAGCAGGATCGGCGGGACTGGTCGAGATCAAGGGCGAAGCCGCGCGATTACCGGCGGACGCACAAACGACCACCTGCTCGCGCTGGGCCAGCGGCAAACAGGATCATGGCCTGCTGCAGTCGATCAGGAGGTCTCCTGGTTTGACTGCCTTGGAGCGTCCAGCCGTCCAGCTCTTCCCGGAGCGATGCGCTTCGGTCGAGGGAGTAGTAACGATCGCAGTTCTGGCGATTGCCACGAGCGCTCTGCGTCCTCGACCCAAGCGGCACGAACGAACGGCGCTGGGCTGAAGGCGTGCTGGCGTGGAAGAAAGGACCCGGGTTTCTGATGCAGTAGGTTGTCTATTGTGACGAAAGCCGGCACGACGGTGGCGCCGAGTCACGTTTCATGGCCATCGGCAGCCTTTGGGTACCGCGCCCCCGAAAGATGGAGACTACCAAATCGTTGCGGGGTCTGTTTCGCGAAGTGGGCCTTGGCGCCGAACTCAAATGGAGCAAGGTGAGCGCCGCGCGGTTGGAGGCCTACAAGAGAGTCGTCGACTTCTTCTTCAGAGAACAGGACCTGCGGTTCCGTGTCATAGTCGTGGACCACTCCAAGTTTAATCCAGGCCGCTTCCACGGTGGCGACCGCGAACTGGGATTCTACAAGTTCTACTATGAGTTGCTCGTCCAATGGCTCGAGCCCGGAAATGAGTATCTGATCCTGCTTGACTTCAAGCAGAACAGGGGCGCGGACCGGTACAAGACGCTGCGGACCGTGCTGGAGAGAAAGACGCGAGGCAAGGCCTGGATCACGGATCTGACAGTGATTGATTCCGGTGAGACTCCACTGGCACAACTCTGCGACGTGCTTACGGGGGCGGTGGCCTACGTGGTCTGGTTGGAGCCGCGCCGAGCCGGGGGTTGGAGGTTCTCCACAGCCTATGTTGCATCACCGGAGCTGATTCAGAGATATCAACGCGGCGGAAGGACCGTATGTCGATGGTAAGAATGCCCGTGATCGATGGGCTCACGGGACCAGAAGCCACCTCCGCCGCCATGAGGCGTGGAGGCACTGCTGACTTCCGCCAGCATCACTTCTATTCTACCCGAAGTCCCGCCGCACTTGTCAAATGCCCTGGCGAGCGCCGGACCAGTTCCCCAGGAACTTCGGGCTGATGCCATCGGAAGTGTGCTCGCATAAGCCCGCAGGGAATTGGAGATCGGACGACGTCTTCGTCATCGCCCGCGGAAGTGTCGGAAGGCTTCAAGCAGAAGGCAAACCCCAAGCCGAGGCGGGATTGGGCCCGCTATTCGATGCGGGTGTATCAACGGCCCGGGCCGCAGGGGCGGAAACCAGCCCCCCACGGTCGTTGCGGACCTAGCGACCGCGCTGAAGTGGACCCGCCCAGAAGTGGATGGAGGCAAGAATGGGGTCGGTCATCGAGGCGGCCCACATGAGCGCACGCTCGGGGCAGCGCTAGGGTGTAAATCTATGCAAAAACAGCGAACCACTGGCTCAGAACCTTCGTATAATGGGGAGGTATGCGTGTTTGGACCCACATCCTGGTGCTGACCTTACCCTTCACGCTGGCGGCGGCCAGCAAGACCTCCCCATCGGCGAAGAATGTCGCCTTTGCCAAAGACGTTGCGCCGATCCTGCAGAAGAACTGTCAGGGTTGCCACCGTCCGGGCCAAATCGGGCCGATGCCTCTGCTGACGTACTCGGATGCCCGGCCCTGGGCCAAAGCGATCAAGGAAGCGGTAGTGTTGAAGCGCATGCCGCCCTGGTTCGCCGATCCGGCGCACGGCAA
>JACQDF010000280.1 GCA_016201205.1 Acidobacteriota bacterium
GAAGAAGGAGCGACGGGATGCGGATGTCATGGCTGTTGGAGCAAGTCTACCGCAGTACACTTGGGATGGGAAGCGTCCCATGAGCGAAGCAACCCCCGCGACGCGGTCGAAGATCCAGCGCCGTCGCCCTCCGCCGCAGTGGCGCCAGATCAACTTCCCAACCCGCGGCATCTCGCGTCTGAGCCCGCCGCGTCCCCGCCGGCCGGTTCGGGAACGGGCCCGCGACGCATGGGACCGCGTGCGGGCGTTCATCCGCTCGCCGACGTTGTGGGCGCTGGTTGCGGCGTCGATGTTCGCCGTGGCGTGGTACGTTCCAGCCGTTCTGGCGGCTCTGCTCAGCGCATTGTTCTTTCTGTTCCGCCCGCATTTCAAGCCGATTGTGTGCCGGCTGGACCTCGAGTTCGGCACCGACTCGGCGGAGTTCCTGAGCACTCTTGCGGGCGCCACCGGCGTCCCCATCCTCGCCGGCAACCGGCTGGCGATCCTGAACAACGGCGCCGAATTTTATCCTGCGATGCTGGACGCGATCGGGCGGGCGGCGTACACGATCACGATGGAGCAGTACATCTTCTCGGCCGGGTTCCGGTTCTGTGAAACCGCCAAGATTCAGTGCCACGAGATTGATACTATCATGGTACCGCCGGGGTGTCAAGTGGAGAAACTGGCGTGTTTTCACACCTGCAATGTCTGATCGTCTATACGCAAGCGCCCGTCTGCGACCATGTCTCGGACCACGGCAAGAAACCAGTTGATCGAGGCAACACGGCTGAGACCTAGTGCCTTCGCCATTGCCGACGTGCGGATTCTACTGGTCAGGTACGCCGTCGCCAGTTCCTGCTGCTCCGCGCTGCTGCCGCCAAAATTCCGTCGTTTCTTTCTGCTGTCCGTTGCCTTGGCGCGTTCGAGCAGGGTCTCTGGCGGCAGCAGAGCGACTGCGGATGATGCGGACGAGGCGCCTGTGCGCCGCCCTTGTCCCCGTCGAGGGTGCCGGCCGCCTTCCTCCCACGGCAGCGTCAGGACATTGGACACCAAGAAGATGGTCCGTTCCCGCTCCGGGCCCTGCTGTGGCACCAGACTGGTCCGCGCCGCCATCCCCGGTCGTACCGGCGCCGGAACGCTGTGGAACCGGGCCTCGATGCCCTCGAACACGGTCGTCTCCGTGCCGAGCTTGTCTGGCGGAAAGCCTGCCTTGACGAGGCTGTCCAGCCACAGGAAATAGTTCGTGCTCTTGTTCAGGCTGGTCTTGCCCCCTTTGGGGTCCGCTTCGATCCCCTTGCCGGACTTTCCCGGCACGAACCCGTCACCTACGCTGTAGTACTGCTCGTACTCGCCTTCCCCGTTGAGTGAGGTCACGCCGATCTTGACGGCGCAGATCGCGGTGGGCATCTTGCCGTTGTAGTCCCACATAACGACAGATGCTTCTGTGATCTTGTAGTCCCCGTCCGGGGCGACGCCACCTGACGAGAAATCTTCCAACCGCATACTGATGGACATGTTTCTTATCCTTCCCTTTCTCGGATGGTTTTCCCGTGCCAGCCTGTTACGCGGACAGGCTGGCACCAAGAACGATACCACAATGGTCTCACTATGTCAACACCTTGTTTGCAGCAGCAAATTGCAGCAGCAATGGACGGCGCCCATGACAGCGCGCTGAGGAACGAATCCGGTGCGTAGTCAGAGTACCGGGCGAGGAACCACTCCACGTTCCGGTCGATGATTATCGTCTCCGACCAATCGTCTGGTGCCCGGTTGCCCCTGCCGTGGGCCTGGACCAGCATCTGCATGGCGGAACTCGCCCACAGGTCCGGATACAGCCGGGACCGCGCCATCGGGGAGGTGGGCAAACGATTCGCGGAGGCTTTTGCCGCCAGAGCGCAAGCGGGTGTGAGCGTCAAGCTGCTGCTGGATGCGGTCGGGGCGGCATCGATCGGCCGCGAGATTGCCGGCATCCTGAACGAGAGCGGCTGCCAACTGCGGTGGTTCCATCCCGTCCGCTGGTACAACCTGCACCGGGTGAACAACCGCAATCATCGCAAGTCTCTCATCATCGACGGGCGGATCGCTTTTACGGGAGGCGCGGGCAGCGAGGATCACTGGCGCGGGCGCGCCCGGCGTCCCGGTGAATGGCGGGATTTGCAGATGCGTCTGGAAGGGCCCGGCGTGGTGACCTTGCAGACGGGGTTTGCATTCAACTGGCTCGAGACAACGGGAGAGGTGATCAGCGGGCCGCGTTACTATCCGGTGATCGAGCCGGCGGGCAACGTCGAGCTTCAAACGGTCGTCAGCTCGCCCAAAGGCGACGTATACCGCGCTATCTGGCCGGTGGCTTGGGAATGCATGCCGTGCACGCCGAGGCAAGAAAGCTGCATGGAGGCGCATACGGCAACCTGCTGTTGTCGCGGTTTCCGGTCGCCCGGTCCAGCAACGTGGATATTACGCATTTCGGGCGTGAAGAGCGCAGTGTTCTGCGAGCGGATCTGCGGGTCGACGGCCGGCGTCTGCACATCTTCAATCTGCACCTGGGTACGGAAGCGGTATCCGGCGCTGCTGCCGTTGCTGCATCTGGACTACATCTACTTCGAGCACACACTGCGGGCCCGCGACGCTTTTTTTCATTCGAGCCGGCTGGCGCTGGTGGCGTCGAGCCACCTGCCGCTGGTGGCCGATTTCGTGCTGTAGCTACTTCGCCTCCAGCCGCGCCATCATCTGCCGGATCTCGGAAGCGGGAAGCCAGCGGCCGCGCGCCATGACGCCGGCCTGGCGGCGGACATTCGAGACGTTCTCCAGAGGATTGGCGTCGAGCAGGATGAGATCAGCGCGACGGCCTGCCGTAATGGTTCCGAACTCGCTTTCGGCGTCGAAATAGATCGCCGGGTTGTGCGTGCCGGCGGCCAGCACTTCGTAGGGGCGCAGGCCGGCTCTCTGCATGTATTCGAGCTCACGCAGCAGCGAGAAGCCGGGCACCTGAAAGGTCTGCGGCGCATCCGAGCCCAGCAGCACGCCCACGCCGGCCTTGGACAGCGCCAGCAGGATCCGGTCGCGCAGCGCGGCGTGGCGGCGGTTGGCATCGGCGTTGTTGAGCTGCTCAGAACGCTTGGTGATTTGCGCCGCCCATTGGTCGATGGTTGCTTTGGGGACATACTTGAGCTCGGGACGCGCTTTGAGCTCTTCGAGATTCTCGGCGCAGATGAGGACGCGCCAGACGGTGAGCGTGGGCACCACCCAGGCTTTGGCGTCGAGAGTTGCTTTGACCAGGGCGGGCAGTTTCTTTTCGTCGATGTGATCGATCAGCTCGCGCGCCCGGGTGGCGTTGTCGGCGCTGCGGACTGGTGAGTTGTCCGCCTCCAGTGCATCGATGTAGTTATCCAGGTGATCGATGGCGCCCTGCCCCGAGCGGAGCGCGTGTTCGAGACCGACCGCGTCGGGGACGTGGCCGCCAAAGCGAATGCCCTGCTCTTTGGCCGCCGCGACAACGGCATCGTAAGCGGCCGGCGACAGTCCCTCCTGGATCTTGAGCAGATCGAAGCCCGCCTGTTTGTATTGGGGGACCAGCCGCCGGGCCTCGCCAGGCGTCTTCACCGTGCTGCCGCCGAAAGCGGGGCTGGCGATGTAGAGAGTGGGCCCCAGGATCTCGCCTTTGGCGACGCGCTCGCGGAGCTGCGGATGATGCGGCGCCCCCAGCATGCCGCGCGCGGTGGTGACGCCGTTCAACACATAGAGCAAGAGCGTGTTCCTGGTCTGCTCCTCAGCGGCCTGCTGGGGAGGCACGTGGGCGTGCATCTCCGCGATCCCCGGGATCAGGAACTTGCCTTTGGCATCGATGCGGGTTGTGTGCGCGGGCAGCTTGATCTTCGAGGACGGGCCGACGTCCGCGATCCGGCCGTCGCGGACAACGACAGTGTGATTCTTGAGCACGCGCTCGCGATCCATCGGAATTACAGTGGCGTTGACGAAGGCAGTGGTCTGTGCGAACGCGCTGGCGGCCAGCGAGAGTAGAGCGATCATGTTGCGGCCTCCTTGAGTCGTTGAGCCACAGCATACTACGGATGAGAAGGCGGCTGGGGTTAAAACGTCAGCCGCAACCCCAACTGAATCCTCCGCGCATCGAGCGCGCTCGTCAGCCGCCCGAACAGCGCGTTCGTGTTCACCCCTTGCCGGTTCGGCGAGAATGTCGTGCTGGGGTTGTTGTAATTGACGTGATTGATTGCGTTGAACGCTTCCGCGCGGAATTCCAGCTTGAAGCGCTCCGTGATTCGGAAATCCCTGAAGGCTGAAAGGGCAATGTCCACCAGCCCGGGTCCGCGCGTCTTTGGCAGCGAGCGCGGCGCATTGCCAACGGTGAAATCGGCCGGGTTGCGGAACGCATCCGTGTCGAACCAGCGTGTGACGCCCGGTTCCGGCAGAGTCGGGTCGCGGATGACATCCGGAAAATTGATGCCGGTAAAGTTGTTGGCGCCGCGCACCTGAAGCGGTATTCCATTCTCGAGCGTGGCGATGCCATTCACCTGCCAGCCGGCAACAAGATGCCGGGGCACGCCGTGCAGGTTCCCGCCGAACGGAAGCTCGTACACGCCGCTGATCACTGCGCGCTCGGAAACGTCGTTCTGGTCAATGGCGCGCTCGAGCCGCCGGTTGAAGCGCCCGAGCCGGAACTCACCAATGGCGCCGCTGCTGCCGGCCGATGAGAACGAATCGTTGATCTGCTTGCTGTTGGTGTAGGAGAGCAACATGCTCAGCCCGTTCGAGTAGCGGCGCTCGACGGTGACTTGAAGCGAATGGTAGATGCTCGAGGAGCCGTGATTGGCATAGGTGGTGATCCCGAGATAGTCGGACAGCGGGAGCAGCGTCTGCGAGCGGGCAATCGTTCGTCCGGAGAGCGCCCCGGTGGTGATCTGGCCGAAGAAAGGATTGGGGACCTGATCCTGAAGCTGCAAGCCGAGCTGGTAGTGCACCGGGTCGATCTGGTTGAGGTTGTAGTTTGCCCCGAACAGCTTGCTGCCTTTGCTGCCTGCATAGCTGGCGGAGACCACCCACCGGCCCGGCAGCTCGCGCTGCAAAGTGAAGTTCCATTGCTGAAGGTACGGCGCCGGCGCATGCCGGTCCTGATAGCGAACGCCCTGTCCGCGGAACGCGGAAGGGCCTCCTTGCGGCCCGAGAGGCACAATCAGCGATGCCGGCCCCTGGCTGAATTGGAAGGCTTTGATCGGACCGCCGCCGGGCGGCACAAACGGCGTCACCGCGGAGAAGCCCAGCGAGTTCGAGTCATCGCCCTGTGTGTCGCCGGATTCGGTCAGCAGATAGAGCAGCCCGTAGCCGGCCCGGAGCGCGGTCTTGCCGTCCCCCGTCAGGTCATAGGCCAGACCGAAGCGGGGGCCGAAGTTGTTGTAGTCGCGATCGACGAAGTTCCTCGGGCTGGTGACGCCGCCGTAAGTGAGCACGCCGGCCAGCCGCGTTTCGGAGTTGGTCACAAAAGGATCGAAGTTCGAGAAGCGATTCCAGCGCTCGGCGGGCGTGCTGGCCAGGTCATACCGCAGGCCGAGGTTCAGTGTGAGCCGCCGCGTCATTTTGAAATCGTCCTGGAGGTAGAGTCCGGTGGACCAGGTGTGGAATGAGAAGAATGGTGAGAACTCCTGCTGCCCGCTCGAGACCTCACCCAGCAGAAACGTGGCCATTCCGATGCCGGTGCCGGCGGGACGTTGCGGATCGCCAGTGAGGCCGGCGGAGAAATTGAAATTGCCGGAGAGGTTGCGGAACAGGCCCCAGTTCAGGCGGTTCCAGCGCTGGTCGAGGCCCGCCTTGAGCGTGTGTTTGCCTCTCACCAGGCTGACGCTGTCAGCGGCCTGGATGGTGTGCTGTGCGCGGTGGCCGGCCGCGAACGTCGAAGCGCCCAGGGCCAATTCGCCGCTGATGTTGACGCCTGGGAACAAGTCTTGCGGAAAGATCTTCGGCAGGCCCAGCTTTTCCGGCCAGTTCTGCCCGAAACTCGGATGCAGGAACGGCAGGTCCTGCCGCGTTGCATTGGCCTTGAATTCGTTGATCAGCGTGGGCGTGAAGACGTGCGTTTCGGTGAGGACGGCGTTGTGGTTGTCGCGCTGGTCGCGGCGGGCGAATGTGTCGGGGTCCGCCGGCCCCAGTCCCCAGCCGCTGCCCTGCCGCGTGTTGCGAGTCACCGAGTAACGGAAGAAGAAGCTGTCCTTCTCCGAGAAGCGATGGTCCGCGCGGAGATTGGTGACGCCCTGATTCACGGGGGTTGCGGCCAGAGAGAGGAAATTCAGCGAATTGGTCAGCGGGTCTTCCGGAGTCGCGTTCGGTTTCGGCATGAACTCCAGGACCTTGAGCGACACTGCATCCATGCGGTTGCGCGGAACGAGATTGCCCGCAAGCGGGTCCCGAACGAAGCCGCTGCCGGCAGGGTTCGCACGCGTGGTGGCCGGATCAAAGATCGGGATGAGCGCGCCCCGGCCGTCCAGCGTGCGCGTGAAATCGCCGTTGCGTTCGAGTTCGGTGGGAACGGTGGCGCGGCGCAACGTCGAGGTGCGGTGACGCCACTGCTCGTAGCCGGCAAAGAAAAAGGTGCGGTTTTTGCCGTTGTAGAGCTTGGGAATCAGCACCGGACCGCCCGCCGTGCCGCCAAACTGGTTGTACCGCAGGACCGGCTTGATGCGGCCGGTGAGCGGATCGCGCTGCGTCGAGTAGGCGTAGCGGGCATCGAGTGCGTCGTTGCGCAGGAATTCGTAGAGCGAGCCATGGAATTCGTTTGTGCCGGCCTTGGTGGCGACGTTGACGACACCGCCGGAGGTCTGGCCGAATTCAGCCTTGAGCGAATTCGTCTCGACTTTGAACTCCTGGATGGCGTCCACCATCGGCACCACCGAGATCTCGTTGTGCACGGGAACAGTGTTCATGCCTCCGTCGACGAAGAACTGGTTGCCGTAAATGGGCCCCCCGTTAAACGAAATCTGTGAGAAGCCCTGATTGGTGATCTCGCCGAAGCCGTCGGTGGCGCGGCTGATGGGACGAACGCCCGCTACGATCTTGACGAGATTGAAAACATGGCGGCCGTTCAGAGGCAGCTCTTCGATGCGCTGCTGCTCGACGACCGTGCCGAGAGTCGCCTCTTCAGTCCGGACGCGCGAAACCTCGCCGGTGACGGTGACGGTTTCGGTGAGGGCTCCGACATCGAGGGTGATTTCCAGGCGCAGCCGCTGGGCGACTTCGAGCGTGACCGGGCCGCGGCGAAAGGTCTTAAAGCCCTCCTTCGATGCGCTGATTTCATAGGCGCCCACCGGAAGGTTCGGAACGGTGTAGGCGCCATCCTCCGCGCTGACAGCGCGGAAGGTGAGGTTGGTGCTGGTTTGACGGGCGACGATTTCCACGCCCGGGATGCGAGCTTGCTGCGTGTCCATCACAATCCCGGTGATGGCTCCTTGCGGAGATTGAGCAAAGCCCGCGGTGGCCAGCAGAGCGACACAGATCCGGAACATGGTCAACCCTCCCCTGCTTTGGCTGAGAACGATTGTATCGAATTGCGTTGTCCCCAACAGTGCGTTACAGGCGGCGGCCAAAACCGGGCCGCGCCGGGGTCGTTAGCCCGACGGCCGAATCGAAGCCTGGCGAAAGTAATCAGCCGATGATCTCGTTGATCCCCTCGACTACCCGCGCGAGTTCCTCAACGGGAGCAAGCCCGAGACGCCGGCCAATGCGCTCCACAGATAGTGTGCGGATCTGGCTGATCTTGATCCAGGATCGCTTCGGCAGGCCCGCCGCGTTGCTCTGCAATGTGAGCGGAAAGCCGGCCCGAGGTTCGTGGCTCGTCAAAGCGACGGCGATGACCGTGCCGGAGCGCTCGTTGAAGACGTCGTGGCTCAAGATCAGCACCGGGCGCAGGCCGGCCTGCTCCCGGCCGCGCACCGGGTTCAGGTCGGCCCAGCGGATCTCGCCTCTCAGTATTCGGGCCACGTTTCCAGGCTTCCTGCGAGACCCTCTTCCGCGAGCGCCTTCTCTTCTTTGGGATCGAGCTTGGCGCTCTCCGCGGCCAGCCGAATTCGGGCTATGCGCTGTAGTTTCTCGGCGAGCGCCGCCTCGACGGCTTGGCTCCGATTCCGGAAGCGCTGCTGAGCCACCAGTTCATCGACGCGCTCCACGAGATCGGCCTCAAGTGTCAGTGCAACCTTCGTTTTTGGCATGGCGATCTCAGTATGATAAGTTATCATACCATAGGCAGCGGGTTAACAAGGCGTTGCAGCGGACGGGCAAAAGCGGCCCGCCGGTGAACGCCCGAGTCGTTAGCCGGACGGTCCGGATGCGTAGCGTTGTACAATGGGGGCTGTGCCGGAGCTGAGCCGGTTCTTTGGGATCATTGTTCGTATGTTTGCTGAGCCGGGTTCGCCACACCACGTTGCTCACTTCCACGCCTACTATCAGGATGACGTTGGGATCTTCAGCATTGATCCTGTCGAGATGGTTGCGGGTTCGTTTGTTCTATAAGTCATCCGATTTGTCGCGTTTGCTCCTTTGAGATCCTTACGGCCTACACGCTTCGCGTCCGTTTCGACGACGACACGGAGCAGACGATCGACTTCAGACCGATTCTCGCTGGGGAATTGTACGGGCCACTGCGCGATCTGGAAGTCTTTAACCGCGTTCGCATCGATCGTGAAGTCCACACGTTGGTGTGGCCCAATGGAGCGGATTTTGACCCGGCCACATTGCATGACTGGCCCGTGAATGAGCAGGCGTTCCGCGAACTGGCTCGACGCTGGGAGCCGGTGCAGGCCTGAACTGAGGGACGGGGATATCCATGAGTGACAGCGCGCGCCGTAGCGTCCAACCAATCGAACGTCAGGCCACTATCGATTCGCTTGCAGACGGCGGGCTCTATTCCCTTCCAGCAGGGACCCGCGCCAGCGGAGGAGACAACCTTTACTACTCTCGTCGTCCTTGATTCGGCGATTATTAAACTGCCGACTCTGGCGGCCGAGGAAGATTTCCGCAAGTACGATGTCCACCCTCCCCTGTTTTGGCTGAGAACGATCGTATCGAATAAAATAGAAGGTTAGACGTCCCCCATTCGGCCCCCCCAGGGCCGGCAGACTGAAAGGAATTTCATTGGCTGACCAACCGGAAAACCCGACCAATCCGCCTGCGCCTCCATCGGGCGGCGGCGGCCAATTGCCGCTCGGCGGCGATGGCTCCAAGAACCTGATCCCCATCAATATTGAAGACGAAATGCGGCGTTCGTATCTGGACTACGCAATGAGCGTGATCGTCGGCCGCGCGCTGCCGGACGTGCGGGACGGCCTGAAGCCCGTACACCGCCGCATTCTCTACGGCATGCACGAGATGGGATTGCACTTCAACCGGCCGACGCGGAAGTGCGCCAAGATCGTGGGCGAAGTCCTGGGGAAATACCACCCCCACGGCGATGCGCCTGTCTATGACTCCCTGGTGCGCATGGCGCAGCACTTCTCGATGCGCTATCCGCTGGTGGACGGGCAGGGAAACTTCGGCAGCGTGGACGGCGATCCGCCGGCGGCGATGCGGTACACAGAAGCGCGGCTGCCGCGCATCGCGGCCATGCTGCTCGAGGACATCGACAAGGAGACGGTCGACTTCCGCGCCAACTACGACGACAGCGAAGTGGAGCCGGAAGTGCTCCCCACCCGCGTTCCGAACCTGCTGATCAACGGCTCCTCCGGCATCGCCGTGGGCATGGCCACCAACATCCCTCCGCACAATCTGACAGAGATCATCAACGCGACCATTCTGCTGATCCAGCAGCCGGGCGCGCCGCTGGCGGCGATCCTGGAGGCGGCGCCGGGACCCGATTTCCCCACCGGCGGCTTCATTCTCGGCCGGCAAGGCATTCTCGACTACTACACCAAAGGCCGCGGCAGCATCAAGATGAGAGCCAAGGCGGCCACCGAACGGATGGGAAAAGAGAAAGAAGCAATCATCGTCACTGAAATTCCCTACCAGGTGAACAAGGCGCGTCTGATCACCGACATCGCCGCCTTGGTCAACGACAAGAAGCTCGAAGGCATCTCTGACGTTCGCGATGAGAGCGACCGGCAGGGGATGCGCATCGTCATCGAGCTGAAACGCGGCGAGCAGGCCGAAGTGGTTCTGAACAACCTTTATAAGCACACACAGATGCAGATGAACATGGGCGTGATCATGCTCAGCATCGTCAACGGCCAGCCGCGCGAGCTGGGCATGATCGACATGATCAAGCGGTTCATCAATCATCGTGTCGAGGTGGTGCGGCGCCGCACCGACTATCTGCTCCGCAAAGCCCGCGAGCGCGAGCACATCCTGCTTGGCTTCAAGCGCGCGCTCGAGAATCTGGACGCCGTGATCGAACTGATCCGCGCGTCGAAGACGCCGAAGGAGGCGCGCGAGGGCCTGATGGCCCGGTTCGGCTTCACCGAGCGGCAGGCACAGGCCATCATCGAGCTTCAGTTGCAGCGGCTGACCGGCATGGAACAGCAGAAGATCAGCGATGAGCTGGGCGAGATCCAGAAGAAGATCGCTGAATATGTCGAGCTTCTGGGCTCGGACCACATCCTGCGAAACCTGATCGTGAAAGAGCTGAAGGAGGTGCAGAAGGAGTTCGGCGACGAGCGCCGGACGCAGATCGTCGAAGATTCCGGCGAGATCCGGCTCGAGGACCTGGTTCAGATGGAGGACGTCGCCGTCACGGTGACCCGCGGCGGATACCTGAAGCGCACCGCGGTCGATACCTACCGCCGCCAGTCCCGCGGAGGGAAAGGACGCATCGGCATGGGGACGCGCGCCGAGGATGTGGTCGAGCATCTCGTCATCGCCTCCACGCACAGTTATCTGCTCATCTTCACCAACAAAGGCCGCGTGTACTGGCTGAAGATCTACGAGCTTCCCGACGCCGGCACGGCCGGCAAAGGCAAGCACATCTCCAACCTGGCGAATCTGCAACCGGACGAAGCTCCGAAGGCATTCCTGTCGGTGAAGGACTTCGTGCCGGATCGCAACATTGCCATGGTGACCAAGCAGGGCGTGATCAAGAAGTGCGAGCTGACCGAATTCGACAACCCGCTGTCGAAGGGCATCATCGCCATTTCCCTGGACGAAGGCGATGAGCTGATCGCGGCCAAGATCACCACCGGCCAGAACTACATCTTCGCTGGCACGCACGAGGGCAAAGCGATCCGCTTTTTCGAGGAGGACGTGCGCGCGATGGGCCGTCCGGCGCGCGGCGTGCGGGCGATGGATCTGGCTGAAGGAGACTATATCGTCGGCGCCGAGATTGTCGAGAAGGAAGGTCTCATTCTGTCGATTTCCGAAAACGGCTTCGGCAAACGCACGCCGCTCGCCGACTACCGGCTGACGGCGCGTGGCGCCAAAGGCGTCATTAATATGAAAGTGACGCCCAGGATCGGCCGCGTGGTGGCGATCCTTTCAGTGAAGGAAGACTCCGACCTGATGATCATCACGAAGGACGGCAAGATCATCCGCATCGAATCCAACGCGATCCGCCAGGCGGGCCGCTCGACACAGGGAGTGCGGCTGGTGCGCATGGAGGAGGGCGACAGCGTGGCCGCCGCCAGTGTCATTCCGGAGACCGAAGAAGTGAACGGGCAGGGGGATCTGCCGCTGGAGTAGGCAACACGCGCCCGGCGTAGAATGATGGCGTGGGACGCCTTCTTGCTTTTCTCATCACGTTTCCCGTCGCCGCCGAAGTCATCACCGTTTCCTCCGACGGGCCAATCTCCACACTTGCCGCCGCCCGCGACGCCGTGCGCCAGATCAAGCGCGCCGGCGCCGGCGGTCCGATCACCGTCCAGATCCGCGGCGGCCGTTATTTGCTCAGCGAACCACTGGTGCTGGCGCCGGAAGACAGCGGCGCCGCCGGCCAGCCCATCGTCTGGCAGGCCGCGCCCGGTGAGCGGGTTTTGATCAGCGGCGGACGCGTCCTCAGCGGCTGGAGAAAGGGCTCGGGGGCGCTCTGGCAAGCCGATGCCGGGACCAAACCATTTCGCCAGCTCTTTGTTTCGGGCCGCCGCGCCCAGCGCGCCCGCACACCCAACTTCGGTTTCTACCGCATCGACGGCCCAAGTTCTCAAGACAAGCCCTTCCGCCTCAAATTCCGGGGCGACGACATCCGCAAAGAGTGGGCCGGCACGGACACGGAAGTCATTGCACTGCTCGCATGGGCCGACGTCCGCATGCCCATCGTGGCCGTAGATGAGGTCGAGCACACAGCCGTTCTCGGCAGCGACCCGCGTCCGTCGAACCGGGAGCGGGACGCTCGCTACTACATCGAGAATGCTCCCGATGCCCTGGACGCCGCCGGCGAGTGGCGCCTGGACCAGGCAAGCAACACCGTTCATTACTGGCCGCTGGCCGGCGAGGACATGGGGAAAGAAGAATTCATTGCTCCGCAACTGCCTCAGCTTGTGCGCCTGGAAGGGAGGCCGGAGGCAGGCCAGTTCGTCCGTGACATCGTCTTCCGCAATCTCGAATTCGCGCACACGGACTGGACCATGGATCCCAAGGGCTACGCCGATACCCAGGCGGCCATGGCCGTCGGAGCGGCGTTCGAGGCCACCGGCGCGGAAAACATCACCATCGAGAAGTGCCAGTTCCGCCACCTGGGCAACTATGCCATCTGGCTCGCCCGAGGCGCCCGCAACAATCGCATGGTGCGCAACGAGATTTTCGACATCGGCGCCGGCGGCATTCGCCTGGGCGAAACCGTTCAGCGCCAGAACGAAGCCGAGCGCAACCGAGACAACGAAGTCACCGACAATCACATCCACCATCTCGGGTATGTGTACCCGCCGGCGGTCGGCGTGTTCATCGCACAGTCCTCGCGCAATCATGTCGCTCACAACCACATCCACGATCTCTACTACACGGCAATCTCGGCGGGCTGGACCTGGGGTTACGGCGCCAATCAATCGAAGGAGAACCTCATCGAGTACAACCATCTGCACCACATCGGCCTCGAGATGCTCAGTGACATGGGCGGCATCTACACGCTGGGCATGCAGCCCGGAACCGTCCTTCGAAACAACCTGATCCACGACATCGCTTCCTTCACCTATGGCGGCTGGGGGATCTACCCCGATGAAGGCTCCAGCCACATGCTCATCGAAAACAACGTCGTGTACCGCTGCGCCAGCGCCGGTTTCCATCAGCATTACGGGATGGAGAACATTGTGCGCAACAACGTATTTGCCTTCAATCGCGACTACCAATTGATGCGGACACGCGCCGAGGCGCACCTGTCGTTCAGCTTCGAGAGCAATATCGTGGTTTATGACCGCGGCCGCCTGCTGGGCAGCAACTGGACCGGAGACCAGTTCCGGATGGACCGAAACATCTACTACGACCTGCGCGGCGGTCCCATTCGGCTGGCAGGCAAGACGTGGCAGGAATGGCAGGCATCGGGCCAGGACGAGCATTCGCTGATCGCCGATCCGCTTTTTGTGAATTCGGGGGCCTTCGACTTTCGCCTGCGGGAAGACTCGCCCGCGCTGAAGCTCGGCTTTCAGCCAATCGACTTGAGTCGGGTCGGACCGCGGCCGGAATGATCAGGATTTGACGCGCTTGAAGTTGAACACGGCGGAGCGTACCTGCCCATCGCGCTCCATCACCCCCTGCCCGCTCAACTCGTCCCCGTCCAGTTTGAAGTCGAACTTCATCACGCCGCCCTCGGCTTCGATCTCGAAAGTCACCCTCTCGCCGTCGACTTTCCCATTCCGGATGGGATGTTGCTGCTGAGCATCGGGACCGCCGCTGCCAGTCAGCTTCTCGCCTTCCTGTTTCAGGACCAGGTAGGCCGAAGCGTTGCGCGTCTCACCGTTCGGCGATTTGGCTTCGAGGCTTCCAGACCAGTTGCCGGTAGCGTCGCCGGCCCAGACAACGGCGGAGATGAGAACGGACAGGAGAACGGACAGAATGCTCGTTTTCAAACGTGTTACCCCCTATAGGCAAAGACGGCTCTCGCCGGCGCGAAGTTCCCCTGGTCCCCAGAATCCCCAGAAAATCACCCCCTGTCCCCGGCGCTCGGCAGACATATGATTATCTCAACATCTCAGAGGGTCGATCACCAAACGCGAACCAAGAACTGATCACCGGAGTTTCGTCCTCTGGCTTTACTCAAGAGGAGGCAGACCACGTATGGCTGCACTTAGTTTGAAGGTAAACGGCAGATCCCATTCAGTGGATGCCGCCCCTGACACACCACTGCTGTATGTGTTGATGGATGACCTTCAGTTGAACGGGCCGAAGTTCGGCTGTGGCCTGGCGCAGTGTGGGTCGTGCACGGTGCTGCTGAATGGCGAACCGATTCGCTCCTGCGTAACGCCGGTGTCAGACGCCGCAGGGCAGGAAATCACCACCATCGAAGGGCTCGGCACGCTCGAGGCGCCGCATCCGATCCAAAAGGCTTTCATCGAGGAGCAGGCCGCCCAATGCGGGTATTGCCTCAGCGGGATCATGCTGTACGGAAAGACGTTCATTGATCAAAACCCGAATGCGACCGAGCAGCAGATCATGGAGGCGCTCGGCGGATTACTCTGCCGCTGCCACACGCACGTCCGGATGGTACGGGCGTTGGCGCGCTATGCACAGGAGGTGAGAGCATGAGGACGGCAAGTTCGACCAAATCCAATTACCCGGTAGCCATGACGCCAGATGCGCTTGCTGCCCTGGAGAACGCCGGGTTTTCGCGCCGCAATTTCCTGAAAAGAGCCGGGGCGCTGATTGTCACCTTCAGCATGGCTGGCAGCGCCCGGAAGCTGGCTGCGCAGAGTCCGGTCCAGCGGGGGACGGCGCTGAACCAGGTTGATTCCTGGATCGCCATCGCCCGGGATGAGAGCATCACCGCCTATTCGGGCAAATGTGAGTTCGGACAGGGCTTTAGCACCGTGCAATACCAGTTGATCGCCGAGGAGCTCAACGTCCCGCTCGATCGCATCACGCTCATCTTCTGTGACACGTTCCTCACTCCCGATCAGGGCGTCACTTCCGGCAGCCAGTCTCATCCTGCTGAGTTCGGAGCCACCGGTTTGCGCCAGGCATTGGCCACCGCTCGCGAAGCGTTGTTCCAGATGGCCTCACAGCAACTCAACGTTCCCGTGGACCAGCTCATGGTCGAGGACGGCGTGATCAAGGTGACGGCGAATCCTTCGCGGCAGATGACATACGGTCAGTTGATCGGCTCCAAGACGTTCAATCTCACTTTGAACAACAGGGCCGTGGTGAAGGATCCGAGCCGGTACTCGATCCTCGGAACTTCGGTGCCGCGCTATGACATTCCAGCCAAGGTAACGGGAGAGTATCAGTACGTACAAAATGTGCGAGTGCCGGGCATGCTGCACGGCAAGGTGGTTCGGCCGCCGGCCGTGGGCGCCAAGGTGATCAGCGTCAATGAAGGCTCCGTCAGCGGTCTTCCGGGTAACGTCAAAGTCGTCGTGAAGAACGATTTTGTCGGCGTGGTGGCCGACAAGGAATGGCAGGCCATTCAAGCCGCGGAAGCGTTGGAGGTGAAGTGGTCTCAGGGCGACCCGCTGCCGGACCAACAGGAGCTTTACGCCTGGATGCGCAAGCAACCCACGCGCGATGCGTATACGGTGCTCGCCGAGGATGTGGACTCGATGTTGAAAACGGCAGCCCGCGTGGTGAGCGCCACTTATCTGCATCCGTATCAGATGCACGGATCGCTGGCCTCCTCCTGTGCTGTCGCCGATGTCCGGGGCAGTGGTTCCAGTGCAACGGCGACGATCTGGTCGGCCACCCAGGGGGTTTATCCCCAGCGCGACAGTGCGGCGATGGTGCTTGGAATCCCGAGGGAGAACGTGCGCGTCATCTTCGTCGAAGGATCAGGCTGCTACGGGATCAACGGCGCCGACACCGTTTCGTATGACGCAGCGCTGCTGTCGCAGGCCGTGGGTAAGCCTGTCCGAGTGCAGTTCACGCGAAGGGACGAGATGTCCGGCGGGGAAAACTATGGACCGGCTTACGTCCTTGACTTACGCGCGGGCGTGGATGATAAGGGACAGATCATCGCCTGGGATTACGAGAGCTGGACGCTCACCAAGGGCGGCCGTCCGAATGCGACGACCCCTGGGAACATCATCACCGGAGCGCTCGTCGGATTCCCCACGCCGGC
Organism: Acidobacteriota bacterium; assembly: GCA_016201205.1. Classification (GTDB taxonomy): domain Bacteria; phylum Acidobacteriota; class Terriglobia; order Bryobacterales; family Bryobacteraceae; genus CADEFT01. Next base: position 16,157 of record JACQDF010000280.1, read on the forward strand.
GCTGGTCCCGGCCCGCGGAAACCCGCCGGCCAACTACGCCAACAACGGCAATGCGGCATCCTCCTATGGCGCCGGCGTCGTCGCCGGAAGATCGGGAGGCACAGGGAACATTCGCGGTGAGCGCGTCCTCACACACTCAATCGCCTCGCCCTTCTTCACCGGGCCCTTGCGATCTCCAGCCCGGCTTCAGAACACCTTTGCCAATGAAAGCTTCATCGACGAAGTAGCGGCTTCCGTGAAAGCCGATCCGGTGGAATATCGCCGGCGTCATCTGACCGATTCGCGCCTGATCGACGTCTTGAACGCAGCGGCAAAGGCTGCTGACTGGGACTCGCGTCCTTCTCCAAAGCCAGGCAACGCCCGGACAGGCGTCGTGACAGGCCGAGGCATCTCCTGTGTGTTGTATGAGGGAGACAACGGATATTGCGCCTTGGTGGCGGAAGTCCAGGTCGACCAGGAGACCGGAAGGATCGTCGTGAAGCGGCTGGTCGCCAGCCAGGATTCCGGCCCCGTCTCGAACCCGGATGGGTTGCGGAACCAGATGGAAGGCGGCGTCCTCCAGGGTATGAGCCGCGCCCTCCGGGAGGAGGTGAGGTGGGATGAGCAGGCGATCACTTCGACTCATTGGCGGACGTACCCCGTCTACCAGTTCGGCGAACCGCTTCCCGTCGTGGAGACTGTGCTGGTGAACCGGCCGGACCAGCCGCATATGGGCGCCGGCGAATGCACGATCACCACGGTGGCGGCGGCAATTGCCAACGCTGTGTTTGACGCCACGGGCGCCCGCCTTCGCCAGATTCCGTTCATCCCGGCGCGGGTGCTGTTGGCGCTGAGGAGCCGGGGCTAAGGGCCTGTCACGGAATAACGTTGCCAGCCGTTCGGGACCGCTTGCTGACGGTCGCGGCTCGGAAGCCCTTTCTGAGCCGCGCGCGTCTGCAAGCGGAGATGACAGGCTCTTATCGCCCCGGAGGCGGCTTCGGTTTCCACACGTCAGGCGCGGCCGAAACCATCTCTTCGGACGGATGGCTGAGCTCCGGGATCACCCGAGTGATGTAGCTCTCGGTGAACACAACCGAGTCTGTGATGCGCTTGGTGTAGTTCTGGTAGGCCTGTTCGCCCATAAGCTGCGACAAGGACCCCGTGGGCGGGGCCAGGTCGGCTAGTGAACTCGCAAGACTCGTCGTATAGAACACCGTTCCTGCTTGCCCCCCCGCGCCTTGCGAGATGTACGTGGTCACACGGCTCGGCTGGGGCGCCTTGGCTAGGGCCGCGTTGAGGGACCGGATCGCCTCGATGTAGTCGTTTGTGCGACCGGGTCTGACGCGCGTGACGGTGGTGCGCCGCCACGGCGACTTGCCCGATAGTTTCATTCTTTCGGCGGCGTCCGCGGACGCGTTCCTGCTCAGATCCAGGCGCAGCCGGCGCAATTCACCCCGCGAACTCTCCATGCAGTTTCCGAGATCCTGCATGAGTTTCTGTGCGCCGGCGGGACCGAGCATTTTCGCCAGCGAGGCCATGAAGGTGTCCATGCCTGACTCAATCGCGGCAAAGCTCGGGCCGCGAGACTGTGAAGTACACGGTTTGCCGGTCGCCGTAGACCGTTCCGGAGGCGGTCCAATTCACCCCCTTGTGTTGACGGTTGGCTGCCACCATCTTTTTGACGATGCCATCGAACTCAGCGCGTTTGTCCGCTTTTACCTTGACGGCCATAAATTCCCGATTGCAAGACCGATCAGCGTAGCAAGTCTTCCAACTGGACCTTGCCCTCCGTCTTCGCGTCGCGGTACTTGATGATCACTGGCGTATAGAGCGAAAGCCCCCATTGCCGGCCGGGACCGCTCGAGATGGCACGCCCGCCGGCCACCACGACAGCGCCTTCCGGCACCACCAGCGGAAGATCCGCGGTTGCCGTAATGACCTGCCCGTTTACCACATCGTACAGCGGCGTCGAGCGGTTCAGGATCGTGCCCGTGCCCAACACCGCCCGCCGCTTCACGATGGTCCCTTCGTACACGCCGCAATTGCCGCCCACCAGCACTTCGTCTTCGAGAATCACCGGCATGGCGCCAACTGGTTCGAGCACGCCGCCGATCTGCGCGCCGGCCGAGATGTGGCAATTCCTGCCCACCTGCGCACAGCTTCCCACCAGCGCGTTTGAATCGACCATCGTGCCGTCATCCACATAGGTTCCCGCGTTGATGTACATCGGCGGCATGCAGGTGACGCCCTTGCCGATATAGCAGCCGTCGCGGATACTGGAGCCGCCCGGCACGATGCGCACGCCGCTGGTGGCCTCGAGACGCTTCACGGGATACGTCGCTTTGTCGAAAAACGGCTGCCGCGTCCGGTCCACGGACATGTCGACGACAGCGCCCATGCGGAATCCAAGCAGGATGCCTTTCTTGACCCAGGTGTTGACGCGCCATCCGGTGGGTGAGGATGCGTCGGGCTCCGCCGAGCGCGCCTGGCCGCGGTTCAGCTCTTCCTTGAAGCGATCAAACAGGCGGAAATGATCTTCGGTGTATGCGGACGGCGGGTTATCGAACAGCGCTTCGATCTCAGTCCGCAGCATGCACACTCCTGCCGGCGAGCAGTTGCAGGGAGGCAAGAACACTCTCGATCCTGGCCAGGTTCGCAGGCGATGGCGCCACCAGCGGCAGTCTCCACACCGGATCAAGAAGTCCCATCAAGGCCATGGCGGCCTTCACCGGGATTGGGTTCGATTCGACAAAATTGATCTCCATCAGCGGGAGATACTTTCGCTGCACCAGGCGAGCGGCGGCGAAGTCGCCGGCCAGGCACAACTGCGCGAGCCTTGTCATCTCGGCCGGGATCTGGTTGGACACGACGCTGATGACGCCTTTGCCGCCAAGCGCCATGATAGGCAGCGTGATTGGATCGTCGCCGGACAGCACCAGAAAGCGCTCCGGAACGTCATGCACCACCCGGGCGATCTGCCCGATGCTGCCGCTGGCTTCTTTCACGCCGATGATGAGGTCGATTTCCGAAAGACGCTTCAGCGTGGCGGGCTCGACGTTGACGCCCGTGCGGCCCTGCACGCTGTACACGATGATCGGGATCGAGATCGAGGAGGCGATCGCCTTGAAATGCTGATACATGCCCTCCTGCGTCGGCTTGTTGTAGTACGGCGTCACCGAGAGGATGCCGTCGGCGCCCATCGTCTCGAGCTCACGCGCCAGATCGATGACTTCGCCGGTGTTGTAGCCGCCGGCGCCTGCCAGCACGGGAACAATTCCCTTGGCCTCTTCGAGCGTGATCTCGACCACGCGCAGATGCTCGGCGCGCTCGAGCGTGGGGCTCTCGCCGGTGGTGCCGCAGGGCACCAGGAAGCTGATGCCCGCTTCGATCTGGCGGCGGATCAGGTTGCGCAGAGTCGTTTCGTCCAGCGAGCTGTCGGAAGTAAACGGCGTCACCAGAGCGGTGCCACATCCGGTAAACATGAAAGCCTCCTGCTTCGTCGCGACGCCGCTAATTCCTCAGCGGCTTCCCGGTTTTTAGCATATACTGCATGCGCTCCTGTGTCTTCTGGGTTCCGCAGAGGCTCAGGAACGCCTCGCGCTCGAGATCGAGCAGATACTGCTCGCTGACGGTTTGTTCCCCTGTCAGCCGGCCGCCGGAGAGAATCGCGGCGATCTTTTCGGCAATCAGCACGTCGTGATCGCTGATGAAGTTGCCCTGCCGCATCGACCACGCGTAGAGCTTGAGCGCTGCAAAGACGCTCTCTCCGCCTGCCTTGATATCCGTGCGTGGAGCGCCGGGCGCATAATTCGGAGCCAGCGACAAAGCCAGCGCTTTGGCATCCGCAATCAGCCGGTCCTGGTTCATGGTGACCGGGTCCGCCTTGTTGAGCAGCCCCAGATTCCTGGCATCCTCTGCGCTGGTGGAGACTTTGGCCAGGCCGGCCAGCTCGAAGACCTTCTGTGGATTGCGCAGCCGCACCAGCAGCTCCTTCAGACCGCCGCCTCCGGGAACGACGCCGACGCCCACCTCGACCAGGCCCATATACAATTCCGCGGAAGCCTGGCAGCGGGCGGCGTGCAGGCTGATCTCGCAGCCGCCGCCCAGGGTGCGGCCAAATGGCGCTGCGACGACAGGCTTCGGGGCATACTTGATCGCCATGTTCGCCTGCTGGAAGCGGTGGATCGCCGCATTCAGCTCGTCCCACTCGCCTTCCTGCGCCGCCAGCAGCACCAGCATCAGGTTGGCGCCCACGCTGAAATCCTGGCCCTGATTGGCGATCACCATGGCTTCGAAATTGCGCGCTGTCTCTTCGATGCCCGCCTGGATCATGCTGAACTGATCTTCGCCCAGCGAATTCATCTTGCTGTGAAACTCGACGCACAACACGCCATCGCCGAGATCGATCAGCGAAGCGCCGCCATTGGACTGGACGACGCCGCGGGCGCGCTTCAGGTCGGAAAGGACGATGACACCGGGCGTCTCTTCGAGCGTCTGGAGCGTGTTCCTGCCCAGGCAGAAGTGCTCCGTCCGCGGCTTCCGATCCTTGTCCGCCGCACGATAGAAGGAAGAGGCGCCGCTGGAGAGCATCTTCTGAACCGCGTCGGGCAGCGGCTTGCCTTCGCTTTCGATGCGCCTCGCGGTTTCCGTGAAGCCGAGCGCGTCCCAAAGCTCGAATGGCCCGAGTTTATGGGCATAGCCCCAACGCATGGCGCGGTCCATCTCGACGATGCGGTCGGAAATCTCCGCCGCCGTGGCGGCCGAATAGACGATGTAGTCACTGAACAGCTTCCACAAGAACGCGCCGGCTCGATCCTTGCCGGCCACTAAGGTCCGCAGGCGAGTCGGCAGATCTTCGATTTGTCTGGCCGCTTCGACCGCCGGGAAGCTGATTTTCTTTGCCGGATGATACTCGAATGTCTTCCAGTCCAGCGCGTGGATTTCCTTGCCGGGTCCGACACGCTTGAAGAAGCCCTGGCCGGTCTTGTCGCCCAGCCATTTTCGTTCGACGAGCCGGGCGAGGATGTCCGCGGGTTTGAACCGCTCCCGCCACGGGTCGTGAGGAACAGCTTCGTAGAGGTTGCGGTTGACGAAGTACATGACATCGATGCCCACAATATCGAGCAAGCGATAGCTGGCGCTGTTGGGCAGCCCGATCAGCGGACCCGTGATGGCGTCGACTTCTTCGATGCTCCAGTCGTCTTCGAGCGTAATTTTCCCGATCGTGCAGCCGAAGAAGCTGCCCAGCCGGTTGGCGATGAAATTCGGCGTATCCTTGCAAGGGACAACACCCTTACCCAGGCGCCGATCGCAGTACTCAAAGACGAATTGCAGCACCGCGGCGTCCGTCTCCGCCCCCGGGATCACCTCCACCAGATGCAGATAGCGCGGCGGGTTGAAGAAATGGGTCCCAAGAAAGTGCCGGCGGAACTCCCCGGAAAAGCCCTCCGAGATCCTGGACAGCGGAATCCCGCTGGTGTTGGTCGAGACGATCGAGCCCGGACGGCGTAGACTCTCGACTTGCTTCCACAGCGAGCGCTTCAGCTCCAGATTCTCGACAACGGCTTCGATGATCCAATCGGCATCGCGCAGCTTGTCCAGGTGGTCTTCGAAATTCCCCGGTGTGATCAGCGAAACGCCGCTGTCGACATAGAAGCCCGCCGGTTTTTGCTTCCAAGCGGTTTCGATGCCTTTCTTAGCCGCGGCATTGCGATCCGTCTGGCCGGGAAGCACGATATCCAGAAGCAGCGATGGCACGCCGGCGTTGGCGAACTGGGCCGCGATTCGTGAGCCCATGGTTCCGGCGCCCAGTACGGCGACACGGGAAAGCGATTTCATGAGGACGTCCTGTTGGTTTCAGAATGATGAGATGCTCGCGCGGAGTATGCGTGAGCAACAACTCGATTATATGATGAAGAGAAGCCCCTTGCGGGGCCGCGGGTGAGAACAAACGGGGTGTCCTAAAAGAGCAGCGATGGGTGAAAATGGCGGACGGCGCAAGATCGCGGGGTGGCTGGGTCCCGCCATTGTTTACGCGATTTCCATCGGCTGTCTGATCTGGGTATACCGCGATTTCGACTGGCAGGCCGAGCTGCCCCGCCTCAGGAAGATCCACTGGAGCTGGATTCTGCTGGCCGTTACCTGCGACATCCTGGTGTACGTCAGCCAGGCCTGGCGCTGGAACCTGGTGCTGACCCCGGTGGCCGGCGTGCCGCTGTGGCGCTCGGTGCAGGCCATCTACATCGGGCTGTTTGCCAACGAGCTGCTGCCGCTGCGCAGCGGAGAGGCAATTCGCTGCTATCTTCAGGCTCACTGGAACGGCCTTTCGTTTGCCGTGGCGTTGTCGAGCGCCATGATCGAGCGGTTGCTTGACGGCGTGTGGCTGATCGTCGGGTTTTTTTTGACGGCCCTGTTCGTAAGCCTGGATGCGAACCTGAAATACGGAGCCGGCATCCTGGCCTCGCTCCTGTTCGCGCTCGCTTTGCTGCTGGCGTTCGCTGTGCACCGCAAAGATGAAGCCAAAGACATCCTGGCCCGCTACCGCTGGCTCAGCGGCATCCGGCACCTGGTGGAAGGATTGCATGCCATGGGCCGCTCGAGGTGGTTTCTGATGGGAGCGGCCGCCAGCCTGGTCTATCTGGCTCTGCAAGTCGTGCCCATCTATGCGATGATTCGCGGCTACGGCCTCAGTCTTTCCTTCGGTCATGCGGTGGTGGTGCTGGTGGTGCTGCGGCTGGGGACCATCATCCCCGGCCCACCGGGAAACATCGGCGTTTTCAACGCGTTTGCGGTCGCCGCTCTGACCATGCTGGGCGTGGATCGCCAGGTCGCCAAAGGGCTCTCCGGGGTGATGTTCTTCGTGATTACGGTCCCGCTGCTGGTGGCCGGCTGCGTGGCGGTGGCGCTGACCGGAGTCAAGATCCGGCACCTTCATCAAAAGGCGCGGCATCATCTGCAAAACCGGCAGTTGGAAAAAACCGTGAACCGGTAATGGTTCAAGGCTTCCTACGCCTTGCTGTCTGCTGAGATTTCCACTTCCGGTACGCGTTCTCGATCCTTTCTTCACGGGGAAGGAATGTTTTCGCTTGAAGAAACGCTTCCTCGGTCTCCGTCACAGGCTTTTTCAACCATTCCAGCACGCGTGCAAGATCGAACCAGCACCAACCCCGGCGGACTTCACTTTCGGACAATTGCAGCGCACGGTGTAGCAACTCCTCCGCCTCCTTCACCAAACGCCGGTTCGTGGCCCTGTCTCCTTTTACACTACCTGCAATGCGCATTTTTGTCTGTGCGAATTCCTGCAAGAATTTCGGATCGTTGTGCATGAGTCCGCGAATCCGATCGAAGACCTGATGGGCATTCCGATAATCCCCTGCTCTCTTGGCCAGGATTGCTGACTCGAGCAGATCTTCCGGCATGCTCGTGGATGGGATTTCGCTCAGAACCCGCTTAGCCTCTTCCATCTTCCCTTCCGCCAGCAGAGCGTCGGCATACCGTAGATATGGTCGGGCGCTTTCTTCGCGCAAAGGATTGGCGTGGTATTGATCAAATGTTACCTGCGCATCCTGCAAATCACCGCTGGACGCGTAGTATTGGATAAGCTGGCTGGCCAGACTTGCGGACGCGGGCTCACGGCGAAAGGCTTCGAGAAGCCGTTCGATCGCATGCGACCGTTCACCAACCGCCCACAGATGAGCGGCCTCCCGAATCGCATGCAGGAGCCGGTATTGCGGATGAGCGGGCAGCGTGACCCGGAAATAGGTTCGACCTTCGTCGAAGTCGAACACCGGATCCGGCGATCCGTTCTCTTTCATTCTGCGCCGGATTCTTGGAACCCCGGTAAACCTCCTCTCCGCAAGGCGCAGATCTTTCAACAGTTCCCCAATCCTCTGGTTGCGCGCCGGCACCTTGGGCATCGGCGCACTCGCTGAGAAGTGCTCTGGAAGCAGCCCGCCGACTGGTCCTGGATAGCTAATAATCTCCATGCGATCGGGGTACAGATAAATCTTCGAAGATTCCGGGCAGTCCTCCTGATACGAGCGGTGATAGGCCGCATTGACCACTGCCTCTTCCATGGCCTCGTAGGGATACGCGACCACCTTCTCCGCTTCAGCCGCCTCGGGCAGCTTTCGAATAATCTGGCCCATCAGAGAATCCAGATAGTTCAAGACCCCCCGTACCTGTGCCGGGAGAGGTCCACGAAAAACTCGTTCTTCAATCAGGTTCCCGCCGGCGCCATCACCGAAATGCGCCACTTCAAAACAGGCGCCTCGAAAGAACTTCTCTGGTGTTTCTGAGAAGAACAGTAGGGCAGCATTGCGGGGAACTTCGTGGTCGTTCACTCTCACCACCAGATCGAGCGAACGGCAAAGTTCGCGGTCGTCAATTGACACCCCACTGAGGATCAGGTCACTGCGTACGTCCGCGAGAAAACGACGAACTAGAGTTGATGAAATATCTTCGATGCGAGCTGTCGGATTCCTGCGGGAATCGAAAGGGGTTCTGTTGGTGAGCTCGAAAAGCTGCCGCAGCAGTTCCCCTCTTGCCTCTATGGTTTCCGCTCCGTAGCGAACGTAATATGCTCTTTCAGATCCCTTAAGGGTCCTGGGGGCCTGGTAAGGCCGGCTGTCTCCCGCCGGCGCTCTGACAACCAGAATCTGTTTTCCCTGGTACACCTCGCAGAACAGCACCACGGCGCAAGGCGGATCGATTCGCATACATTGCCCGCGGATTTCCCTCTGGATTTTCTCCACATCCAGGCCCTGTAGACCTCGGGGTGGCAGTTCAGGTTTGCCATCATCAGTTTGCTCCACACCAATGATGATGTAGCCTCCGTTTACATTCAGGAGGTCATTGGCAAAAGCACAGATCGTGCGCGCAGTTGCTTCCTTGATCCTGTCATCCCAACCAGCCTTGAACTCGACACGCGTATCCTCGACTCTGTCTGCGTGAAGCAGGTTGTCCAGACTGAAGGGAAGCCGTTCCATCGCTTACTCCAGGTTAAAGCTGTCGCCGCGCCCTGGAATCGTCACTGGCGTGCCGTAGGTGCGCCCGATGGCCGCCGCCAGCGCCTCCTGCTGGGACGGCTCGCCATGCACAAGAAAAATCCTCTTCAGCCCCTTGACGATGGGCTTGATCCATTCCAGCAACTCCGCCTGGTCGGCATGGCCGCTCAATTCGTTGATCTTCACCACCTCGGCACGGAGGCGCATCGCTTCGCCGAAGATGTTCACCTCCGGCTGCCTGTCCACGATCCTGCGTCCCAGCGTGTTCTCGGCCTGGAAGCCGGTGATCAGAACGGTGTTGCGCCCGTCCTCGATCGTGTTTCGCAGATGATGGAGCACGCGGCCCGCCTCGCACATTCCTGAAGCCGAGATCACCAGGAACGGCCCCCGCAGGTCGTTGAGAGCTTTGGACTGCCCGGCGTCGCGAACATAGCGCAGCATCTGGAAGCCGAACGGGTCGTCGCCGTTGACGAGGAACTTACGCGTCTGTTCGTCGAACAGGCTGGCATGCTTGCGGAAGACCTCGGTGACGTCGACGGCCAGCGGGCTATCGACAAAGATGGGGATCGAGGGAATGCGCTTCTGCTCGACCAGGTCGTGCAGCAGGACGACGAGCTGCTGCGTGCGGCCGACGGCGAAGGCGGGCGCTACCAGCTTGCCTCCCCGAGCCGCTGTGCGGCTGACGGCGTCCGCCAGCTTTGTGGCGACGTCATCGAGACGCTTGTGGAGGCGGTCGCCGTACGTGCTTTCCAGAATCAGGTAATCCACCGGAGGCAAGCGCTCCGGATCACGGATGATGGGCAGGCCGGGCCGGCCGACATCGCCCGAAAAGCCCAGGCGCAAAGGTCCGCCCGGCGTTCGCGCTTCCAGGCGCACACACGCCGAGCCAAGCATGTGCCCGGCTTCTTGAAACCGGAAGCTCAGATCCGGCCCGAGCGCCGTATCTTCGTGGCAGACGCTCGAGCGGAACAGCGGCATTGCCGCTTCGGCATCCTCGACTGTGTAGAGCGGGAGAGTTTCGCCGGGTTCGGCTTCCGCTTCAACGGCTCGCCTGCGACGCCGCCGCTTGTTGATGAACTCGCAGTCCTTCTCCTGGACGAAAGCCGAGTCTCTGAGCATCGCCTCGCAGAGATCCACGGTCGCCGGGGTGGCATAGATCGGCCCTTGGAAGCCATGCTTGACCATTGTCGGCAGGTTGCCGCTGTGGTCGATGTGCGCATGCGAGAGCACCACGGCGTCAACGGATTTCGCCGGGAACGGGAAGCTGCGATTGCGCTCCTCGGCCTCTTTGCGGCGGCCTTGATACAAGCCGCAATCCAGAAGAATGCGCCTGCCGTCCATCTCGAGAATGTGCATCGAGCCGGTGACGGTTCTGGCGGCGCCCCAGAACGTGAGCCTCATAGCCTCAGTATACTGATGGCAATGTCGCCACTTTCGTCCTGCCTTGCTTTGGCGGTCGTGTGCGCGCCGCTGTTGGCGCAGAAGAAGCCGGTGACGCTGGACGCGCTCTCGCGCCAACCCGCTGCCTTTGGCGGCGCCCCCGTGGTCTGGTCTCCGGACGGAAAGCGCTTCGTTTCCGCGCGCGGCGGCAAGCTGTCCGTCTATGATGTGGCGGCGCGCCAGCAGCGCGACGTGCTTTCCCTCAGCGCGCTGGCGGCGGCGGCCACCAAGGTTCAGCAGCCGGAGCCTTTCGGATGGGAGAACCGGCGTGTGCGCGAAGAGACGTACCAGTGGACGCCGGACAGTAAGGATCTCATCGTCTTGTCCGGCGGCGACATCTTTCTGGTGAAGCTGGACGCCGGCGGCTGGCTTCAGTTGACGGCCACCCCTTTTGCCGAGCGGGATGCGAAGCTCTCACCCGATGGAAAGAAGCTGGCGTACCGGCACGATCACAATCTCTATGTGATCGAGCCGGCAAGTCACAAAGTGATCGAGTTGACCCAGGACGGCTCGGCGACGCTGCTGAACGGCGAACTCGACTGGGTGTATCCGGAGGAATTGGAGCTGGGGACGGCCTTCTGGTGGTCGCCGGACTCGAAGTCGGTTGCATACTTGCAGCTTGATATCAGCCGCGAGCTGGTCCATCCGCACGTGGACATGTTGGGGCTGTTCGCGAAACCGGAGCCGCAGCGGTATCCGAAAGCAGGAACGCCGAACGCGGACATTCGCCTGGGCGTAGTGGCGGCGAGCGGTGGCCAGACGCGGTGGATGGATCTGGGCGAGATGCGCGACCGTCTGATCGCCCGCGTCTACTGGCTTCCCGACTCCGCCGGGCTGGCGGTGATGCGTCTGAACCGCGTGCAGAACCAGATGCACTTGCTCACAGCGCAGGCCGCCACCGGCGCGTCGAAGCTCATCCTCGAGGAACGGGATCCGTACTGGATCAATGTCCGGGACGATTTTGCGTGGCTGGCTGAGAAGCAACAGTTCCTGTGGGCGAGCGAGCGTGACGGCTACCGCCACCTTTATCTCCATGACCGGAACGGAAGGCAGGTCTCCCGGTTGACTCAGGGCGACTGGGAAGTGACCGGCCTGGCCCGCGTGGATGAGGCAGGGGAGCGGCTCTTCTTTCTTTCGACGGAGCAGAGCCCGCTCGAGCGCCACCTTTATTCGATGAGCCTCGGGGGCGGCGAGCGCCGCAAGCTCACCACGGAGCAAGGCACGCACACCGTGTCCATAAGCCCATCAGCCGAGTATTGGACAGACTCGTGGTCGAGCCTGAATGAACCATCGCGAACTGTGCTGCGGGATGCGGCCGGCAATCAGGTGGCCACGCTGCGGGAGCCGGATCGGAAGCCGCAGAAGGAGTATGACATTCTGCCGACCCGGATCGTAACGATGAAGGGAGCCGACGGGGCCCTGTTTTATGCGCGGCTGATCAAGCCGGCGGACTTTCAGACAGGCAGGAAGTATCCGGCGATCGTGATGATTTACGGAGGGCCGCACGGGCAGACGGTGCGCGACAGCTTCGCCGGCATCAGTTGGGACCAGGTGCTGGCGCATCGCGGCTTCGTGATCTGGCAAATGGACAACCGCGGCTCAGCCGGTCGCGGGCATCTGTGGGAAGCGAAGGTGCACCGGCGGTTTGGAAAGCAGGAGCTCGAGGACCAGAAGGAAGGCGTGAAGCATCTTGTCTCGATGGGCTTTGTGGATCCGCAGCGTATCGGGATCACGGGGTGGAGCTATGGCGGCTACATGACGCTGTACGCGATGCTGCATGCGCCGGAGGTGTTCCAGGCGGGCATATCGGGAGCGCCCGTTACGGATTGGCGGCACTACGACACCATCTACACGGAACGCTACCTGGGCCTGCCGGCGGAGAACGAGGAAGGCTATCGCCAGAGTTCGCCCGTTCACTTTGCGAAAAACCTCCGCGGCAGGCTGATGCTGGTGCACAACTTCGGAGATGACAACGTGCTCTACCAGCACAACATGCAGATGCAAGTGGCGCTGCAAAACGCGGGCAAGCACTATGAGCTGCTGGTGTACCCCCAGAAGTCGCACGGCGTGACCGGGCCGCTGTCGCGGCACATGCGGGAGGCGATGACGGAGTTTTTCGAGCGGGCGCTGAAGTAGGATCTCTCGCAGCCGCGAATGGCTGCGCGAGTCCCTGGAAGCCCATGTCACTGTGATATGCTGTTTCGACGCTAGCCGATGCCACATCGAATCGCGCTGCCCAAGATCTGCATCGCGATTGGAGTCTCAACCGTGGACCAACTGCTGGCGCACGCCCGGCACGAAGCCGATGCCGGCGAAACGTTTCTGGAATTCCGCCTCGACTATCTGCCGCAGCCGGATCATGGCGTCAAGGCCATCCGCGATTTCCTCCAGCGTTACCCACAATGCACCGTGCTGGCTACCTGCCGCCGCCACCAGAACCATGGCAAGTTCAACGGCAGCATCGAAGAGCAGATCGGAATGCTGGAAGCAGCGCTGGACTCCGGCGCCAGGGCGGTGGATATCGAGATAGAGAGCGCGGAGATCGCGGCCCCGCGGCTGGATGCTTTGCGCGGCCGTTCCTGGCTGATCCTCTCTTATCACAATTACGGCGGAACCCCGTCGCTCGACGCCGTGCTGCGGCGGATGATGCGCGTTCCGGCCGATGCATACAAGCTGGTGAGCACGGCGCGCAAGCCTTCAGACAACTACCGCGTCTTGTCGCTCGCCAGGACACACCCGCGCAGCCCGCTGGTTCTGCTGGCGATGGGCGAAGTGGGCTTTCCCACACGCGTGCTGTCGACCGCGAGCGGAGGGTTATACACTTACGCGGCGCCGTCTTCGGCGGAGGGCACTGCCGCCGGCCAGGTGTCGGCGAGGATGCTTCGCAACCTGTACCGGGTGGAAAAATTCTCCAAGTCGGCGAAAGTGTACGGCGTGATCGCCGACCCGGTTCGGCATTCGATCTCTCCGGCCGTCCACAACCGGGCGTTTCAATCGCGCCGCATTGACAGTGTGTATCTGCCCTTCCTCGTGCACCCGCCGCAACTGAAAGACTTTTTCCTGCTGGCCGAAAAGCTCCCGATTGCCGGCTTCAGCGTGACCATTCCGCACAAGCAGAAGATCCTGCGCTACCTCGACATCGTCGATCCGCTGGCGCGGCGCATCGGCGCGGTGAACACGGTCTGGCGCAAGGCAGGCAGGTGGCGCGGCGTGAACACGGATGTGCAAGGCGTGACCGGGCCGCTGTCCAGGAAGATCCGGCTGGCCAAAGCCAGCGTGCTGGTGGTGGGCAACGGCGGGGCGGCCCGCGGGGCTGCGTTCGCGCTCGCCGACGCCGGAGCCAGGGTGTCCATCGTGGGGCGGAATCCGGATCGCGTCCGCGCCCTGGCCAAAGCCTGCAATGCCGAGGCCTTGCTGCGCGAGCAGCTCGAATCGCGCTCCTTCGACGCCGTCATCCACGCCACTCCTCTCGGTATGTGGCCGCACACCGGCGAATGTTTTTTTGAAGACCGCATTCCGGCTGAGATCGTATTTGACCTGGTCTATAACCCTTTCGAAACGTTGCTGCTGGCGCGCGCCGCCTCACAGAGAAAGATCGCCGTCTGTGGAATGGAGATGTTCCTCGAGCAGGCTGCGCTGCAATTTGAGACGTGGACGGGGGAATCGGCCCCGCGCGCGGCAATGGAAAAGGCCGCCCACGAAGCGCTCGGCCAGCACGTTTAGCCGGCCTGCGTTTTCATATCCCGCTCCGCCTCCGGCTTGAAGATCAGCACGCCGAGCGGCGGCAGCGTGATCCGGAGACTGGCCTGCCGGCCGTGAAAAGAAACCGGCTCTGCAATCACACACCCTCCGTTGCCCATGTTCGAGCCCCCAAAGCGCTCCGCGTCGGAGTTGAAGATCTCTTCATAGCGCCCTGCCCTGGGCACGCCGACCCGGTAGTCATGCCGTGGGACCGGGGTGAAATTGCAGACAAACAACAGAAAGTCGCGGCGGTCCCGCGCATAGCGCAGGAAGGAAATCACCGAATGATCGACATCGGAGAAATCGATCCACTCGAATCCTTCCCATTCAAAATCGACTTCGTACAGCGCTGGCTCGGACTGGTACAGGCGGTTCAGCTCCCGGACCGTGGATTGCAACCCGCGGTGATAAGAGAACCCCAGCAGTTCCCAGCGCACGCCGGCTTTCTCGCTCCACTCTTCGTATTGGCCGATCTCCTGCCCCATGAACAGCAGCTTCTTGCCGGGATGGCCGAACATATAAGAAAAAAAAGCCCGGGCGTTCGCAAACCGCTGCCATTCGTCCCCAGGCATTTTCGAAAGCAACGACTTCTTCAGGTGCACCACTTCATCGTGCGAGATCGGCAGCAGAAAATTCTCGGTAAAGGCATAGAGCATGCTGAACGTGATGTCGTTGTGATGGAACTTGCGGTGGACCGGATCCTGGGAGAAGTAGCGCAGCATGTCGTGCATCCAGCCCATGTTCCATTTCATCGTGAAGCCGAGGCCTCCCAGATAGACGGGACGGCAAACGCCGGGAAACGAGGTGGATTCTTCGGCGATGGTGACGGCGCCGGCCTCCTGGTGCGCCAGCTCGTTAAACCGGCGCAGGAAATCGAGCGCTTCGAGATTCTCGCGACCGCCGTGCGCGTTGGGAATCCACTCGCCGTGCTGGCGCGAATAGTCGAGGTAGGTCATGCTGGCCACGGCATCCACGCGCAGCCCGTCGATGTGATAGTGCCGGAGCCACCAAAGAGCGTTCGAGAGCAGGAACGCGCGCACCTCATGGCGTCCGTAATTAAAAATCAGGGTGCCCCAATCGCGCTGCTCGCCCCGCCGCGGATCCTGGTGCTCGTAGAGAGCGGTGCCGTCAAAGCGAGCCAATCCATGGGCGTCGCGCGGGAAGTGCGCCGGCACCCAATCGAGGATGATGCCGATCCCCGCCTGGTGGCAGCGGTCCACGAAGTACATGAAGTCTTCCGGAGATCCGAACCGGGCAGTAGGCGCGTAGTAGCCGGTGACCTGATAGCCCCAGGACCCCGAGAACGGGTGCTCCATCACCGGCAGGAGCTCGAGGTGCGTGAAGCCCATCTTGCTGGCGTAGGGGACCAGCACGTCCGCCAGCTCGCGGTAGTTGAGCAAGCGGCCCTTCTCTCCGTGCAGCCACGATTCCAGATGAACTTCGTAGATCGAGAGAGGCTTCTTGAGCAATTCGGTTTTCGCCCGCTCTTCCATCCATGCCTGGTCGCGCCATTCATGTTGCGGGACGCCCCAGACGAGGGAGGCCTGGTTGGGCGGCGTCTCGGTCGAGAACGCGTACGGATCCGCTTTGAGCTGCCGGAATCCGTTCTGCCAGGTGACGGCGTACTTGTAGGCGGCCCCGCGAGCAACGCCGGGAAGGAAAATCTCCCAGATGCCGCCGTCGCGCAGGCGCATGGGGTGCATGCACGGGTTCCAGGAGTTGAAATCGCCGGCCACGCTGACCGCTTGAGCGCTCGGCGCCCACACCGCGAACCGGACGCCCTCGACGTCCTCGCACCGGGAGAAGTGTGCACCGAGCGTCCGCCAGGCTTCCGAATGCGTGCCCTCCGCGTGCAGATGAATTTCGTAGCCGGTGAGCAGGGGTTCGAAACTGTAGGGGTCCTCGATGTCAACCGGGCCGGCAGCCGGGTAGTGCGCGCGGAGACGGTAGCGGCGCCGGATGCCGTCGAGCGAAGCGACAAACAAGCCTTCCTCGTGGCGGCGCTCCATCGGAACTGTATCTCCGTCGACCAGGACAGCGGCGTCCTCCGCGCGTGGCAGCAAAGCGCGCACTTCCCACCGCGCCGGTTCGCCTTCCGCGTGGACCGCGTGCGGGCCCAGCACGCGGAATGGATCGCCGTGATGGCCATGAACCAGGGCTTCGATTTCGGCGGGCGTCACCAAGGCTATTATGGCAGCAATGCGCGAGCTCATTCACCAACTGCCGAAAGCGGAGCTGCACGTCCATCTGGAAGGCGCCGTCGAGCCGGAGACGCTCCGCGAAATCGCTCCACTGCTCACCGGGGAAGAGATCCGCGCGCGGTATTCTTACGAAGACTTTGGGCAGTTCTTGACGAACTTCGGCTGGGTGGCGAGCCACTTGCGCGAGCCGGCTCACTATGCGATCGCCACCCGCCGGCTGCTCGAGCGGCTGCAAGCGCAGAACGTTCGCTATGCGGAGATTACGCTGTCGGCGGGCGTCGTGTTGTGGAAAGGGCAGGATCTTGCCTCCGTGCATGAGGCCGTGCGGCAGGCGGCCAAAGAGA
Source organism: Acidobacteriota bacterium (assembly GCA_016201205.1). Taxonomy (GTDB): domain Bacteria; phylum Acidobacteriota; class Terriglobia; order Bryobacterales; family Bryobacteraceae; genus CADEFT01. The sequence goes on from JACQDF010000280.1 coordinate 32,867, forward strand.
GCCCCATCGAGGTCTGGTGGATCTGGGACGCAGTCCGGCAGTGGGGTGGCGACGCGGCCCAACGCGTCGCCGAGATGGCCACCGAACGCGCCACCGATGGCGTGATCGCTTTCGGGCTGGGCGGCGATGAAGCGCAGGGTCCGGCAAAGCAGTTCCGCAAGGTGTTCGCCTTCGCGAAAAAGCGCGGATTGCGTCTGGTGTGTCACGCCGGTGAAATGCTGGGGGCCGAGTCGGTGTGGCAGGCGCTCGAGGCCGGCGCCGAACGCATCGGCCATGGCATCGGAGCGATCGAAGACAGCAGGCTGGTGCGCTATATGGCCGGCGCCAGCGTGCCGCTCGAGATTTGCATCACCAGCAACTTCAAGACCGGGGCCGCCCGCAAGTGGGGCGAATATCCGCTCCGGCGGCTGCTGGACGCCGGCGTGCCGGTGATTCTGAATACCGACGACCCGGCGATGTTTCAGACTTCGCTCGAAGCGGAGTACGAGCGTGCCTGGCGGGAGTTCGGCGTGGCCGAGGACAAACTGCGCGCGATCGCACAGAACGGCTTCCGCTGCGCCTTCGGCTGGAATCGCGCTGTCCCGGCGTGAGAGGATCAAGATATATGCTTGCTGCGCTCCTGTTGACCGCGTCGCTGGCCGATTGGGTTCCGGCGCGCTGGCCGGCGAATGATCCTGCCAGTCTCGATCTCTTGCAGGGAACACCGGTGAATTGCCTGTTGCTGGAACAGAAGCTCTGGTCGGGCGCGTTTGTGAAGAAGGCACGGGAGAAAAACGTAACCGTGCTGGGCGTGCTGAGGCCCGGCGGCGGCGCCGCGCGGGCCGTCGGAACCGCCAGGGAGCAGGGTCTCGCCGGTATTGTGCTCGAGGGCGATTTCCCCGAGGAAGAGGCGGAAGCTTCGCGGCAGGCGGCAGTCACAGTCGAGCTGGCGCTGGTCGAGCTTCCCTCCAGGCGCGGGATTCGCTTCCACGGCAATGCGCCTGTTCTCGGCACGTACCAGGGTTTGTGGCCCGGCATCCGTCCGACCGACGACAAGGGTAAGGCGCACGCCATGCCGAGCGGCGCTCCGTGGATCGATACCAACGCCGGTTTTTTGCGCTACGCGCGGGCGATGCATGGCGGCGGGTTCTGGGTGGCGAATCTCCCCCCCACCGGGCAGATTCTTCCGTTGGAACGATATTTCCAGGCCATCGCCGATGCGGCCATGCTCGGCGGCCGATGGGTGGTGGCGCTCGATGAGGATTTCGCCAGCCGGCTGATCGAGCGCGAGCCGGCCGCCGTCCGCGATTGGAAGCGGATCGCGCGTCATCTCCAGTTTTACGAAGAATACAAGGAAGCGCGCCGCATGCCGCCATATGGCCAGATGGCGGTCGTGCAGGACGCTTCGAGCGGCGCGCTTCTTTCCGGCAGCGTCCTTGACATGATCACCGTGAAGCATACCCCCGTGCGCCCGGTGCCCGGCGTGCGGTTGAGCCAGGATGCGCTCGGCAGGGCGACGATGGCCGTCAACGTGGATCCGGAGGCGCTCTCACCGCAACAGAAGGAGGCGCTGCGCGGCTTTACGCGCTCGGGGGGAACTGTGCTCAACGGGCCTCCGGGCTGGAAAATGCCCGCCACCAGCAAGGACAATCTCACCGTCGATGAGGATGCCGTCGAGAAGCTCGATCAGATCTGGAAAGAGATGAACACGATGATCGGGCGCAGGAACCTGGGCGTGCGGCTGTTCAACGTCTCGAGCATGCTCTCTTACCTCCAGGCTTCGCCGGATGGCGGCAGCGCGCTGCTGCACCTGGTGAACTACTCGGGCTATCCGGTGGAAAACGTCACCGCGCACGTTCTTGGCAAGTACAGCAAGGCCTGGCTGGTGACGCCGGAAGGCGGCAGGAAAGCGATCGAGCCGTACAGCGTCGAGGAAGGCGCGGGCACCGGGCTGGATCTGGACCTGGTGCCGGCGTGCGCGATGGTTCTGATGGAGGCGGCCCGCTGATGTTTCTGGCGGCGGCAGTGGTGGCCACGCTGGCCGAGTGCGTGCCGATGCGCTGGATCAGCGCGGCGCCCGAGTCGCTCGATTTGCTCGACGGCTCGCCGGTCAACTGCCTGCTGCTCGAAGAAGAGCAATGGGCCCCGCGGCTGGTGGCCGAGGCAAAGAAGCGCGGGCTGGCTGCGCTGGCTGTGGTGCGAGAGCCGCGGCAAGTCGAGAAGGCGTTGTCGCTCCCCATGGCGGGTTATGCGCTCGAAGGCGACTTCGAGCGCAAGTTTGCCGATGCCTTCCGCACCCAAGCCAGAAAGCCTGTCGCCGAATTGCCTCAAAGGCGCGGGATTCGCCTGGATTCATCCGATCCGGTGGTCGGCACAAGACAGGGAGTGTGGCCAGGACTCGAAGTCGAGCATGGCGGTCCGAAGACGTCCAACTCCGCTCCAACGGGCGCCTTCTGGATTCACACCAATACAGGGTTCCTGCGATACATGACCGCGGCGGCCAAAGCCGTGTTCTGGATGGGCAATCGAGCGCCGGAAGGCGTGACCTATCCGGCCTCGCGCTACGCGCAGGTGATCGCCGATGCCAATGCCGTGGGCGCGCGTTGGGTGATTGCGCTGGACGCGGCTTTCCGCCGGCGGTTGCTCGAGCGGGAAGCGGACGCACTGGCCGGCTGGAAGCGGATCATGGCGCATGTGAGCTTCTATGAAGAGCACGCGGAATGGCGGACATGGCGAGCGCGAGGGGATGTGGCCATCGTTCAGGATTCCGGGAGCGGCGCCCTCATCTCCGGTAATCTCGTCGACATGCTGGCAGTGATGAACACGCCGGTGCGTCCGGTGCACTCCCGGGAGCTGACGGCGGCCACACTCGAGGGCGCCGAGGTCACTGTAACCGTCGACCCGCGAGCCTATTCACCCGAGCAGCGCGCGCTGATCGCGAAGTTCGCTGCCGGAGGAGGCAAAGTGGTCCGCGGACCGGAAGGCTGGAAGATGCCCGTCGTCGAGGGCGACCGCATCACCTTCGACCGCAAGCAGTACCGGGACCTGGAAGCAATCTGGCCCGAGTTGCACCTGGCCGTGCAGCGGAAGAACTTCGGTGTTCGGCTGTTCAATGTTTCGGGCGCCCTTTCCTATTTACAGGCCAGCCCCGACGGCCGGCGCGTTGTCCTGCACCTGATCAACTACACCGATTACGAGGTCGAGTCGATCACGGCGTTTGTGCAGGGCAAGTACAGCCGCGCCGTGCTCTATCAGCCGGGCGCGGCGCCGAAAGAGCTGGCGCTGTACGAGACGCCGGAAGGCGCCGGCGTCGAGATCGACAAGCTCGGCGTTTGCGGCGCCGTGGTGCTCGAATAAGTGTGCCAACTCGGAAGCGCTTTCTGAGCCGCGCGCGTGAGCAAGCGGCGCTAACTCACGCCTGCCGCACGACGAAGTACGGCTGGTTCGACAAAGTGGCTTCCAAACCCGGATAGATCTGTATCTGGTCCGCCGAATGGCGCAGGTTGAAATAATACTGCAACGGATAAGGCGACTGCGTGTACGGGCCGGGGATGACGGCAGCGTAGCGGTTGTCGCGCCACTGCATCTCGATGGATTGCCAGCGCTCGGCCTGGTTGACTCGGCGGTAGTGAAGCCGCACCTGCCGGCCGTTGCCCCTTTCGAGCGAAAGCTGGATCTCGAGTGGAGCGCCCGGCCGGAAGCGGGCCGGCGGCGTGTGGCGGCAGGCAACCGCGATCGGCTTGGGCGGCGAAAGCGCCATCTGAATCGCCACGCGAACTCGCTCCGCATCATGCTGCCCCGCTTGCGAGGGTCTGGACTTTTCCATGCGGGCGATGTCTTCTTCGATCGCCGGGAGGCGATCGATCCAATGCCCTCGCATATGCGGCGTCGTGCCGTACGTGATATCGCGAGCGTACACGTCCCTGGCGCGATTCGCCATCCCGGACCACGCTCGATGAGCAGCCCGATAAGCCTTCAACGCTTCCTCGAGAGCCTTCGCTTCTCCCGTGCGATCATAAATGGCCCACAGCACCCCGGCGCGCAGCTTGTGAGCGAAGAACCGCCCGATGCCGCTTTGAATGGCGACGTCGGCGGCCAGGCGGCGGAATTCCGGAGTGGCCTTGGCCGCCGTTTGCGCTTGTGCTTCTTCCAGCGATTTGGCGGCTGTTTGCGACAATTGCTCGAGCCACTCCGACACCACAAGCGGCGAGTACTTGCCGCCTGCCGTGCCTTTCAACAGCTCCTCAGCGAAATCATCCACCCGCGCGAACAGTTGCGGATCGAAGGGACTGACGGCGCCGAAGCGCAGCGGGCTGGGCGAATCGCGATAGGGATGTTTCGAGGCCGGGTCGACGATGGACATGTTGGTGTAGATCTCCGGCCAGTAC
>JACQDF010000291.1 GCA_016201205.1 Acidobacteriota bacterium
CGCCAGATGGCTTCCGAACAGGCTCTCGGCCAGCCGGGTGGCGTCGATGTACAGATTCCGCCCATGCCGCGTGTGGGTTTTCGCCGCATCGAGCAGCCGCTCCGGGCCCGCCAGAACACGCTTGCGGATGTGCTCGCCGGTAGGCACAAGACTCGTGTTCAGCACGGCCACTGTTTTCTCCGGATCGGCCGTCTTCAGATTCTCGGCACTGGCTGCGCCGATCAGGTCAAAGCCGAGGATCAGATCGGCATTGGCGATGTTGGTGCGCGCTGACGCCTCGACCTGCCGGTCGCTGATCAGCAGGTGCGACACGACGGCGCCGCCTTTCTGCGCCAGGCCGGTCTGATCCAGTGTCACCACATGACGGCCATCGATCAGCGCCGCTGTCGCCAGCAGCGCATTGATGGTCACGACGCCTGTTCCGCCGATCCCCGGCATCAGAATCCTGTAACCGCCACCCGGTTTGACCACGTCGCGCGGCGGCGGCACTTCCGTCTGGGGCAATGGCGGGAGCTTGCGCCTTTTCAGCCCGGTTCCCTCGGCGATGTGCACCGTCAGGAACGACGGGCAATCGCCCAGTGCGCAGGAGTAATCCTTGTTGCACGAAGACTGGTGAATGCGAATTTTCTGCCCCAGCTCGGTGGCCACCGGATGAAGGCTCATGCAATTGGATTGCCGGATGCAATCGCCGCACCCTTCGCACACTTCTTCATGAATCACAAGACGCCGGGTGGGCTCTTTGTACTTGCCGCGTGTGCGAAGCCGGCGCTTTTCCGCGGCGCATTCCTGATCGTAGATGAGCACCGTAACGCCGCGAATTTTCTCCAGTTCCGCCAGCGCCCGCTCGATGGCGGCGCGGTCGCGCACCTCGGCATTGGCAGCCATCCGCGCGCCGTCCATGTATTTGGCCACGTCGTCGGTAAGGACGATTGTCTTGCTGACGCCCTCGGCCTCCAGCTTCCGCGTAAGATCCGGAATCGGAATGGCGCCGGTTACATCCTGACCGCCGGTCATCGCCACGTGGCCGTTATAGAGAATCTTGAACGTGATGTTCACGCCCGCCGCGATCGCGCTTTCGATGGCCAGCGATCCGGAGTGAAAATACGTCCCATCGCCCATGTTCTGGAACAGGTGCCGGCGCTCGACAAACGGCGCCATGCCGATCCACGGAACCCCTTCCGCGCCCATGTGCGTGCAGAACAGATAGCCTCGGTTGGAATCGGCCAGCATGGCCGACATGCCGTGACAGCCGATGCCGCCCCCGGCCACCTGCCCGTCGAGCAGCAGCGTCGAGCGGTTGTGCGGGCAGCCGGAGCAAAAATTCGGAGGCCGCACCGGAAGCGGCTCCTTCGGGCGCAGGGCAACGGCTTCGATCCGCGCCAGCCGCCTCCGCAAGGATTCGCCGGGCTCCGTATTCCCGAGACTGCCGGCCACCACGCGCGCCAGCATATCCGGGTCCAGCTCATAGGCGGACGGCAGCAGCGGTGCGCAGGATTCGTCTTCCTTGCCGATGATCACAGGATGCTCGCGCAGGTTGTAGAGTGCGTCACGAAGCTGCATTTCGAGGAAGCTGCGCTTCTCCTCGATCACCAGAATCTTGCGCAACCCGGTCGCGAACTCTCGCGCAAAGTGCGGCTCGACGGGGAATGTCATACCGAACTTCGCGATGCGAATCCCCATCGTTCCCAGATCCGCCATCCCGATGCCCAAATCGTGCAGCGCCTGCATCAGGTCGTAGTAATACTTGCCTGACGTGGCGATGCCGAGCGACGCGTTCTCGCGTGCGCCGAACCAGCGGTTGAGCCCGTTCGCTCGAGCAAAATCTTTCGCCGCTTCCAGACGGCGCCGGTTCACTTCCGGTTCCATGGCATTGGTGAACGGAATCAGCAGGCGCGGGTCCGTCTTCTTCTGATAGCCCTCGGGAATCACGATCGGCGGCCGCTCTGGCGCAACCTCGACCGTGCCGCCGCCGTCGCAGGTTTGCGTCAGCAGCTTCATCCCGCACCAGGCGCCGGTGAAGCGTGAGAGGGCGATTCCCGCGAGGCCGAAATCGAGGATCTCCTGCGTGTTTCCCGGAAACAGCACCGGGATGGCGGCGTTCATCAGGCTGAAATCGCTCTGGTGCGGAATCGAAGAGCTCTTGCACGGATGATCGTCCCCAGCCAGGACCAGTGCGCCGCAGCGGCCCGGCGAGCCGGCCAGATTCGCATGCCGGAAAATGTCGCCCGAGCGATCCACGCCCGGCCCCTTGCCGTACCAGATGCCGACCACGCCCTCAAACTTCGATTTGCCCATCACCTGGTAGATCTGGCTCCCGAAGATCGCCGTCGCCGCCAGGTCTTCGTTCACGCCGGGCCAGAAGCGAATATCCAGCTCATCAAGCAGCCCCTTCGCCCGCGCCAGCGCCAGGTCGTAGCCGCCCAGCGGCGAGCCTTCATAGCCGGAGATGAACGCGCCGGTCTTCCAGCCCGCCCGCCGGTCGCGCCGCATCTGGTCCATCGGCAGCCGCACCAGCGCCTGGATGCCGCTGAGATAGACGGTCCCGGACTCGACCGTGTATTTGTCGGTGAGCTGCATCAGGCGTAAGAAAGAATCTTGTCGAGCGCTTTTGACACCTGCATCAGATATTCGGCGTGGTTGCCGCGGCCACCGTATTCCGGGCTCAGGAAGCCCCTGTACCCGACCTTCTTGAGCGCCGCCATCACTTCGGCAAAATCCACATCGCCCTCGAGCAGATCGACGAAACGGCCCTGCTCGGCGCGCGCGCTGAGCTTATAGTCCTTCACGTGCACCCGCTTGATGCGCGAGCCCAGCGTCAGGATCCAGTCCTGCGGGTAGCCGAACTGCATCACGTTGCCGATGTCGAAGTGCGTTTGCAGCCACGGGCTCTTGAACTGATCGACAAAGGCGCGCATTTCGAGCGGGCTCACCAGAAACTTGTTCCACACGTTCTCCGGCGTCAGATAGACGCGCGCCGATTCAGCATGCGGAATCAGCTTCTTCAATTCCGCCGTGATCCGGTCCCAGGTGTCCTGGTAGCCATAGTGGAACTTCGGGCCGTCGCCGAGCCGTCCGGGCACGATCAGCAGCGCTCCGCAGTTGACCTGCCTGGCCAGCTCAATCGCCTTGTGCAGCACCTGGACGCCCTTCTCGCGGACGGCCGGGTCGGGATGATTCAGCGGATTTCCGGACAGCGGGTCGGAGACCCACAGGCTGACGATCGCCACGCCGGCTTTGCGCGCCTCATCGGCGATGCGCTCGGCCTCATCGCGCGGCGTGTCCACCGTGAGCTGCTTGCCCAGCCGGATCTCGATGCCCGCAAAGCCTGCGTTGCGGGCCTGCCGGAACTGCTCGCCGAGCGGGATCGCCTCCGGAAAGATGACGCCGCAAATGCTTTTCAGGAACTGGTCATTGGCGCCGGCGGCCGGAGCCGCGGCTGCCATGGCAAGGAACTCTCTGCGTTGCATGACGGGGCTGATTGTATCACGGGGCGCTGATCGGGCGCGGATTCACTCCGCCCATACCTTCATCAGCAGGTAAGCAAGCTTCACCCCAGCCGACGGCATCATGTGGTGTGCTCCGTTGCGAGGGATGACGACGAGGTCTCCCGGACCAATGGCGTGCTCGCGTGATCCACGCATGCCCGTTCCGCGAATCTCTCCCGGCGACTCTTCGCTGACGCCTTCAATCTCGCCCCCAAGCAGCGCTTTGGCAGTGCCTTGTTGCAGGAAGTAGATGTCAACGCAGCCGCGGTGCGCTTCCCAGGGCCCGGGCCGGTTCGGGTAAATCACATAGTTGATCGTGTACGCCTGGGCGGCATGAAGCGGCTGGTTGGCGTCGAACTTCGCGATGGTGGCGTCGATGTCCGCTTTCTTGAGCATGCCGGTCATGCGGCGCGGCGCCAGAAAGCCGGCGCGCGGTGGAAGATTCTCACCGGTGGCAAGGATGCGCACCGCGACCAGCTCGACGCGGCCTGCGCCCGGGTCAATCTGGCGGCGGCTGCCTCTCGGGATGTGCACGAAGTCGCCCGCGGCGCCCTCGTGCTTGCTGCCGTCGAGCATGATCGACGCGCGGCCCCGGCGGATCCAGAGGAATTCATCGGCTTCCGGGCGATTTTCGGACGGGCTCGCCTTACCTTCGAGTCTCCGCAGAACGATGGCGAAGTTCGGCCGTTCATGAATGGCGATGTCGCCGGCGCCGGGCCTGGAGAGCGCAGCGTCGATGGCGGCGCTCTTCATGACATCGCGGATTTCGGCGGCGGAAACCAGGGAAGCGGCAAAAGTGAGCAGGAGCAGCATGGCAACCTGGAAGCTATAGCGCCAGCTTCCCTCCGAACTTCATATCCTTGAGGGCGAACTTCGCCTTCACCAGCATCCCGCCCATCTGCCACTGGAACGTGACTTCCTTGTCCGCCTCGTCGAGCGCATCTTTGCGGAGGAACATGAACACGACGGTCATGCCCTTCTCGGCGCGCAAGAAGCCTACCTCGGCCGCTGTGATGGGCTCTTTTCCTTTGCGGACCAGCGAAGCGCCTGATTGCAGCCGTTCCTTGAAGCGGGCCGGATCGCCTTGCGGCCGGATGGGGAAGCCGGCGACGCTGACGATGTAATACTGGCGGGCTCTCTCCTGGGCGTAGTCCTTCTGCTCGAGCTTCACTCGAGCTTCATGCACCGGCTCCGCGCTGTCCCAAACCACGGTGACGGAGGGCATGGACATGCCTCCACCGCCCATTTCACCGCCGCCCATGCCTGCTCCACCAGGGCCGCCAGCGCCGATCTCGTCGCCGCCGGGACCCGTGCCGCCAACGCGCGGGCCACCGCCGCCCATGCCACCCATGCCACCGCCGCCCATGCCACCGCCACCGCCACCTTTGCCTCCACCGCGGGGCATGCCACCGCCGCCGGCTCCGCGCGCCGCCCCACCACCTCCACTCATCTGCAACGTCACTTGTTTGGCCCAAGGCGAATTGGTCATCAAGCGCTTGGATTCTTTCTCATTCCAATCGGCCGGTTTCTTCTGTTGCCAGAAGTCGGCGGCGAAGCAGAGCGCCGCCAGTGCGAGTACGGCGGAGAGAAGTTTCATGACTCCCTCATCATACATCCGGCGCCGGCTCGCGGCCGCCCCATGGTTCAGAAGCGCAAAGGCCGCGGCCCGCGGCGCCAAGCCCTTGAGGAACACCGGACTGTCCCTGCCGCGGGCGCGGTCCGTTTTGCGCGTGCTCATCAATAGATAAACTTCATGCCCAATTGAATCTGGCGGCTCGAGCCCAGGTCGCCGCGCACGGTCCGCGTCGCGGTGATCTGGCCGAAGGTTGCATTGTTCACGACATTCACCGGCTGCCCCAGGTTCGGGTGGTTGAACAGATTGAACACCTCCGCCCGGAGTTGCACCGAGTAGCCCTCTCTGATGGTGGTGTTCTTCGCAACCGAGAAATCGACGTTCTCAAAGCCCGGCGCCCGCAGAATATTGCGTCCCGCGTTGCCGAACCGCCCTCGCTGATTCGCGACAAAGGCGGCCTTGTTGATCCACTGCGACGCCGACGGATTCGCCGCCAGCAAGGCCTGCCCGGCGACATAGTCGGGGCGGTCGAACGCCTGGAGGCTGCCCGAGTTGAGCGTGGTCACGATCGGGCTAAACGGATTGCCCGATTGCAAATTCACGATGGGCGCGACGCTCCAGCCTTCCATGATTCGCTTGGGCAAGGCGCCTTTTGCGTTGAACGGCAGAAAGTAGACCAGACTGGCGACGAACCGGCGCCGGGCGTCGAAATCCGAGAGCGCCCGTTCCGCGTTCACGTTGTAGGCATCCTGGATCTGCGGGTTCGAGCTGCCGACCGAGTTCAGATCGATCGACTTCGCCCACGTGTAGGAAGTCGTGAACGTCATCCCGCGCGAGAATCGCCGGTTCGCGCTCACCCACATGGCGTTGTAGTTGGACCGCGAGCTCGATTCGTTGAGGTTGATGACGCCGAACGTTGTGATGGGCCGCACGCTGTTGATCCCCTGGTTGTAATCGCGGAGCAGCCGGAGATGGCGCCCCTGCGAGCCCACATAGCTCACCTGAAACACTGTTCCGAACTGCTCATGCTGCAAGTTGAAGTTGTATTGCAATACTCTTCCGCTCACCAGATTCGGGTCGATCGAGTTCGCGTTTACGATGGCAGACCCTCCGCCCGGCAGGTTGAACGGCTGGGTGAGAGTGATGTTCAGCGGCCGCTGCGGCGTGCTGTTGAACGTCACCGAGCTCGAAAACGGCGGATTGCTGCCGAGCCCGGTCACGATATTCGTAACCGGCTGGTCATAGTACAATCCCGTCGCCGCGCGGATCACCGTCCTGCCCTTGCCGGTCACGTCGTAGCTGAACCCGATTCGCGGTCCGAAGTTTGTCCATGTCCGCTCGTATGGCCGCTCGATGCCGCCGGTTCCCACCGGGAATAATTGCACGCGAGTGAAATCGAACACGCCGAGACGGTCGTAGCGCTCGCTGGGGATGCCGTTAAATTCCCAGCGAAGGCCGAGGTTGAGCGTCAGGCGGGCATTGATCTTGAAATCGTCCTGCGCGAACAGGTTCACCGCATTCACCGAGAGCGCAGGAGTCGCCGCCACCCTCTGCTGTGTGGTCGATGTCGGTGTGGCGCGCAGGAAATCGGTCAAGGTGGGGAACGTGATCGTGCCCCCCGTGCCGCCGTTAAAGTTGTTGTTCTGGAAGTTGCGCAGCTCGAAGCCATACTTCATCGAATGCCGTCCGCGCACCCAGCTCAGCGTATCGGTGAACTGCGTTGTCAAATCGCCGCGCCCTTGTGGAAACCCCGCAATGCCGCCGAACGCCATCCCGCCGCTCACGGTGATGCGTGGAAAAACTCCCGACCCGGTGCTCATGCCGAAATCGGCGGGATTCGATTCGTTCTCTTGCTGAAACGAGATCCGAATCCGATTCAGGCCGGCGCGCAGCTCGTTGGTGATTCCAGGTGACACGACACGGATGTAGGCCAGCGAGAAGAAATACCGCCTCGCCGGACGGAAGTCTCCGGCGCCGGGCAGGTTGCCGCCTTGCAGATTCGGCTCCGTCCGGCTGTCCCGGTTCGAGATGAATGTCCCGGTGAGGAAGTTCCTTTCATTGAATGTGTGATCGGCGCGCCCGCTGAACTGGTTCAGTGTGCGCTTCTTCGGCACCGCGCCGACAAAGAACCCGTCCGGCGAGCTGGCTGCCGGAACCAGCCCCAGCAACCGTCTCACAACGCTGTCCGTTACCGCCGCCCGCTGCGCCTCCGAGGGAACCGGCGTCCGCAGCGAAACCGATTCACGCCCGCGCCGCCCTTCGTAGCTGTGGAAGAAAAATGTCTTGTTCCGGATCACCGGCCCGCCGATGCTGTAGCCGAAAATATTCCGCTTGAACGGAGGAATCGGCTGGTCGCCGCGGTCAAAGTAGTTCTTGGCGTCGAACTTGTCGTTGCGCACGAACTCGTAGGCCGTTCCGTGAAAGCCGTTCGTGCCCGACTTCGACACCGCATTGATGATGATGCCCGCGTTGCGGCCGTATTCGGCCGAGAACGCATTGGTCTGCACCTTGAACTCCTGGATCATGTCGATGTTCGGCTGGAAGGTGATCTGGTTCTGCACCATGTCGCTGAGGTTGACGCCGTCGAACATGTAGTTGGTGGAATCCTCGCGTGCGCCGGAGGCATTAATGCCAGCGGCGCCGATGCCGCTCGGCGCGGCCAGAAACGTGCGGTTATTCGTCGACGGCACGACCGTGCCCGGCGTCAGCAGCGCCAGATCCAGAAAGAAACGGCCGTTGAGCGGAATCTCGACGATCTTCTTGGTCTCGATGACGTCGCCGAGACTGCTCGATTCCGTTTGCACGCCCGAGACGCCGCTTTCGACGGTAACCAGTGTGCTGGTCTCGCCAATGCTCAAAACAGCATCGGCGCGACCGCGCTGATCGACAGCCAGGACAATCCCGCTCTGCACGAACGTCTTGAACCCGGCTTTCTCGACGCGCAGCGCATAATTGCCCGGCCGGACGATGGAGAACTCATACTGGCCGACAGCGTCGCTCGGAACGGTCAAGGAAACCTGGGTTTCAGCGTTGGTCAACGTGACCGTCGCCGCGGCAACGACAGCATCCTGCTGGTCTCTCACAACGCCGACCAGCGAGGCGTTCTGCGCCCACAGTGACACGGACAGCAAGAATGGAAGCGCGCGAACAAACATATTTCCACCTCAGTAAATCAGTTTCAAGCCGAACTGCATGATCCGGGGGTCCGTGGTGCTCTGAATCCTTCCCACCGTCGCCGAGCTGATATTGGCCACCGGATTCGTCAAATTCGCGTGGTTGAAAAGGTTGAAGAACTCGGCGCGGAACTGCACCTTCGCCCGTTCGGTGACTCTGAAGCTGCGGAACGCCGAGAAGTCGAAGAAGTAACTTCCAGGGCCGATGAGCGTATTTTTTCCGCTGTTGCCGAACGAGCCTGGAGCCACCTGTGCGTAGGCAGCCGGATTGAAGTAACGCAAAAGAAGCTCGTCGCGCGGCCGGCCCGTGTCGAGGTGCGGATCGCCTACCAGATTCGGGCGTTGCGTTCCGGCGCCGCTCAGAGCCTGGTCGCGTCCGCTTGTGACGTTGAACGGCGACCCGCTTTGGATGGTCACGATGCCGTTCCACTGCCATCCGCCGAGGATCGCCTTGGCAGCGCCCGTCTTCGGAGCGGGCGTTTCCCACAGGAAGCTGGTGACGAAGCGCTGGCGCACGTCGTAGGTGGAGAGGGCCTTTTCAGGTTTCAGGTTCAGCGGATTCTGATATGCGGCGGCTTCATCCAGCGACGCGTTGTCAATCGACTTGCCGTACGTGTAGTTGCCGTTCACGCTCATGCCGTGGCTGAGGCGCTTGTTCACACCGAGCTGCAGCGCGTGATATGTCGAGCAGCCGATCGAGTCATAGCTGTTGATGCTGCCGAAGGCCGGCGCGTAGATGCGGCGGGCGTCGATATTGCCGGTCGTGGCGCCAGGGCCGAAGACGCCTGGGTTCAACTCCCGCTGCGTCGTCAGCCGCGTCCCTTTCGCGCCGACATAACCGGCGCTCAACACCACCTGTCCTCTCAACTCTTTTTGGATGTTCAGGTTCCATTGCTGCGAGTAAGCGGCCGCCAGCTCCGGGTCGACCGATTCACCGATCACCACCGGGAACGTGTAGCGGAAAGCACGCTTCTCCTCTCGCGTCGATGGGGGCTTGAATGGGAACGGAATGGCGCGCCCCGCATAAGGATCGGAAAGGCTCGGCGGAGCGTTGATGTTGAATTGCAACGAATACGGCTGGGTGTTCGCGAACGCAGTCAATGTATAGTGCCGCGGCGTGTCATAGAAAATTCCATACGCTCCCCGCAGGCTCGTCTTGGATCCCTTGAAGGGAGTCCAGGCGAATCCAAACCGCGGCGCAAAATTGTTCCAGTCGTTCGGCGAACCACCCCGCGTCACTCCTGAATCGCCAACGTAGAGCAACCCGGCCGGCGCATTTGGAAACACCGTCGATTGGACGCTGGGCCGGAACACCGAGAACTGATCGGAAGCGTCATAGAACGGAAAAAACGGGTCGTACCGGAGGCCGAGTGACAAGGTCAGGTTCCTCCGGACTTTCCAATCATCCTGCACGAAAAGCGAAAACGCCCGCGACCGGGCTTCATTCTTCCGCAGCGATCCCTGGTTCATGACGCTCGGCCTCCCGAGCAGAAAATCGGCCAGCGGGTTTGTCGAGAACTGTCCGTTAAAGGTGAATTGAGGATCGGTCAGATTCGCAGTCAGGCGGTCGCTCATGGTAGTACGAATCTCTCCGCCGAACTTCATCATGTGCGCCCCGCGAATCCACGACACCGTGTCCGTAAACTGCGGAGTCTTGCGGTCGATATAGACGAGATTGTCCTGCGCAAGATTCCAGTAGCCCGTAACACTGCCGCGCCAGTTCTGCGGGTACTCCGGGGTATCAGAGACCACTCGCATTCCGAGCGACTGGTAGGTGATGCCGCCCTCAACCGGCAGCGGTCCCCGTTTTAGATCCACACGTCCGAAACTGAACTGCGCGGTGTTGAGCAGGCTCGGCCCGATCGTGTAGGTGTGATTGGCCACCATGTGATAGGTATTGAAGCCGACCGTGGATTGGAGTTTCGGCAGTCCCGCCGTGAGAAACTGGTTGCTCCAGTCGTAGAAATAGCGGACCATGATGCGCTGCTTCGCGGTGGCCATGTGATCGGCGCGGCCCATTACCTGGTTGCTGTCCTGGGTGATGGGGCGGTTGAAGATATGGCGGCTGTCGGCGGTGTTGGCCAGCGGGACCATCAGTTCGATAAGCTTCGCCGCGGCCGGATCGAACCGGTTTGCCGGAATAACGTCGTTCGGGAATCGCATCCGAGTCACCGGATCGAGCGGCTTCAATGTCGATTGAGAAAAGTCCCCGCGCCGTTCGAGCTGCGTCGGAACCACGAGGTTGGAAAAGGTGTCGCCCTTTCGGTCCCGCACTCCCTCGAAGGAGAAGAAGAAAAACGTCCGGTCGCGGCCCTTGTAGAGCTTGGGAATATAGACGGGTCCACCGAGCGTCGCGCCGAACTGGCTGCGGCGCAGCTTTGACTTTTGGAGCGCGAAGAAGTTGCGTGCATCCAGCGAGTCGTTGCGTAGAAACTCGTACAGACCGCCATGCAACTGATTGGTCCCGGCGCGCGTGATCGCGTTGATGACTGCGCCGCTGTTCCGCCCGTACTCCGCCGAATAGTTGTTCGTCAGGATGCTGAACTCTTCGAGCGCATCGGGGTTGGGCAATAGAGACGCGGTGTTCGTCAGCGGATCGTTATTGTCGCCGCCATCGAGCATATAGTTGTTGGCGATCCCGCGAGCGCCGTTCACTGAGATTGCTGTGTTCTGGCCGAGACTCACAGTGCCAGTGCTGGGCACCGCGCCGGCGACGAGCAATTGGAGTTGCAGCGGATTGCGCCCATTCAGCGGGAGGTCCACCATACGCCGTTGATCGACGATCTCCTTGATCGTGCCGCCAACGGTCTCCACCAGTGCGACGGCTCCAGAAACGTTGACCGATTCGCTCACCTGTCCGACTTCGAGCGACACGCCGGCGTATCTCGTCTGATCGGAATCGAGACGTATACCGTCCACCACGAAATGACGGAAGCCCTGCTGTGTCGCCTCAAGCCGGTAATTGCCGACCGGAAGGCGCGGAAAGCTGAACCGTCCCGCATCGTCGGCTGTCGTCGTATTCTTCAATCCGGTAAGCTCGCTGATTACGGTCACCGAGGCTCCGGGTACGACGGCTCCGGACTTGTCCTGAACGACCCCCACAATCGCGCCGGTCGACTGTGCTATCAGACTGGCGGCGCAAATCAGCAGCGCGACGACTGTAGAAAGCAATTTATCCAGTACCCCCTGAGGATTCTCTGATGAAGAATATCCTACCGCGGTTTTTTCCGGATGGCTACTGGCGGGCCGGTTGAAATGGTAAGGTCTCCGTATATGATCTTTTTTTCCGTAATTCTGCTCTGCGCGCTCGCCGGCGCCCAGCAGCGCGAGCCGAACCCTGCCTTTGCGCCCATTCAGGACGCACCGGGCTTGCCCCGCGTGCTTTTGATCGGCGACTCGATCTCGATCGGATACACCCTGACTGCCCGCGGCCTGCTCGACGGCAAGGCCAACGTTCATCGCATACCCGCCAACGCCCAGACGACGCGCCACACGCTCTCTTCTTTGGATCCATGGCTGGGCAAAGGCAAGTGGGACGTGATTCACGTGAACTGGGGGCTGCACGACCTGAGGATCATGGACGACGGCAAACGCCAGGTCTCACTGGAAGACTACGAGCGCAACCTCCGCGAGCTGTTTACACGCCTGCGCATGACAGGCGCCAGACTGATCTTCGCGACGACGACGCCGGTGCCGGAAGGTCCCGTCAGCCCGAAGCGCTTTCCCGCCGATGTCCCCCGCTACAATGGGGTCGCTGTCCGGGTGGCAAAGCAGCACGGGGCCGCCATCAATGATCTGCATGAAGCCATCCTGCCGAAGCTGGCTGATTTGCAGCGCCCCGACAATGTCCATTTCACGGACGAGGGATCCCGATTCCTGGCCGAACTTGTGGCCGCCTCGATCGAACGGGCGTTGCCCTGATCACTGCTTCTTGCGCCACTCGGGAAACAGCAAAGCCTGCACGTCGGGCCTGGCGAGGTCGTCTTTGACGATCACACGCGCGGGCAGATCGAGGCGCTTCCCAGGCGTCTGGCCGGCGAGCTTCACCGCCAGGCTCTTCACCGCCTCGTAGCCGATGCGGAACGGATCCTGGACGAGCATCACGTGAATCGTGCCGTTCTTCAGCGCGTCGACGTGCGCATCGCTGAAATCGAACGTCACCAGTTTCAACTTGCCGGCCAGCCCACGCGACTGGATTGCCTGCACGGCGCCGATGGAATTCGCCTCCGCGGAAGCGAACACGCCATCCAGGTCAGGATGCGCGGTGAGGATGTTCTCTGCCGCCGCCCGGGACTTCGCGCGGTCGGCCATGCCGAACTGCCGGGCGACGATCTGGATCTGGGGGAACTCCTCCGCCATCACGTCATCAAATCCCTTTTCGCGGTCGCCGGTCGATTTGCCGCCCGGCTTATGCATCAGCAAGGCGACCTTCCCGCGTCCTCCGATCAGCTCAGCGAGCTTACGGGCGCCGGTTTTTCCGGCCTGGTAATTGTCGGTGGCGACGAAGGTGACGTAATCCTCAATCGCCAGTCCGGAGTCAAAAACCGTTACCGGGATTCCAGAATCGATCGCGCGCCGCACCGACGCAACGAGCGCCGTCTGGTCGGTAGCCGAAATCGCGAGTGCGTCGACACGCCGGGCCACCATGGCATCCACGATCTGGATCTGCCGCGCATGGTCTGTCTCTTCCTGCGGCCCGTTCCAGTTGACTTCGACGCCATATTCCCTGGCCGCCGCCTGCACGCCGGCATGCACCGACATGAAGAACAAATGCGAAGTGGCTTTGGGCACGACGCCGATGAGCCTCTTGCGCTCGCGCTTGCAGCCGGCAGCCCCCAGGCCGGCCAGAAAAACACGCCGCTTCATGCCCGCGCCGCCGCGGCTCCAGCCGCCGCCAGCGCTTCCTCGAAGGCTTCGAGCGTTGCGTCCACATCGGCCGCCGTATGGGCCGCCGAGATGGACCATTGCTTGGTGGCCAGCGGGAACGCGTAGATGCCGCGCTCGATCATCTCGCGACGCAATGCTTCATCGAGCGCAAAGGGATGGTTGGCTGCGATATCATGCCAGTCCACCGGCTCGTGGTCCATGAAGTAAATGCAGAAGGCCGACCCCTGCCGCGCGACCAGGCCCGTCAGGCCGGCTGCCCGCAGGATGCCGTGGATGCCTTCCTCGATCCGCTGCCCAAGCGATTCGACGTGACGGTACACCTCACCGCCGTTCTCCGTCAGCCGCTCGATGGTGGCGATGGCCGCAGCCGTCGGCACAGGGTGTGCATTATAGGTGCCCGCCAGCAGCACTCGTCTGGAAGGATCGGGATGCACGAAGTACTCCATCCATTCGCGCCGCCCGCCGAGCACCGCGAGCGGATATCCGTTGGCGACCGCCTTGCCGTACACCGTCAAATCGGGGTTCACGCCGCAGATGGCGGCATAGCCGCCCGGAGCGTGGCGGAAGCCGGTCTTGACTTCGTCGAAGATGAGCAGGAAGCCGTGTTGATCGGCCATTTGACGTAGTCCCGCGAGATAACCGGCCTTTGGTTTCAGGATGCCGATGTTTTGCAGCACCGGTTCGGTGATCAACGCCGCCACCGGCTGCCGCCGGCAGACGAACTCCACCGAATCCAGATCGTTGAAGTTGACGACGTGAACCAGCTTTTTGTGGCTCTCCGGGACGCCGGCGCTCATGCCGGCGTAGGGGTACTCGCCAGGAGAGACTCGCGGGCCCAATGTTTCGATCGGCGTCATCACATTGCACGAGACTTCGTTGTGCCAGCCGTTGTAGCCGCCCTGAATGACGATGATGTGCTCCCGGCCGGTGATCGCTCTGGCCAGCCGGATCGCCTGGTAGGTCGCTTCGCTGCCGCTGTTGAGCAACTGCACGGATTCGACTGAAGGCGCCGCCCGGCAGATCAGCTCCGCCAGCCGGCCCTCGGCTTCCGTGGTTCCGCTGCCGTACAGGCTTTCCTCGCGAGCCAGCACGCGGGCCACGGCTTCACTCACGTAGGGGTCGTTGTGGCCCAGAAAGTGCGGCGCGAAAGCCGCATGGTAGTCAATGTAGCGGTTGCCGTCGGCGTCCCACAGATACGCGCCACGCCCGCGCACGAACACGATCTCGGGCTTGGCAGCGCGGTTGACGCTGACCACACCACCGGGGATGTAGCGGCAATTGGCCTTGAGAATGGCGCGCGATCTGTCTCGCTTCATGCTATCCGTAGCATAACCCGCTGGGCTGCCGCCTCACAGGCCGGAGGCCTGTTAGAAATGTCCGGAGGCCGGTGCTACCCCCTGTCGAAGCCCGGCACCTTCATCAATTCGCCGTTCTTCAACGCCGATTGGTGTGCGATGATGCCCGGAACGGTCATCGCCAGCGCGTCGTAGACGTGCACCGCCGGCTCGCGGCTGCCGATCAGCGCGTTGATGAATTCCGCGCAGATGAAGACGGCGCTGCCGCCGTGCCCGCTGTCGTGGCGCATCGCCGGCGGCAGCAGATCGCTCTGCCAGTACTTCGGCGCTTCGGCGGGACGCGGCTTGCCGTAACGGTCCTGCCAGATATCGCCGTGGATTCCGGGCTTGGCCATCAGCAGGCTGCCCTTTGTTCCGTACCACTGCGCGCGCTCCATTTCGCTGGCGGCGATCTGGCGGCATTCGTTATGCCGCACCATGTGACCTTTGCTGGTTCTGAGGAGGGCAACTTCATTGAAGAGCGCGTTCTTGTACGGATTCGATTTCAGCCGCGCGGCCTTGGCCCGCTCCTCGATGCCGAGGCAGGACACGGTCGCGATGCGCTCTCCGGTTACGCCCACGACAAATCCCAGCGAATGCGTCGGGTAGTGCATCGGCGGCATCCCCTGCCGCCAACTGTTCGATCCATCCGGATGGTAGTAGAGCGAGGGCCGCTTGTTCAGCCGTTCCTCGAAGTCGAAGTCGTGGTAGTACTCGACTTCGCTGTAGAGGATCTCGCCGAACCCCCCGGCTTGATACGTGTTGCGGGCGAAGATGGCCGCCTGCCGGTAGTAGCTCGATTCGGCCATCATATATCGCAAGCCTGTCTTCTCTTTCACCGCCCGGAGCTGCTCCGCCTCTTCGAGACTGAAGCACGCCGGCACGGCGCAGCACACATGCAGGCCGCGTTCCATGCACATCTTCGTGTGCTTCACGTGATCCGGCGCCCCGCTGAACACCGCAACGGCATCGATGTCATTCCGCTTTTTCAGCAGGTCCTCGAACGATTCGTAGACGTTGTCGCACTTGTACTGATCGCGCAGGCGTTTGCGGCGCTCGGCGTACAAATCCGTCACCGCCGTGACCACGCAGTTCGGATGCTCGTGCCAGTGGAACGTCGCGCCGAAGCCGCCGCCCACCACCGCCAGGCGGATTTTCTTGTCCGAAGCTTGATAGGCGCTGGCAGCGGCAGCGCTCAGAAACTCCCGGCGCTTCATAGATACGCGATTACGTCGATCTCGACCAGCGAGTTCCCCGGGATCCCGCCGGCTGCCGCGATCGTCGTCCGCACCGGCGGCTCCGGTCCGAAGCGTCCCTGGAAGGCCTCATTCATCTCCTTATAGTCCTTGAGGTCGTTGAGGTAGACGTTACACTTGACCACTTTCTCCATCGACGATCCGCATTCGATCAGACGCTTCTCGATTACATCGAGGACATGTTTGGTGTGCGCCTTGATGTCGCCTTCAAAGTGCGCTCCGATGCCCGCGATGAACAGCAGGTTGCCGTAGGAAACCGCTCCGCTGAACAATGGCGTCTTGTCAGGTTTCTTTCCGCCGGAGTAATGCACCTTCTTTGCGGGCTTCGTCTGCGCTTGTGCGCTGGCCGTGCCGGCCGCGGCCGCCGTCCCGGCAGCAGCGGCTTTCGTGAAAAACCTGCGTCTGTTGCTCGCCATGGCTAAACCTTCTCCGGCACGGCAAACGGCTTGCGATAGTCTCGCGTCAGCATTCTGTTCGCTTCCGCGTCGCCGGCGAACTTCTCCTTCACCGGGTCGAACTCGAGCTGCCGTCCCAGCCGGTAGGCGATGTTGCCCAAATGCGCCAGCGCGCTCGACAGGTGCGCTGTCTCGACCGGGCCATTCTGTTCGCCGGTGTTGCGACTGCGAATCGCCTTGATCCAGTTCGCGTAGTGATCGCCGCCCGCTCTGCGCGCCGGTCCCTTCTCGCGCTTCTCGCCCAGGAATACCTCATAGCTGTCGTAGCCCTTGATCACCATGTAGCCCTTCGAGCCATAGAAGATGTTTCCGACGCTGGCGCCGCCTTCGTCGTTGGTGCACCAGTGGCGCACCTCGAACTGGATCATTTTCTTCTGCTCGGGATAGAGATACACGCTGGTGAGCACTTCCGGCGTCTGCTTGTCATCGTCGAACAGAAACTTGCCGCCCATCGAGGTGATCTTCTTGGGCAGCGTGTCCACGCCAAGGCCCCACATGCACATGTCCGTTTCGTGGATGCCCTGGTTGCCGACGTCGCCGTTGCCGTAGTTCCACGTCCAGTGCCAGTTGTAGTGAACGATGCGCGGCGAATACGGCTCCATCTGCGCCGGGCCGGTCCAGATGTCGTAGTTCAGATGATCGGGCGCTTTCTCCGGACCTTTCCTGCCGATGGACGGCCGCCAGCGGAACACCAGCCCGCGCGCCATGTAGACGTCCCCGATGACGCCTTCCCGCAGCAGGCGCACGCCCTCCTGCAAGGCCGCCGAGCTGCGCAACTGCACGCCGTGCTGAACGATGCGGTTGTATTTCTTCGCCGCCTCGACCATCTTGCGCCCTTCCCACACGTTGTGCGAGCCGGGCTTCTCGACGTAGACGTCCTTGCCCGCCTGGCAAGCCCAGATCGCCGCCAGCGAATGCCAGTGGTTCGGTGTCGCGATCGTGACTGCATCGATGTCTTTGCGCTCATAGACCTTGCGCAGGTCCTGCTCGATGACCACCTTCTTGCCGTACTTCTGTTCGATGTCCGCCGCCCGCTTGCGTGCCACGTTGAGATCCGGATCGCAAATGAGAGCCACTTCCGCGTCCGGCTGTTTCATGATGCCCTGAATATGGTCGCGGCCGCGGCCGTTGACGCCGAGCACCGCGATCTGAATCTTGTCGTTGGCGGAGAGCGCCTTTTGCGGGGCCAGGTGGGACACGGCCGCGCCGCCCGCTCCGAGCAGGAAGGTTCTGCGATTGTTCATGGGAAGTCTCCTTGTGCCGGAATGGCTTCCTTTGGATTCTATCCGATCTGCCTGACCGGGTGCGTGGCGCCCAGGTGTGCTGCTGCCAAACGGGCGGACGTCCGCCGAAGGGCTTCAGTCGGGACCGCTTGCTGACGCGCGCGGCTCGGCAAGGGTGAGGGAGCGGTTGGAAAGGTTATTTAATGACAGGCGCTAACTCTTGACCGATAGCCGCCTCTAGCTCCACTGGCTTGAAGCCGCCGGGTCCGGGCTTGCTCTTGTAGGCGATGCGGCCGTTCTTGTCAACCAGATACAGCCGGTCGGGCCAGGCCGTGTAGGCCAGTTCCACCTTGTTGTCCATGCCATCCAACAGAGTGGGGAACTTGATGTCCAGCTTGCGAGCGCAGCTTGTGGCGTGTTCCTCTTTCTGCTCCATCGTCTTGGCGTTCTCCAGGAGTATGCCTTCCTTGATATTTCTTGGCACCTGCCAGCCATCGGTCGCGTGGGCTTCGCGGATGTAGACCAGCAAGAACTCGACGCGGTCCTTGTACTTTTCAAACATCGCGTTGAGGGTCCCAACCTGGGACCGGAAGGGCGGTCAGGTGTAGCTGGCGAAAACAAGCGCCACGGGCTTCTTGCCACGGAAGGACGAGAGCTGGACTTGCTGCTCGGAGTGCAGCCTCTGCAATCGAAAATCGGGAGCCCCGTCACCCGGGTTGAGCTTGCCCTCTCCCCTTCCCATTTTCGCTTCGTATTCTTTGGCTTTCGCTCTCATCTCCGCACTCATGGGCGGGGCAGGGCCCTTTGGCTGTTGTGCCAGGGCGATCCCGAAAGCCAGAACGGGCGCCAGCAGTTGCATCGACTTCATCGGCTTCTCCTCTCGTAATATCATCTTATATGTGTTAGGGGTGGGAGGGGGCGGCGCAACGGTTTTCCGCTACACTCGATGGACCTGACAAACAGGATCGTCCTCATCACCGGCGCCAAAGGCGGGCTGGGAACGGCGGTGACGAAGGCATTTCTTGCTGCCGGCGCGACGGTCGTCGGAACCTCCCGCTCCATCCAGGCCTCGGATTTCGAGCATCCCAGCTTCGTGGCCATGCCGGCCGAGCTTTCAACGCCGGATGCTGCCCGCTTGCTGGCGGATTCCATCGTCAGCACGCGCGGCCGCATCGAGATTCTGGTTCACCTGGTGGGCGGCTTCGAGGCCGGCAAGGGGATCGCGGAAACCAGCGACGAGGTCTTTGCCCGAATGCTCGACACGAACTTCCACTCCGCGCTTCATATGGTCCGGGCGGTGTTGCCGCACATGCAAAGGCAGAACCTCGGACGCATCCTGGCGATCGGCAGCAGGGCCGCGCTCGAGCCTCAGGCTCGAGCCGGAGCTTACAGCATTGCGAAGACGGCATTGGTGGCGTTGATCCGGTCCGTCGCCATCGAGCAGAAGAACACCGGCATCACCGCCAACATCGTCCTCCCCGGCACAATGGACACGCCCGCCAATCGCGCCGCCATGCCTCGGGCCGACCCGGCAAAGTGGGTGCAGCCTGCGGAAATCGCCAGCCTGCTGGTGCATCTGGCCGGCTCGGCGCAGGTGAATGGCGCGGTCATCCCGGTGTACGGGGGCGATTTGTGAGCCACCCCGGAGACAGCCACCGTTGAGATAGTATCAATGCCATTGTCATCGGAGCCGCCCCGGCAGTACAATTGGCCGGATAGCCCATGATCGACGAGAAGTGGAAACTGTTCCTTGCCGGGGAATGGTGCGACGCGGATTCCGGGCGCACCGTCGAAGTGCGAAATCCGGCCACCGGGGAGATCGTTGCCGAGGTTCCCTTCTGCGGCGTCGCCGAAGCGAACCGCGCCGTCGCCGCCGCGGCCGCCGCGTTTCCGGATTGGTCCGCACTTTCCGCCTGGGAGCGGTCGCGCTACCTGCGGCGCGTCTCGGAATTGATTCGCGAGCGCAAGGAGGAGTTTGCCCGCTGGATGACGCTTGAAATGGGCAAGCCCATCAGCGAAGCTCGCGGCGAGGTGAACGCCACCGCCGATTATTTCGAGTGGTTTTCCGAAGAGGCCAAGCGCATATACGGCGATATCGTGCCCGCCCATACCTCGAAGCGGCGGCATTGGGTGATCCGGCAGCCCCTCGGCGTGGCGGTGGCGATCTCGGCGTGGAATTTTCCTTCGGTGCTTCCGGCGCGCAAGATCTCGGCCGCGCTGGCTGCCGGCTGCACGATGGTGGTGCGACCGGCGTCGCAGACTCCGTTGTCGGCAATCGCGATTGTCCAGTGCTGCGAGCAGGCAGGGCTGCCGCCGGGCGTCATCAACCTGGTGGTTGGTCCGTCCGCCGAAATCGGCCCGGTGCTCATCGCGCACCCCAAAGTCAGGAAGATCAGCCTCACCGGCTCGATGGACGTCGGCCGGTACATCGCGCGCGAGGCCGGCGCGCATCTGAAGAAGGTCGCGCTCGAGCTGGGCGGCAGCGCGCCGGTTCTCATCTTCGAGGACGCGGACATCGAAACCGCGGCCCGGCAGACGGCGCGCTTCAAATTTCGCAACATGGGCCAGGTGTGCATTGCCATCAGCCGTATTTACGTGCAGCAATCGGTGCGGCGGCGCTTCGAGGAGATCTTCATTTCCGAGGTCGAGCGGCTGCGGATCGGCAACGGCCTTGAAGAATCGACCGAACTCGGCCCGCTGGCGAATGGGGAGACTTTCGCCAAAACGCAGGAACTCATTGCCGACGCGGTGGGCAAGGGAGCGCGCCTGATGTGTGGCGGATCGAGGCCCAGCGGCTTCGACCGCGGCCTGTTCTACAAGCCGACCGTGCTCGCCGACGTGCCGGAGTCCGCGCGCATCCTGCGGGAGGAGCCCTTCGGCCCGATCGCGCCCATCTTCACGTTCGATGATTTCGACGACGCGATTCACAAAGCCAACGACACCAGCTTCGGCCTGGCCGGCTACCTCTTCACGAGCAATTTGAAGACAGCGATTCTCGCTTCCGAGCGGATGGAGTGCGGCATCGTCGGCGTCAACGACCTGGTGCCCGCAACGCCGCAATGCCCCTTCGGGGGCATCAAGGACAGCGGCTTCGGCCGCGAAGGCGGGTATCAGGGAATCGACGAATTCGTCCATGCGAAGTATATTTGCATCGGTCTATAGAGGAAAGCCGCCTTGCCCACGTTCCGGAATATGACGATGTCCGAAGCGCTGGCTCTGTTTCTGATGGAGAACGGCGTCCAGTACGCGTTCGGCATCGGCGGCCACGGGAACACATCTTTCATCGAGGCGCTTCGATCCCAGACCTGCCGCGGCAGGCTGCGCGTGATCGACGTACAGCATGAGGCTGTCGCCACGCACGCGGCCACGGCGCTGAAGTGGATCTACGGAATCGAGTCGATTGTCTTCACCTCGATCGGCCCGGGCTGGTTCAATACGCTGATCGCGCAAAACACCGCGATGAGCAACGGCTGCGGCTATCTGGTGTTCGCCGGGGACAAGACGACGGCGTACGAAGGACCGAACATGCAGCAGATCCTGCGCGACGGCCAGTTCGGCTACGTGCGGGCGGCGGAGGCGATCGCCAAGAAAGCCTACGCCATCGTGGACCCGCGCAATGTGTACACGGTGATGAGGGAGGCGCTGGCGAAAACGCGCGAGCCGGGCAGCGCGGGCCCGGTTAACGTATTTCTGCCCATGAATCTGCAATCGGCGCAGCATGAATACAACGTCGAGATGCTCGTGAGACGGCAGCCGCTGCCATCCGGCGCGGCCCGGCCCGACCCCGAACAGGTGCGGCAGGCGGCCGAAGCGATCACCCGCCACCGCAAGATCACCATTCGCGCCGGCGGCGGCGCTGCTCATTCGGGTGAGCA
This sequence comes from Acidobacteriota bacterium, assembly GCA_016201205.1. Taxonomy (GTDB): domain Bacteria; phylum Acidobacteriota; class Terriglobia; order Bryobacterales; family Bryobacteraceae; genus CADEFT01. The sequence continues at coordinate 21,262 of JACQDF010000291.1, forward strand.
ACTGAAGGCGTTTGCGCAGCTCATTGGCGCGGCCATCGTGATGGGTCCCGTTGCCATGGATACGATCGAGTCGGACTTCCCCTTGAATGCCGGCCCGGCCGGCTCGAAAGGATCCATCAGCGGCAACTTCGTTTCGGAAAACGCCACTCTCGTCATCAACGCGGGCGGCCGCGGCGTCTGCCAGGCGGATTGCTCCGGCACGCTGTACTCGAGCGCCGCCGAGTTCATCAATATCAATCTGAATCCTGTCGAGGCGCTGCGCTACGACGGCATCCCGCTGGTAGGGGATGCGAAGGCCGTTCTACTCGACCTGATCGAGTGCCTGCGCGGCATGCCGTTCAGACAGCCGGACGGCGAGTGGCTGGCTCAGATCGCGGATGCTCGCGTCCGGTGGGCCGGGTATCTCGATGGCTTCTTCCGCCATCCCGTGATCGACGGCAAACTCACCCAGCCGGCAGCCATCAAAGCGGTGGACGATTTCGTCAACGCAATCGGCGGCGTCAGGATTTTCGATGCCGGCGACGTGCAGGCGCACGGGTTCCAGATCGCACGCCACACCAGGCCCGGGACATTTCTGACGGACACGGGCAACTCCTGCATGGGCTTCGGCATTTCGGCCGCCTTCGCGCTCGGCCTCGTTCCCGACGGCAGGTATCCAACGGCGATCATCGGCGACGGTTCGTTCCTGATGCAGGCGCAAGCGATCCGCGATATGGTGAAGCACGGCTCGAATTGCACTGTGGTCGTGCTGGACAATCAGGCGATGGGCGCCATCACAGCGTTACAACGCGCACAGCGTTATGAAGAATTCGCCACCCTGGACGCGCCGTCGGTTCCACCGGTCGATTTCAGCATGCTGGCTGAATCGATGGGCTGCGCCGCGTTCCGGCCGGAAGCAAGCGCCGATTCGCTCGCCGATTGTCTGGAGCGCGCGCACAAGCATCCCGGGCCCGCGGTGGTGGACGTCAAGGTGTATTTCGGGCCTCATCCGCAGGGAAGCCTCGCTGCTTTCGGGCGCTGGAATGTCGGCCCATGGTGCGAGGAAGTGGAAAGCATCTGGGAGGGAAAATCGTGAGACTCATCCTGGCGTTGGGATTTTCCGCGCTCTTGTGGCTGGCCTGGTCGCAACCGGCAGGCGAAGTGCGCATCCGCTTTGCCGGCACGGGGCATCCGGACATCGTGGCGTCGAAGCCGCGCATGCAGGCGGGCATCGTCGTGGATATCGCCGGCGAGCGCTGGCTGCTCGACGCGGGCGCCGGCGTGCTGGCGCGGCTGTATGACTACAAAGTGCCGCCCGAGACGCTGAGCCACATCTTTTTGTCCCATCTGCACTACGACCATTGCCTGGATCTCGGTGCGATCCTGTTGCTGTGGCAGACCAGCGGGCCGGTCCCCCTGACCACGGAGAACCGCCGCCCGTTGCACCTGTTTGGCCCCGACGGCGCCGACCAGATGCTGGCGGATCTGTACGACAAGGCCTATGGGATCGACGGCCGAGGGAGGCGGCTGCTGAAAACGCCGCTGCTCCAGCGCAAACGCATTCGCGACGCGGGCGTCTATGCCGGCCGGAATTACAAGGCTTCTTTCCATGAAGTGAAGCACGCCAACATGGACTGCTGGGCGATCAAGCTGGAAACGCCGCGGGGCGTCCTTGTGTATTCGGGCGACATCGGCAGCCCGCTGGTGACCAAGGCAGAAGACAATCAGGAGTTCATCGACTGGGCCAAAGGCGCGGACATGCTGATTCTCGATACGCTGCACCTGGCGCCGGAAGAGCTCGCTCGAATGACCGCCGGCGTCAAACCCAAGACGCTCGTGCTCTCGCACCTCAGCGAGCGCGTGATTCCGCTCTTCAAGTACTACGACCTGAAAAAGACGGTGAGCCTCTGCGAGAAAGGCGCGGCCAAGGTGGTGGTGGCCGAGGAGGGGATGGAGCTGAAGTTATGAAGCTGCTGGTTGTCGCGGTTCTCATCGCCGTAGCCGTTGTTTTGCTCGCGCCGAAGCGGACGGCGCACACCTCGATCGCTCTGCCGCCCGACGACACCGCCACCTTCCGCGTGACCCTTGGCCTGGGCGACAAAGCCGCCACCGACTGGAGCGGCACGCTCGACGTGAGCAATCACAGCTATGCCGACGTCGAAGGCTACCGGTTTCTGAGGAACGATCGGATGGGCGGCTCCTGGGAGGGCGCCCAGTGGCGCTTCGCGATCCGCTCGGAGCCAACCGTGCCACGCACCTATCAGACGCAGCTTCTGCCCACGGATCCGCCGTCGTCGCCGAAAGGACTGGTGGTGCGCGTGCGAGGCGCTGCCGGCAGGCTGCGGCTCGAAACGGCCCAGGGCGGTTTCGCATTCGGCGCAACGGAAGTGCCTTTCGGCGGGCCAAAGGAATTCCTGGACGGCCGCGCGCGGGTCGAGCGTATTCCGGAATCCGTGCTTCTCAGCCAGCGCTCGCGGCAGGATGATTACCCGTCTGTCGCGGTCGGCCCTGACGGCACGATCTGGACGGCGTGGATGAGCTATCACGACCAGCGGGACGGCATTCTGCTGGCGCGCATGCGAGACAAGGAATGGCGCGGGCCAGTCGAGTTGCCGGAGACAAGCGGCGACGTCTGGATGCCTCAAGTCGCTGTCGACGCGAAAGGTCTGGTGTGGGTGGTGTGGTCGCAAAAAGCGGACGGCAACTTTGACCTCTACGCCCGTCCATTTCACAACGACCGTTGGGGCGCCGTTCTTCGACTCACGGACAATCCGCTTCCGGACATCAACCCGCACCTGGTCCGGGCCGCTTCCGGGACGCTGTACGTCGTCTGGCAGGGCTGGCGCGGGAGGCATTCAAACATCTTGTTAAAGGCGTATCGGGACGGCGAGTGGCAGCCGGAAGTGCGAGTCACCGAGACGCAAGCCAATGATTGGTTTCCGCAAGCAGCGCCGTGCCCCGGCGGCCGCCTGTGGGTGGTGTGGGACAGCTACCGCGGCGGCAATTACGACGTGTTCGCCCGCAGTGTTGGCGTGCGCGGGGACCGCTCGGAAGAGCAGACCGTGGCTCACTCGCCTCTCTATGAAGGCGACGCGTCGGCTGCTTGTGCCGCGGATGGCAGCTTGTGGGTCGCTTACAACACCAGCGGCCCCAACTGGGGTAAGGACCAGGGCTATTTGATTCGCCAGCGCCCCGTGGGCATTCCAATGGGCGTGGCCCGCGATGTGCGAGTGCGTGTCTATCGCGACGGGCGCTGGCTGGAGCCGCGGGCGAAACCGGAAGAAGCCTTCCCCAAGAACGAGCGTGTGTTCCACTTCATCCCGCGGATGGCTGCGGATACGGCCGGGCGCGTGTGGCTTGGGCTGCGCCATCGGATGCAGAAGCCGCCAACCGCCGGCGCGGACACGCATCCGGGCGCCTATTTCGAGAACTACGTGACGTGTTTTGATGGCGCGAAATGGCGCGATGCGATCCCGCTGCCGCACAGTTGGGACCGCATGAGCGCGCGCTATAGCCTTGCGCCTTCATCTTCGGGCGAGCTATGGGCTGCCTGGTCCACCGATCACCGCGAATTTCGCTCGCCCAATGAGCCCGTGTGGAACGGAGTTTACGCGGCCCGCATTCCCGCCGCCTGCGAGCCGTTTGGCGAGCCACAATTGCAGCCGGTGTCCGAGCCGGCTCCCGAGGTCCGACCGGGTCACAAAGACGAGTCCGGTGATGTCGCGGCTTTGCGGGCGTATCGCGCCAGCGTGAATGGACGCCAATTGCAGATTCTGCGCGGCGACATGCACCGCCACACCGAGCTTTCCGTCGACGTGGGCGCGCCCGACGGCTCGGTGCTCGATTTCTTCCGCTACATGCTGGATGCGGCAGCGATGGATTTCTCCGGTCCCACGGATCACCAGGGCGGCGGCAGTTACGACTACTGGTGGTGGCTGACGCAGAAGCTCGATGATCTGTTTCATGTGCCCGGAGCGTATGTCCCGCTGTTCGGCTACGAGCGCTCGCTGGCGTATCCGTTCGGGCACAAGAACGTCTTCCATACCTACCGCGGCGTGCGCGTTGTGCCGTTCTTCTACAAATACGAAGTGCGGCCTTGGGTGAAGGACGCGCCGGGCAACGACCGCGAAGGGGTCGAGGGACGCTCAGTGGTGGAGAACGAGACCGGATTGCTCTACGAGCAGTTGCGCAAGTCGAAGGGCATCGCGATGGCGCACACGCCGGCCACCTACATGGGCACGGACTGGCACACCTGGGATCAACAGGTCGAGCCGGCGGTGGAGATCTATCAGGGTGCGCGCACGGTTTACGAAGAGCCCGAAGGACCTGGCGTCGCGCGCAAAGGCGTTGATGATCCGCACATGCGCACGCAGGGCTACGAGTCGGCGGGCTTTGTCTGGAACGCTCTGAAGAAGGGCTACCGGCTGGGATTCCAGGCCAGCTCGGACCACACCTCGACGCACATCTCTTACAGCCTGGTGTACGTCGAGAATCCGTCCCGCGAGGGAATCATCGATGCGATCCGCAAGCGGCATCTCTACGGAGCGACCGACAACATCCTGCTCGACGTGCGGATGGGCCGCGCATTCATGGGCGATGAAATTGCTGCCGCGGCCGTTCCGCCGCTGGAAGCAAAGGTGCACGGCACGGCGCCGGTGGCGAAAGCGGTGGTGGTGCGCGACAGCCAATATGTCTACACGGCGACGCCGAACCAGCAGGATGCAACCATCCGGTTTCAGGACCGCGACGCCGGCCGCGGCACGCACTATTATTACGTCCGGATCGAGCAGGCGGACGGGCAATTGGCCTGGTCCTCGCCCATTTGGATCAACGTTCAGTAGGAGGCATTCATGACACGTCGCAATGCATTCACTCTGTTTGGCGCGGCCCAGGTGGCCCGTCCGCCCATGCGAAAGATCTGGAAGCCGAAACTCGGCGTGCTGGGCAGGTTCTCCGAGGCGAATGTCGAATTCGCCCGGAAGGAAGGCTTTCAGAGCATCGGCCTGTGGGCCGACCGCCGGTCGAAGCTGGATGTCGGCAACGGCGTTCCCGACGAAATGGTGCAGATGGTGAAGGCGTCGATTTCGCGCTCCGGGCTGCATCTTTCGGTGGTGTCCACGGTGCAGAACCACATTGCGCCGGAAGCGGCGGCGCGCGCGGCGGCCAACGACTATTTCCGGAATGTGATCACGCTGGCCGGGCGGCTGGGAGTCGCCTTTGTCGGGACTTCGTCCGGGACCATGCCCGGCCGGCCGCTCGAGGAGCAAGTGGACGAAATTGTGCGTGTGTACACGGAGAAGTATTTTCCGCTCTGCGAGAAACACAAAGTGCGCATCCTGTGGGAGCCATGGGCCGGCGGCCCGAACGTCGCGACCGGTCCGGTCGGCTATGAGGCACTGTTCAAAGCGTTCGCCGGTTCGGCGTTTGTGGGCTTGCAGTACGACCCTTCGCACCTGGTGTGGCAGATGATGGATCCGATCCAGTGCGCACGCGATTTCGCGGACAAGATCTACGACGTGCATCTGAAGGACACCGAGATCCTGTGGCACGTGCTGCGCAAGACGGGAATCCATCCATTGAACAATGCGCGGTGGTGGCGCTTCCGGCTGCCCGGCTATGGCGTCATCGACTGGGCGGCGTTCTTCACGGTGCTGATGGATGCGGGCTTTGAAGGCGCGATGAATATTGAACACGAGGATAATCTCTATGGCTGGCCTTACCCGGGCGACAATTTCAGCGAAGAATACCAGACGGGCTTTCGGATTGCGCAGCGTTCTTTGCGCCGGCTTCTGCCTGCTTAGCGGTACGGCCTTGCTGGCTCAACCGCGCCCTCCGGACGCGCCGAAGCCTCCAGGCCCGCCGCCTGTGCCTGCCGATGCGCCGCTGGTGCGTATCGGGTCGAAAGCGGCGGGCGTCGAAGGCGTCGTCGTGCGCGTCCTGAAGCCGGCCAAACCGCGTTATCAGCAAGGCGCGCCGGTGGTGGTGAACGTCGACGGCGGATTCTCGCGGGGCAACGTCGATCGCGCGCAGGGCCGACTGGACCAATTCGGCTTTGTGAACCTTCTCTTCCTGTTCCCTGGGGGTGAATCGGCTCCGCAGCCGGACGGGACGGTGTGGCGCAGCGGCGGCGCGTTCGACTATCGTGGGGCGGACTCGATGCGGGCGCTGGCTGACGTGCTCGTGTTCGCGCAAGGCCGCACGCGCACGCTGGACGGCAAGACGCTGGCGGAGGTTGCCGGCGTGCCCGTGCTGGCGGACGAAGCGGGCGTCATCGGCTGGTCGCTCGGCGGCAACGTCGTAGCCGGCGCACTGGGCCTTTACGGAAAAGAGATCGCGAATCTGAAGTGGTACGCGAGTTTTGAATCGCCTTACGGCGACGGCATCATCAATGCGGAGTTCGGCAGCCGCGGCCGCCCCAACCGCTTTTACAATGCTGATACCGGCGAGCTTGACCTGCGCTCGCTGGCGTGGGACAAGAACGCTGAAATGAACAGCATGCCGCCACGGCCGCCGGGCTTGGACATGCCGCGCGGCGTTTTGTTCCTCGACGCAAACAAGAACGGCGTCTTTGATCCGGACACGGACGTCCCCTTCAACCCGGCCATGATCCCCGTGCCCGAGCCGCGTGCTTACTTCTCGCCTCCGCTGGCGCGCGCCGCGCGCGACAAGAAGGTCTTCGGCGACGCATGGCCCGCTCATATCGGCACCCTCGAGCAGAGCGAGAAGGCGATGACGATACGCAACGGCGTCTCGCATGTGCAGAATGTGGTCCGCAACGTTCCGCGGCTGGCTGTGATTGTGTGGTCCTCCGAGCAGGATCATGTGCAGGGAACCGCGGACTACCGCCACATTCGAGCGCAATATGACGCCTATCAGGCCGCCGGTGTCCGCTGGATTCGCCTGAATCCCGGCGTCCGCTGGGTCGAGGAGGTCATGAAACGCAAGCCGGAGCAGTATAGAGAGAATCCGCCCAATGCCAGCTATGATCGGTTCACGGTTCGCAAAGCGGTGGCCAGGGAGCCACAGGAGGGGGGCCCGCCGGACCCGGTCGGCGTGATGGCGGCGGCCTGTGAATTGGCGGACCGCACCAGGAGGAACGAATGGTAACAGCAGCAGTTCTCGTTCTGGCGGGTCTGGCGGCCGCCCAAACCAGGCAGCCGCCGATCAACGTCGTGTTCAATGTTCACCTCGATCCGGCCGGGCCGCCTGACCCGCAGATGCACAAGGCCGAGCTCGAGCGGCGCCGCGACAACGTGCTGTGGCTCAAGTCGTGGATCGAGTCGATCGACAAGGCGAAGCGGCCGCGGCTCAATGTGCAGATCAGTGGAGACCACGCCGAGTTCTACTTGCAGGACGAGAAAGGCCTGGCCATGCTTGCCGAGCTGTACAAGCAGGGACACGAGCTCGGCACGCACATGCACCGCAACATCTACAATGGCGAGTTCCTGCGCTGGAGCGAGCTGCGGCCATCGCGGCCATTTCAGAAACCCGCGATTGGGCCCGGCGACGTCATCACGCCCGGCGTGCTGGCCGAGCCGAATTCGATGGACGAAGTCCGCAGGCTGTGGAACGACAATTTCCGCTTCAGCAATGAGCTGCTGGCGAAGGTCACCGGCGTCACGGATCCGGCCGGGCTGCGCGCGATCAACAACAACGGCGAATTCCACCTGCCCAACAGTTGGGAAGGCAAGGATGTGCTGTTCAAGCAATTCGGCATCACGGTGGAAACAGGCGGGCGCAACGAAGTGTTCAACATGATCTTCGATCACGATGTGTTTCACCCGTGGCGGCCGAGCATGACCCACGAGTTAGCCGAGGATCTGAGCAACAAGGCTTATATCTGCGTGCCGCAGCTTGCGGTGGTCGGCAACATCAAGATGCACTTCGGGCAGGATCAGGATCTGTCCGTGGCGGCGATGAAGAGGCGCTTTCTGCATGCGTTTCTCGAGCGGCGCGAGCAGGAGCGGCTCGGGCTGCCGCCGAAGGTGTGGACGTTCGGCTGGACGATGCACGGGTTTGATTTGTATCCGGAAGGCGCGGCGCGCCGCGTTTCCCAGCGCAAGAACGTGCAGGAGCTGGTCGAGTGGATCAACGCGAGCTTTGTGCCTGCGGCGGCGCGGTGGGCGACGCCCAATGACGTTGCCAGGGAATTCTACGCATGGGAGAAGCAGCATCCGGGCGTTTCTTCCTTCCACTATCCGCATCGCAAGCAGAACTGGGATGCGTATCCATTCCGGCTGAAAGGGCTGGCGAAGGCGCTGATCAGCGCGCACTATGTGCGTGCCATCAGCGACTGGCGTGGGCAGGGCGTCGAGGTGCATGAATTCGAGCGCGTCAAGCCGGGCTCGGCGTGGTATACCGATGACGCCAATGCGGTGAGAGTGCGAGGGGAGACGACGAAGCTCTACATCGTGTGGGCGGGCAAGCCGGCGAAGGTCGATTTGTCGAAGCTGGCGGGGCTCAAAGTGACGGTGATCCGCGGTGGAGGCGGCCAGGGCAGGTCCGTGGACGCCAACACCGTGGCAGTGGATGCGGAGCCGCTGGTGGTGGAAGGGAATTGAGGGGACAGGGTAGCCTGTCCCCGGCTCAAAACTTGAAGTGCAGCGCGAATTGAACGATTCTCGCCTGGTTGCCATCGGCCAGATCGGTGATGCGGCCGAATGCGTTGCTTCCGCGGCTCAGGTTGGTCAGGCTGAAGTTCGGCCGGTTGATGAAGTTCAGCATCTCGCAGCGGAATTGCAGGGTGTACTTCTCGAAAAAGCGCATGTCCTTGAGAATCGAGAGGTCCATGGCGATGGCGCCCGGGCCGAAGCCGGCGGTGCGTCCTGAGTTGCCGAAGGTGAACTGCGCCGGCTCCGCGAACTGAGCGGTGTTGAACCAGGCGCTCACCTGCCCGGCACGGGAGCGGCTGCCGGAGATCTTCGGATCGCCGGCGACGTTGGGGCGGTTGGCGGGAGAGAAAGAATTGGTGCGATTGACCTGCTCGATCACGCCCCAGGGGGCGCCCGTGCGCAGCTCGCCGATGTAGCCGGCTGTCCAGCCGCCCAACAGCGCGTTGCCCACTCGATTGCTGATCCCCAGAGCATGGCCTTTTCCAACCGGCAGCTCGTAGACGACACTGTTGATCCAGCGGTGCGAGATGCTGTTGCCGCTGAGGCCGCGATCGACGCGGCGATTATACACGTTCGCCAGTGCGTTGCCGGGGTTGCCGCCCAATTCGCCGCGCGCTTCCACATCGTCGATCCCTCGAGCCCAGGTGTAGTTGGACTGGAAATGGAGCCCGTGCGAATAGCGTTTGTCGACCTTGAGGTTCATGGCGTGGTAGTTCGAGTTGCCGATCGGCTGTGCAACCTGGGTGACGTCGGTGAACTGAGGAAACGGTCTGCGGGATTGGGCATTGCCGGCGCCCATCAGCTCGGGCCGGACCTGGTTGAGCGTCAGGGCGGCGGGAGAAGCCAGTTTGTGTCCAACGGTGGAAAGGTACCCCAACTCGACCATGATGTGCCCGGGAAGCTGCCGCTGGACGTTGAAATTGACGCTCATCATGTATGAGGCATCACGAGGTCCAGGCTGAAAGTATTCGACCGCATTGACAGGAGACTGACCCGGCCGCACGGCGCCGAAGCCGGCCGTCAGGTCTTTCCCGGCCGGAATCTCGATGGGGGGCATTCCGTCCCGCAGCCGGAAGGCGGGCGTGAGACCGTTGTCGGGAGAGACGAAGTTTCCCCGGAAGCTGAAGCCGCTGGTCGCGTTGATCACCGTGGCCTGGTCATAGAGGCCCATATAGAGCAGCGCCGCACCACCGCGCAAGACCCATTTGTCCGCGACCCGCCAGGAGAAGCCTAAACGCGGCGCAAAGTTGTTCTTGTCGAAATTGTGCGCGTAACGAGACACGCCGTTGCGGCCGGCGAACGTAATGACGCCGGGCGTGAGCGAGACGGGGTTGATGGCATACAGGTCGAACGAGTTCATCCGGTTGTCGAACTCTTCACGCCGCGGCGTGTCCATGTCCCACCGCAGGCCCAGATTGAGCGTGAGCCGGGACGTCACCTTCCAGTCGTCCTGGACGAAAGCGCCAAACGCATCGATGCGGCTGCGGATGGGAAAAACCTCGTTGACGTTGGCATTCTGCACCCAGCCCAGCAACAGCGATGCCAGCGCATGGCCGGTGGCGACGTCATTGAAGCCGAATACGCCGCCGGCGGTATTGAGGTTGAGGTCGTCGTTTCTCGAGAGCCTGTGCTCGAATCCGGCCTTCAGGCTATGGTTGCCCTTGAACCACAGCAGGTTCTCGGTGAGATGAGTCCCGCGAATCGGCGACTGGACCCGCTCCATGTTGGATCCCTCGCCGACGGTGGTGTATCCCGATACGGTGACGCGCGGTCCAAATTGCTGTTTGACGCCGCGAAGTCCGAGCTGAGAGTTGAGATTCGAGTACGCGCCGCTGTTCAGGTTGTGGAAGTGACGCCGGTCATAGTTGAAGCGCAGCTCGTTGATCAGATTTGGCTTGAGGTTGTGAAGCCAGGTTGCGCTTCCGTTGTAGTAGCTGTTCTTGCGGCGGCGGTGGAAGGGATCCGCGGCTGCCAGCGGCCAGACCGGATGGTCGATGGTGCCGCCATTGCTGGCCAGCAGGCGGCCGTAGATGCGATCTCTGGCGCCGACGGTGTGATCGATCCGGGCGACGTAGGTGTTGGGCGGTTCGGTCGTTTTCGTATTCGCCAGGAAGTTGGCATCGCCCGATCCGCGCCCGGCCACGTTCGGGTCGGGATAAAACGAGGCGATTTGCCGTCCAATCGCGTCCAGGCGGCTGACGGGGATGCGGTTGGCCGCAAACGGAGGGCGCCCGGACGCTTCCGGATCGCGAATGATCCTCGAGCTGCCGGAGAAGTCTCCCTGCTTTTCGGCGGCCGTCGGCACGTTGTGAATGAACGTGGATCCGCGCGATTCCCGCCGCCCTTCGTAGTTGAAGAAGAAGTGCGTTTTGTCCTTGCGGACGGGGCCTCCAATGGACGCGCCAAACAGGTTATAGCGCAGCTTGGCTTTGTCGGCGGCAAAGAAAGAGCGGGCATCGAGCGCGTCGTTGCGAAGGTATTCGTAAGCAGAGCCGTAGAACTGATTGGTGCCGCTCCTGGTGGTCATCTGCACCACGCCGCCGCCGGTGCGGCCCAATTCAGCCGAGTAATTGCTCACCGACACGTTGAACTCCTGAAGCGACTCGATGGGCGGATCAAAGTTCAATCCCTGGTCGCCCACCAGCACGTTCTGTACGTTTCCGCCGTCGATACGCCAGTTGGTGTTGTTGCCGCGGCCTCCAGCCATGGCAAAACTTGATCCGGCGCCGATCTGCACGATGAATCCGGTCAGCCGTGCCAGTTGAGCGGCGCGGCGGTTGATGAGCGGCATGTTGGCGATGGTGCGGTTGTCCACCACTGCGCCCACGACCGAAGTTTCCGTCTGCAACTGCGGAGCGCTGGCTTCCACCACGATGCGCTCGGCCTGCGAGCCGACCTCGAGGCGCACGTCGATGCGGTGCTGCCCGCCGGTCTCGAGCACAATCTCGGTGCGCCGGTACGGCTTGAATCCATCCTTATCGACGTCGAGCCGGTAGTTGGCGCCAGGCTTGACCAGCACCAGGACGTAGTTCCCGTGCTCGTTGCTCACAGCGGTCCAGGATTCGCCAGTGTCCTGGTTGGTGAGCTTCAGGCCGGCGCCCGGGACGACAGCCTTCGATGCGTCCTCGATGACGCCGCCGAGAGTGGCGAGCTGGCTCTGGGCCGCCGCCGCCACCACGTAAAGAAAGAGCCCTACGAATCTTGTCATCGTTCTCCCCTTGAGCGTTGTACTTAGTATATCGGCTCTTGGCTCGAAGCAACATCCAGTAAGATCAAAGAATGCTGGACCGCCGGGATTTCCTTTCGTTGGTGGCGACCGCGCCTGTATGGGGCGCGGACCGGACCGAAGCAGACTGGCGCCACTATGGCGGCGACGCGGGCGCGACGCGCTTCTCGCCTCTGGAGCACATCAAACGGGGCAACGTCGCGAATCTGAAGGTGGCCTGGAGCCATCGCTGCGGCGACGCGGTCCAGAGGCCTTCGACGACGATCGAGTGCACGCCGCTGGTGATCGACGGGATCATGTACCTGACCACCGCCCGAGTACAGGTGCGCGCACTCAAGGCGGCGACCGGAGAAGCCCTCTGGAATTTCACTCCGCCAGGCCAGCCGGCGCGCGCCGCGGGAGTGAACCGCGGCGTGACCTGGTTTGAGGACGGCAAGGACCGCCGTGTTTTCGCCGCCATTCGGGACAAGATTTACTGCCTTCATCCCCAGACAGGCGAGCTCGTGCGGAGCTTCGGAGACAACGGCATCGTCGACCTGGCTGCGCAGTTCGACAGGGACATGACCGGGCTGACGTTCCGGATCACGAGCCCGGCGGTGATCTTCGAAGATACGCTGATTGTGGGCGGCGGCGGCGGTGAGGGGCCGCGGCCACAGGCCCCCGGGCACGTCCGGGGCTACGATGTTTACACCGGAAAACGCAAGTGGATCTTCCACACAATTCCGCACCCGGGCGAGTTCGGCTACGATACCTGGCCGAAAGACGGGTGGCGGCGTAACGGCGCGGCCAACAACTGGGCCGGCATGAGCGTGGACCTCAAGCGCGGCTGGGTCTTCGTTTCCACCGGGTCGGCGTCCTTTGATTTCTGGGGTGGCGACCGCCATGGCGACAACCTGTTCAGCGACTGTGTCGTGGCGCTCGATGCCCGCACCGGCCGCCGGATTTGGCATTACCAGACGGTACACCATGACGTTTGGGACTACGATCTGCCGGCGCAGCCGGCGCTGGTGAGCATTCGCCGGAACGGGCAGACGCTGGACGCTGTGGCCCAGGTGACCAAGACGGGTTTTGTGTTCCTGCTGGACCTGGTGACTGGCAAGCCGCTGTTTCCCGTGGAGGAACGCGAAACAGAGGCCAGCGACGTGGAAAGCGAGAAGCTGTCGCCCACGCAGCCGTTCCCCTTGAAACCCGCGGCACTTTCCCGACACGAGGTGAACGAGGACCTGATCACCGACATCTCGCCGGAAGCGCGAGAGTTTGTGCTGCAACGGTTCGGCGGCGTGCGGGGCGGGAGGCTGTTTTCTGCTCCCAGCAAGCAGGGCACTCTCTACACGCCTGGAACGCTCGGCGGCGCTCTCTGGGGTGGCTGCGCATTCGACCCCGCCAGCCGGCGGCTGTTCGTGAATTCGAGTGAATTGCCAAGCATCGTTACGCTGGTCGACGGGCGCCCCGAGGATGGATACCGGTTTGGCATCACCAGCTACGAGAAGCTGGTCGACCATGAGGGCTTCCCGGGCGTCAAGCCCCCGTGGGGTCACCTCACCGCGATCGACCTCACGTCAGGCGATTTTGCCTGGCGGGAAGTGCTGGGCGAGTACCCGGCGCTGGTGGCGCGCGGTCACAAACGCACCGGGACGTTCCAGCTCGGCGGCTGCATCGCGACGGCCGGCGGGCTGATCTTTGTCGCCGCGACGGCCGACGAGAAGATCCGCGCCCTGGATTCTGGAAACGGCGCGGTGCTGTGGGAGCACAAGCTGCCCGCGGGCGGCTATGCGACGCCCTGTACGTACGCGGCCGGCGGCAAGCAATATGTCGTGATCGGCTGTGGCGGCGGCAACCGGCAGCCCACCCCCGCCGGCGATGAATACGTGGCGTTTTCGCTAGGAACGTGAGGCAGCTTTTGGCCGATGGACGCAGCCACGATTAACCAAAGCGCTCACCGGGAAACGGACGCGGTGGAACTTCAAGACCGCACTTCCGCACTACTGCCCTTGAGCGCAAGGGCGCCGGCCTCAGTCAGGCTGAGACTCGCGGAGCGACTCGGCAAGCCTCAATCTTTCGTGTCGAAGTTCGAGCGCGGAGAGCGGCGCCTGGACGTGATCGAGTTCCGCGACGTCGCGCGCGCGATTGGGATAGAGCCGCTGCGGCTCCTGCGGAAAGTCTACGGGCCGCCGAACGGTTCGAAGTGAAGATCGTGCGCGTCGAAACTGGCGCGCCACAAGAGACGCGCTGCACCAGGCGATCCGTCAAGTGTCGTGGCCTCCTGGCAGCGGGAGGTTCACCACTTACCCCGAGAGCGGGAAGAAGCGCGGCCTGGGGAACGGAGTCAAGCCAGAGGCGGCTGGAAGCTGGAGGAACCGCTCGACCTGGCGACCCTCAAGAAACCAGGCAAGCTGGACGCAGTCTTCCACTCTGCCCACGGCCCCGTCGCCGTGGAGTGGGAGACCGGCAACATCTCGTCGAGCCACCGAGCGCTTAACAAACGACGTAGTCCTCGTTCTTGTGGCTGCGGATCTCGCCACTCTCGATCCTTTCGACAATCTCGCGGGCGAAATCGATCTCCATCCCCAGCCACTGGCGACTTTTCTTCTCGCAGACGGCGAAAGTGGCGCCACTGCCGCCGAAGGGGTCCATCACCATCTCGCCCGGAACGGTCGCCATCTCGACGACCCTATCCAGAATCTTTGTGGAGAGAGCGTTTGCCCGCCTGTCCTTCGACTTGAACTTCCAGTGACGCACCGGCGGGATGTCGGCCCAAACATCCTTGAGGTTGACGCCCTTGGGGTTCATGGCATCACGGTGGCCGCCGTAGTCCTTGACCTCGCCTCCGCAGTGGCGGCAGGTCAGGATCGGCGTGCGGATTCTGCGGAAAGTCTTCGGCTTCCCCTTCGTGTAGTAGAGCAGGCTATAGTGGCTCGGGTGCAGCCGGCCAGGGATCGGCAGGCACGCGCTGATTTCGATGGCGATCCAGTGGCGGAAGGTCATCCCGATGTCGGTCAGGAAGGCGCCGAGCAGCACGTTCCACTTCGGCAGATTGTATAGAAAGAACGCTCCGCCGGGCTTGAGTCCCCGGCAGCACTCCCTGATCCACGACCGGCACCATTCGAGATACTCGGGGTCGGGGACATCGTCGTTGGTCCGGCTGCCGTAATCCTTGCCCAGGTTGAACGGCGGGTCCGCGAAGACGGCGTCCACCACTTCGTCGCGGATGAACGGCAGCACCGCCGTGCAGTCGTCAGCGTAGAGCGCGCCGAGGCTGGAGACATAGAACGGCTCCGGCCCGCCGTCCTTCATAAACGGCGCCGGGTCGAACTGGGTGTCGTCCCACTTGAGCGAGGGTTGGCGGACCAGGGACATCGCGTCAAGCATCATTCTAAATCATCGGAGACCGCTCGCGAAGACTTGATATCCCGAATCTGCCCGGCGCGGCAAGCGCACACTCAAAACAGCAGCCTTAACCCCAACTGCGTTTCCCGAGGGCGCTGGCGCACCGTCGTGATCAATCCGAACGTCGAGCTCAGCGGCGCCGAGTTCGGCGTCCCCATCTCGGTGCGGTTGAAGGCGTTGAAAAACTCGTCGCGGAATTGCGCCGAGAGCTTCTCCGTGATGCGGAACGCCTTGAACACCGAAAGATCATGGTTCGCCGTGCCTGGGCC
>JACQDF010000282.1 GCA_016201205.1 Acidobacteriota bacterium
GCGAGCGAGTTCCCGAGAAAGACTTTCCACTCAGCAATTGGTTCCCAACAAACAGTTCTGAACGGTTCGATCCTCGCTGACTCGCCTCCAACATTCTGTTATCCTACCAGTGGGTGAAAGCACTAACACTGCTGGGATCTACGGGTTCGATTGGGAGGAGCACGCTGGACGTAGTTCGCCAGAACTCCGACCGATTCTGCCTCTACGCACTTGTGGCCGGCCAAAACGTCGAGATCCTGGCGGAGCAAATCCTCGAGTTTCGTCCCCGCGCAGCGGTTGTCGGAACGGATGACGCCTTAAAGCGTCTGGTAAAGTGCCTGCTGGCTTCCGGGCTCCCGAAGGCGAATTGGCCCGAACTGGCGCACGGACCCAAAGCGAGGGTGCAGGCGGCGATCGCGCCCGAGGCGGACATCGTCATCTCCTCGATTGTGGGCGTGGCGGGCCTGGAAGCGACCTACGAGGCGGCGCGGCGGGGGAAGCGAGTGGGGTTAGCCAACAAGGAAGTGCTGGTGGCGGCAGGTGAGCTGGTGATGGCGGCCGCGGCCGAGTCCGGCACGGAGCTGCTTCCGGTGGACAGCGAGCACAACGGGGCGCACCAGTGCCTGCGGGCCGGAGGGCGCGGCGAAGTGCGCAAGCTGATTCTTACGGCGTCCGGCGGACCATTCCGGCAAACGCCCATCGAGCGGCTTCAGGATGTCACTCCGGAAGAAGCGCTGAACCACCCTACATGGAAGATGGGGCCGCGGATTACGATTGATTCGGCGACCCTGATGAACAAGGGCTTCGAGGTGATTGAAGCGCGGTGGCTCTTCGGGCTGGCGCCGGCGGACATCGAAGTGGTGGTGCATCCTCAATCGAAGGTGCATGCGATGGTGGAATACAGCGACGGGAGCGTGATCGCGCAGGTCTGCGCCACCGACATGCGGATGCCGATCCAGTATGCTTTGACGTATCCTGAACGTAAGGAAGCGCCGGTGGCGCGGCTTGACTGGCGGGCGCGCCAGCAATGGGAATTCCATCCGCCCGACATGCGCAAGTTTCCGCTCCTGAAGCTGGCCTATGAGGCGCTCGAGCGCGGCGGATCGGCCACCTGTACGCTGAATGCGGCCGATGAGGTAGCGGTGGAGGCCTTTCTGGACGGGGAGATCGCATTCCCCGCAATTGCCGAAGTGGTTGAGGAGACAATGAATCATGTGGAGATGCGGCAACCGGCGTCGATTGGTGAAGTACTCGAGGTCGACAGCCACTCACGGCAAGTGGCCCGGGAATTCGCCGCGCGGCTGGCGGGGATGAAAGCGTAACAGGACATATGACTATTCTCCAGAACATCGGGTGGCTGCTGCTTCTGATCGGAGTCATGATTCTGATTCATGAGCTGGGGCACTATTGGGCGGCGCGCCTGTTTGACGTCAAGGTCGAGGCTTTCAGCTTTGGGTTCGGACCCAGGCTGTTCGGGTTCCGCGGACGCGAGACCGATTTTCGTTTTTCCCTGGTTCTGTTTGGGGGCTACGTGAAGATGGCCGGTGAGCAGGCGGGGGATGAGGCGGTGAACGATCCACGGTCGTTCCTGGCCAAGCCGCGGTGGCAGCGGCTGATCATCGCGTTCGCGGGGCCGATGATGAACATTGTTCTGGCCATCATCCTGGTGGCGGGGTTATTCACGGTGCGATTTCCCAAAGCGCCGCTGACTCATTCGCCGACCGTCGGGTTTCTGACGCCGGACGGCGCGGCCGCCAAAGCCGGCGTCCGGGAAGGGGACCGCGTCCTGCGGATCGACGAAATCCAGAACCCGACGTGGGAAGACATCACGCTGAAGGAAGTGGGCAGCGCGAACCGGCCGATGGCGGTGCTGGTCGAGCGGGAGGACAAGCGGCAGGACGCGATCACGCTCACGCCGGCGCTGGATGAAAAGAACGGCATTGGCGTGGCCGGATGGGCCGAGCAGAACAGAGTGCAGATCGCCGTCGTGGAGCCGGGCACGGAAGCCGCTCGAGTGGGGCTCGAACGGGGAGATATTCTTCTGAAGGCGAATGAACAAACGATCCGGTCGACGCCAAAGCTGCACGAGATCATGCGAGCCTCCAGCGGCAAACCGGTGGATCTGGTGTACCTGCGGGAAGGAAAAGAGCATCAAGTGACGGTGCGGCCGGCCTATCAGATGTTGGAGGGGCAGGGGCGCTGGCGGATCGGAGTGCAGCTCGAGTCGCCGGTGACGTTCGTTTCGCTCCCGGTCAGCGAGGCGGTGGTGGAGTCGGTGAGAGCGAACGCGCGCAACGCCGGGTTGATCTTCCAGTTCCTGAGGGGGATTCTGGAGCGGCGCATGTCGCCGAAATCGCTCGAGGGGCCAATCCGCATTGCCCAGATGTCCGGGCAGGCGGCCCGCGAAGGCGCCTTCTCGTTTGTCGGGCTGATGGCGATGGTGAGCCTGAACCTGGCGATCTTCAATCTGCTACCGATTCCCATCCTGGATGGCGGCGTGATCCTGATGCTTCTGATCGAGATGCTGTTGCGTCGCGATCTGAGCCTGGCAGTGAAAGAAGCAGTGTTCAAGGTGGGCTTCGTGTTTCTGATGATGGTGGTGATGTTCGTCCTTTACAACGACATCACGAAGATTCTGCCGGGGTAACGCGATCAAGGAATCTCACGGTTTCGCGGCCTCTCCGATGATATCGGCGACCTCGAAGCAGCGGTGCTGCCGCGCGCAAGCCGGCGTCATTGGCCGGCCGAGGGCGCCCCACTCTCCTGATTGAATTTGTAGCCGGAATACTCGATCTGCACTTCGGTGTGACCGAAGATCAGGACGTCGGTTTCCGAACGGTTGGAGACGGCCAGCCAGAACGGCCCGAACTTCTCGTAGCGATGAACAAAGGCGGTCTTGCGAACCCAGAAAGACGGGCTTTGGGTGGGGGATGCTTCGATGCGGATCACGGCATACTCTTCGGAGTCCACCCAAACGCGGCCTCTGAAGAGAAACCGGTTCCTGGATTTCGGCTCCGCGTCGAGCACGTAACACCGGCGGCCCTCGACGGTCGCGGTTCCCGCAAGACGAAACGAATAGTTGCGGGACGCAATCTGCGTCGCCTCTCGGACTGCATCTCCGGAGGCCTCTTGTTCCGACTCGAGCATCTTCCGGAAGACCTGCTTCCGTACGGAGGACGATCCGGACTCGCTGAGAACTTCAAACCGCTTGGATCCCGGATAGTGATACGTCATTCGCACGGTCATCGCGGCTCGAGTCCCAAACCGTTTGTTCAGCACCGTGTAGCGCCGGATAGAAGTGTAGTCGTTGAGGAGCGGAGTTCGAATGCGGTCCGCCTCCGTCATGCGAGCCACCACTTCTTCGGCTGTCGGCGAAGGCGGATCGCACGCAGTGTTGCCCGCCCCAACCAGCAGGAAAAACACCGGCAGCGACCAGCGTGCCAGGATCTTCTTCATCCTCAGTCCCCTCATTCCTCAATGGAAACCGGCTGCGGCGCGGCTCCCGCCCTCCAGCGTACCGCCCGGTAAGCCATGTAGTACACATTGCCTCGGAGCAGGTAGTTCCGAGTCTCCAAGGTCACCCGCCGGGCCAGCCGTGTCAGCCGGGAGCCCGGCGGATCGGGCAATTCGCCCGCCGTCGCAAGCTGGGGGACAAC
This sequence comes from Acidobacteriota bacterium, assembly GCA_016201205.1. Taxonomy (GTDB): domain Bacteria; phylum Acidobacteriota; class Terriglobia; order Bryobacterales; family Bryobacteraceae; genus CADEFT01. The sequence continues at coordinate 3,636 of JACQDF010000282.1, forward strand.
GCAATCGCGCAGCACCAGCACCGCCAGCCGGCCGTCGGTGATGGCCTCTTTTCCAGTGCTCTTCATCTGGACCGATTGCGGGCGATCCACGTAGCGGGCCGGTTCCGAACATCCGGCGAAAACAAGATCGCGGATAATCTTTTCTCTCTCCCCGTCAATCATCGGGTCAATCTTGTGGGTCAACATCATCGTCCCGGAATCCAACGTGATGCCGACGTCGTGTGTCCCGGCTCCAAGCCAGAGCTCGCGGTCGGAGACGGACTTCGCTTTCCAGATCCGGACGTGGTGACGCTTGGTTATGGTGTTGAGCCCTTTTTGATATACCAGGCTGGCATCAGCCCCCTGATACAGCAATCTCGAGACGGGAGCTGACGCGTAACCGGTCAGGGAACTGTACGCCCGATAAGTGCGAGCCAATGTCCGCGCGGTCAGAGGTTCCGCGGCCGACCAGCCGGCGGTCTCGAATGCCTGCTGAACCTGCCGCCGGGAGCCGATAAAGGCGAGATGGATCACGTCGGCGGACGGCTTGCGATTCGCCTTTGCGACTTGAGCCGGCTGGTCGGCCAGCGATTGGGCCAATTCCAGTGGAATTGCCTGGGAAGCAGGCTGCTCGTGTGACGGCGCCTCGGCGGGCAAACGGCTTACTTGCAGTTGCATCTCCGTTCCTGCCGGCAGCCGGATCTCGGGCTCTGCCATCCGTACCACTGCCAGACGCAACGCCAGAAGCCCGGCTGCACCCGCGGGGCCCATGGCAGATCTGGTCCAGGCGATGCCGCTGGCGCCCGTGAGGCCGACCACGGAGCGATGCACCAGGGTCAGGCTGGGCCGGTACCATATCCCCTGCATCAGTGCGTGCGGATTGTTCGCGGCAAGAATGCCCTTGATTTCACCCCGAGCCGTTACAGTTTCCCGGGCATTGTCGATCGAGTCCAGCCGCGCGTCCAGCGGGAACCGCCGCCCGTCGGCCAGTTGATAGTTGTCAAAGCTTAACTCCAGACGTGCGCGCTCGCGGCGGAGGCCAAGACCCACCCGCAAGGCGCGCCGGACGGTTCCGGTCAGGATGCTTCCCGAAGGGATCACCACACGTCCATTGCTCTCGAACGATGAGACCACTGTGGCCCGGAAGGGCGTCCCCTGAGGCGACGAATAGCTGGTCAGGGGGTTTTCCAGCCGCACGTGAAGAGCGTCCGGGCCGGCCGCAAGCGAAAAGTTGATTCCTCCCGGAAGGATCAGGAATAGCAACGATCGGGACAGGTTACCCATGGTGTTCGACGAGGACCCCACTGCAACGGGACGCCAAAGCCGCAATCCCGACGCTTGCCAATCCATCCACTGCATAGTGGTACCGGCCGTATACAGTTGCGGTAAACACGAGACCGGCAACCGCCAAAAAGCTGCCCCAAAGCAGGCGCTTTTCAGGAACCGCCTGCCGCAACCCGAGAGCCGCCGAGAAGGCCACCGCCACGTGGCCGCTGGGAAAGACGCTGGTCGAGATGTCCAGATGATCGAGCAGCCAGACATTCATCGAGCGGCAGAGCCCGCCAAAGTTCGGCAGGTCTTGCCCGGGAAACATCAGCCGGGGAGAGGCTGTCGGGAAGTGCGGCAGCAGGGCATAAACAAAGAAAGTACCGAGAAAACAGGTCGCCAGAAAACGATCCGTACGGGCGCGCTTGTGGCAGAGGTACAGAGCTCCCACGCAAAGAGGGGGCACGGCGTAGAGCAGCAGATAAGCACCCTCGAGCAGCGAAGGAACCATCCATCCGAACGCTTCCAGCCCGCGGCGAAGTCCGAAGCCGTCCAGCAGTATGCGATCCCACTGAATCCAGGTTTGCTCCCAGCGGGTGACCGGTGGAGAAGGAAACCAGTCGGCCTGCCAGTATCCGGCAAGAATCAGCGAGAGGGGAATCCAGTCCCGGACGACGGCGCTCCATTTCCTTGAAAACCGGGACTCGACCGCGGCCAGAGCCCATAGAGCCGCCGGTATCAACCAGGCCAAGGTCATTCGAGAAGGGGAAACACGATGTGCCGATGCCAGAAATGCCGTGTACAGAAAATAGGCGATGGCGATCTTTTCACCGGCTCGTAGCTGGAGCCCGTTCCAGAGCCTTGATCCTCTCATTGTGCCCAGGGCGGTGGGATTCACGGAAGCTGCAATTGGATTCGGACAGGCTGCTCGCGTTTTATCCCCGTTCATACGACAACTCCGGGTCAGGATATCACGCAAGTGGTGGATACACAAGGACTGAAAGCACCACAAGAACCGCATCGGACCGGATTTGTTTGAAACAGGATGAACCCGAAGAATGGCCGGTCGCCTTGCGTCAGAATAGCCGGATGCTCTTGAACACGCGTGTTTGCTCTGTGATGGCCCGCTCGACGGCGAGCCGCTCGATGCTCGATGCTCCAAAGAAGCCGTGCACCCCGTGGGTGTGCCGCAGGACATAGTCCACGTCGCCGGGCTCGGAGATCGGCCCGCCGTGACAAATCACCAGAACGTCAGGCTGGGCCGCCGTTGCCGCATCCCGGATCGCCTGAACCGCGGCGGCCGCCTGTTCGAGCGTCAGCGCGGTTTGCGCTCCGATGCTTCCCTTGGTGGTCAAACCCATATGCGCCACCAGAATGTCGGCGCCGGCTTCGGCCATGCGACACGCCTGCTCGGGGTCGAACACGTACGGGCAGGTGAGCATCTCGAGTGCGCGGGCCTGCCGGATCATGTCCACCTCCAGACCATAGCCCATCCCTGTTTCTTCCAGGTTCTTCCGGAAAACTCCATCAATCAGCCCGACAGTGGGGAAGTTCTGTACACCCACGAAACCCATGGCGCGAAGTTGCGGCAGAAAAACCTCCATTTTCCGAAACGGATCGGTGCCACACACCCCGGCCAGCACCGGCGTTCGCCGGACAACCGGAAGCACCTCAGCCGCCATTTCCACGACGATCTGGTTGGCGTCGCCGTATGGCATCAGGCCGGCCAGCGAGCCGCGACCGGCCATTCGGTAGCGTCCCGAGTTGTAGAGGATGATCAGGTCGGCGCCGCCTTCTTCGGCAAACTTCGCGGAGATGCCCGTGCCCGCCCCCACGCCCAGGATGGGCAGGCCCTTACGGACGGTCTCGCGGAGTCTGATAAGACACTCCTCACGCTTCAACACTTCGCGTCCTTTCCGCCACCATCAGGAGAAACTCCTGGACGAGCCGCCCGGCGAATTCGGGATCATTGATGTGACAATCCATTTCCACCACCCGCACGTTCGCTCCGGCGTTCTCCCTGATGGCATCGAACAGCTTCTGATCGGCGGCGCGGTCCCGGAATGGCTTGCCCTCGGCGTCGATCGCGGACACACCGCCGAGCGGCAATAGCAACGTGACAGCGCCTCTGGCGGCGGCCGTCTTCCGGGCGAGCATCCGGCCGAGCTCGGCGTTCTCCTCCGGCGTCGTCCGCATGAGCGTGACCGCCGGGTTGTGCTGGTAAAAGAGCCGCCCGCGAAATTTTTCCGGAACGGTTTCCGGGGCGCCGAAGTTCACCATGTCCAGCGCTCCCACCGAAATCACTTGCGGGATGCCCTTATCGCCCGCCGCTTCCAGACGGTGGGGGCCGGCCGAGAGCACGCCGCCCACCAGCTCATCGGCAAGCTCGGTGGTGGTGATGTCGAGAACGCCCTCGACAAATCCGTCACGCACCAGTTGCTCCATCGCCTGGCCGCCGGCGCCGGTGGCGTGAAACACCATCAGCTCGTAGCCCTGCTTCTCGAGCAATTGCTTGACGCGATTCACACAAGCGGTGGTCACGCCGAACATGGTTGCGGCCAGCAGCGGGCGGTCCGGGTTGGCCGTTTGCGCAGAAGAGAGTCCCACCATGCCGGCCATCGCGTGAGCGGCGTTGCTCAGGATCGTGCGCGTGAGCCGGTTGAGGCCGGTGAAGTCCGCCACCGAATACATCATGCAGATGTCCGAAGTCCCCACATAGGGTCGCGTGTTTCCGGAGGCCATCGTAGAAACCATCAGCTTGGGCACACCGACCGGCAGTTCCCTCATCGCCGCCGTCGCCATCGCGGTGCCGGCCGATCCGCCGATCGCCAGCACGCCGGCTACCGGCGCATGCGCGTGATCCTTGCGGATCCATACTGCCAGGCCGCGCTGCATGGCCGCGATCGCCCGTCCCCGGTCGCCCGACGCGCGCAGCTTCTCGGACGATTCATCGGCCGCCCGCGCGATCACCGCCCGGTCCACGTCGGGCACAAAGGCCGGCTCGTCCAGCACGCCGACATCGACCACCACAGGCAGCAGGCCGGCCCCAATGAGGCGTTCCTTCAAATAAGCGATCTCTTCGCCTTTGGTGTCGAGCGTTCCGATGATCAGAACGCGCGCGCCCGGCGGGCCGCCCGCCTCACTCGCTCCTTTGCTCATTTGACAGGCGAGTAGTCGGCCGCTTTATAGAGCGCGATCTGGATCACGCTGGAAATCTGGCCGTGCTTGTCGATGGATTCCCTTCGCACCTTGATCCATTCCTCGTCCGCGGCAAACGCATTCCACGCCTTCTCACGGGCGGCGAGGGAATCAAACGGAATCAAGTACGTCAGATTCGGCTTGTGAGGGCCGAAGACGGTGGAGGTATACAGCACCGGGTGGACGCCAACGCGGTGGAAGATCTTGATTTCCGGGCCCGCGAAGCGTTCGTGCAGTGCGGCAAGCTGACGCCAGGTGGGCGAATGATACACCCGCAGCTCAAAGATGCGCGGCGATTTGGCGGATTCGATGGTGTCGGACGAATAGGGAGTTGCTTCCAGCAGCGCAGTCGAGTAGTGCTCGTAGGGCGGCTCCTCGTGAGCTTCCCAGGCGGCCAGCTCTTTAGCGAATTCGGGCGTCTGTCGCAACCTGGCGGCGCCGGCGAAATACTCTTCCGTGGACGCAAATCCGCTGAAGACGGCGACTTGCGGCATGTGCGGGGCGACAATGGCTTCGAGCACGATCCTGGGCCGCAGCATGGGCAGCGTGCGCTTGAAAAAATCGTGCAGGCGGGCAAGCTGGGAGCCTTGCTTCAAGAAGAACTGCTCGAGCTGGTAATAGCGGGTTTTGGAAGTGGACGATTCGGGCATCGAGGAAACTCCTGAAAGCGCGCAGGCCGGGAGGCCCACGCTACCGGTGAGAAAAGACCTGCGGTTCATCTGGTATAACCTTCAGAGTACCTGTTATGACGATCCTTTGTTTGCTGATCGTGGGGGGGATACTGGAGGCCGCGGAGCATCGGGCGCCGGCGGGCACGCGCGCGGCCATCCGCCGGCCGGGCGCCGAGAGCATCCTGCCGGGCGGGCGGATTCTCTCTCCGATCGGAAAACAGTTCCCCACCGGACCCGGCCCGTTTGGACTGGCGGTAAGTCCGAACGGCAGGACGATTGTCACCAGCGACGGCGGGCCGAGGCGGTACTCATTGACCCTGCTGCGGCGCACCGAGGGCGATCGCTGGCAGACGCGTGCGATCGAGCCATACAAGGTGGAAGAGAAAGCAGACGCGGACGAGAGCGAGTGGCTGAGCGTCTTCATGGGAGTGGCCTTTGAAGATGAAAAGGCGTTGTATGCGTCAGAGGGCAACTCGGGACGCGTGCGGCTGATCGATGCCAGGACAGGCCGCCGCAGGCAGCTCTACAAACTGGACCAGGGCGGGTATCGAGACAGCTATTCCGGCGATCTGGCGTACGACGCCAGGCGCGGCTTGCTGTACGTTGTGGACCAGGCGAATTTCCGGCTGGTGATCATTGATACCAGGAGAAAAAGGATCGCTGCTTCGGTCCCTGTGGGGCGTATGCCGTTCGCGGTTGCGCTTTCGCCGGACGGAATGCGCGCCTCAGTCACCAACCTCGGCATGTTCGAGTACAAGCCGCTGCCCGGCGCAGATCCGAAAAAGCCCCTCGAAACAGGCCTCCCCTTTCCACCGTTCGGCTTCCCGTCGCCGGAAGCGCGCGACGGCGTCAAGCGGCCGTCGGCCTCGGGCCGGATCATTGAAGTGCCGGGATTGGGCGATCCGAACGCGCCCGAGTCGAATTCGCTGGCGGTGGTGAATGTCGGGAATCCGGAAGCGCCGAAGCTCGAGGCATTCATCCGCACCGGCTTGCCGTTCGGCGACCGGAGTCTCGGCGGCAGCAGCCCGTCCGCGGTGGTGGCCGCCAAAGACCGCATGTTCGTGTCGAATGCGCACAACGACTCGGTGACGGTGATCGACGCCTCGACGCTCCAGGTGACGGGCGAGATTCCGATCCGCATCCCGGGTCTGGAGAATCTGCGTGGAGTGATTCCGATTGGCATGGCGTACCACGAAGCGTCGGGGTGGCTGCTGGTGGCGGAGGCGGGCATCAACGCCGTTGGCGTGATCGACACCCGGCAGAACAAAGTGCTGGGGCATCTGCCGGCAGCGTGGTTTCCCTCGCGCGTCGCCATCGACCGCGACAACGTGTACGTGGCCAGCGCAAAAGGGCACGGAACGGGGCCCAACGCCGGCCGCGAGGGCTTGTTCACGCGGACGTTTCAGGCCGACTTGCGAAAGGGTGTGGTGAGCGTGTTCCCACTGCCGGATGCTTCCGAGCTGGCGCGGCACACGCGAAAGGTCTATTCCAACAACGGCTTGCTTCCCTCCCCCGAGCCGCCGGCCCCGCTGCCGGCCCAGATCGGGCACGTCGTCATCATCGTCAAGGAGAACCGCACTTACGATGAAGTATTCGGCGACATCCAGAAGGCATCCAACGGGCCGGCGGCGGGCATCTGGGACCTGGCGCGGTTCGGCCGTTCCGGCGTGCTTTATTCGGACCGGAAGAACCTGCGGCAGCGGTTCAGCCTGCGGAATGTCAGTGTGACGCCGAATCATCATGCGCTGGCCGAGCGGTTCGCGTTCTCCGACAATTTTTACGCCGATTCGGAGGTGAGTGTGGACGGCCATCACTGGCTGGTGGGCTCGTATCCCAATGCCTGGACGGAAAGCACGGTGATGGCGGGCCGGATGAAGGATTTCCGTATGCCGACAACAGCGCCCGGACGGCTGCGGTTTGTCGGGAGCAATTCGAGCGTGCACCCGGATGAGCAACTGGAAGCGGGAACCTTGTGGCACCATCTCGAGCGGCACAAAGTCACGTTCCGCAACTACGGCGAGGGCTTCGAGCTGGCGAGCGTGGATGAAGGGCCGGGGCTGAAGCCGTCCGGAGCGCGGCTTTTCATCAACGTGCCGATGCCGGAGCCGCTATACCGCAACACCTCACGCGACTACGCGCAATACAACATGAACATCCCGGACCAGTACCGGGCCACGCAGTTCATCGCTGAGGTCGAGAAACTCTACGCCGGAGGCGGGCAGCCGTTTCCGCGGCTGGTCTTTATTCATCTGCCGAATGATCACATGACGAAGCCGAGGCCGGAGGACGGCTATCCGCACGAGGCGTCCTATGTCGCCGACAACGACTACGCGCTGGGGCGCATCGTCGAGTATCTCTCGAAAAGCAAGTGGTGGCCGAAGATGGCGATCTTCATCACCGAGGATGACGCACAAGGGGGCGTGGATCACATCGACTCGCACCGCACGGTGTTTCTGCTGGCGAGTCCCTATGCGAGGAAGAACTACGTTTCCCACGTGAACGCCAGTTTCCCGGGGATGCTGAAGACGGTGTTCCGCCTGCTGGGGCTGCCGCCGCTAAACCTGTTCGACGCGGCGGCGTCGGATTTGAGCGATTGCTTCACGAACACGCCGGATTTCGCGCCGTACACCGTGCAGCCGGTTCATCCGGAGCTGTTCGATCCAGCCAGGGCGCGCGATCCGCTGGATCCGAAACCAGGGCCGCGGATGGATGATCCACGCGTTCTGCGGGAGCAACACGAAAGGAGGCGATGAATTGCCGCTAAGGCTTCTGCTCTTCGCCGCCTTCCCCTTCCGCGCGGCCTTCCCTCATCGCCTTCAACTTCTCTTCCTTGCGCTTGGCGCGCTCGGCCGCTCGCTTCACCAGCTCGGAGCCGACCAGCTCGAGCATCGCTTGCTCGGCGCCGTCACCCTTGCGGGGGCCCAGCCGCGTGATCCGCGTGTAGCCTCCGTTGCGCTGGCCAAACCGGGCGCCGAGCTTGTCGAAGAGCTTCTTCACGCTGCCCGGCGAGCACAGAAAGGCGGCCGCCTGGCGCCGTGTATGCAGTGTGTCTTCCTTGGCCAGCGTGATCATTTTGTCGACCAGCGGCCGGGCCGCCTTGGCCTTGATCACGGTGGTGATGACGCGCTCGTTGTCGATGACGTTGGTCACCAGATTACGGAGCAAGGCGCGGCGGGCGCCGATGTCTCTTTTCAGTTTGTATCCACCCCGGCGATGTCTCATCTCTGCGGCCTCCGCTTTAGTCGAACTTCTCCATTTCCGCTTCTGGTTCCGGTTCGCCCTCTTCCTCGGAGGGGGCGATCCCCGGTGAGATCGGCGTGCCGGCTGGAGAAATCAGGCGACCCTGGGAATCGAACTTCATCCCGAAGCTCAGTCCAAGGCTGGAGAGAATCTCCTTGATCTCGTTGAGCGACTTGCGCCCAAAGTTCTTTGTGCGGAGCATTTCGGCTTCGGTCTTCTGGACCAGATCGCCAATGGTCTGGATATTGGCGTTCTTCAGGCAGTTGTAGGAACGGACGCTCAGCTCGAGTTCCTCCACCGAACGGCCGAGCACTTCGTTCATCTGGTTGAGAGCGCGCTCGGCTGGCTCCTCGGCCATCTCGGTGATCTCTTCGAAGTTGATGAAGATCGTCATGTGATCCTTGAGGAGCTTGGCGGCCATGCCGATGGCGTCGGCGGGGGAGACGGCGCCGTTGGTCCACACCTCGAGAGTGAGCTTGTCGTAATCGGTCATCTGGCCGAGACGGGCCGCCTCGACGCTGTAGTTGACCTTGCGCACCGGCGAGTGGACCGAGTCGATCGGGATGTAGCCGAGCGGGAGATCCTCATCGAAGTTGCGGTCGGCGCTGACGTAGCCGCGTCCCGCTTTCAGCCGCATCTCGATGTGGAGCTTGCCGCCTTCGCTGACGGTGGCGATGTGCATGTTGCGGTCGAGCACCTCGACGTCGGCGTCGGTCTGGATCTGGCCGCTCAGGACTTCGCCAGCCGCATCCACGCCTAGCCGCACTGTCTTGACGGCGTCCGTCATCATCTTGAACGGAACCTGCTTGAGGTTGAGAATGATGTCGGTGGCGTCTTCGACGACGCCCGGGATGGGGCTGAACTCGTGAGCTACGCCGTCGATCCGCACCGCGGTGATGGCGGCGCCCTCGATCGAGCTCAGCAGCACGCGGCGCAGGCTGCTGCCGATGGTGGTGCCGAAGCCGCGCTCGAACGGCTGCGCGGCGAACTGGCCGAAGCGATCGGTGAGGGATTCGGTATTGGCGACCAGGCGCTTGGGTTTCTGAAAGCCTTTGAACATCGATTGCTCCTTTTCTTTACTTGGAGTACAGCTCGACGATGAGCTGCTCGTTCAACTGGATCTGGACCAGTTCGTCCCTCTTGAACGTGCCGGTGACCCGGCCGCGAAGCTGCTCCCGCTCGAATTCCAGCCAGGTGGGCGCCGGACGGCTGGCGGTGGCGTCGCAGGCCGCCAGAATCGTGGGGTTCTGCTTGCTCTTCTCGCGAACTTCCACCACGTCTCCGGGGCGAGTGAGGAAGGACGGGATGTTCACCTTCCGGCCATTCACCAGGATATGGCCGTGACGGACGACCTGGCGCCCCATCGAGCGCGAAGTCGCCAGGCCGAGGCGATAGATCACGTTGTCCAACCGGTGCTCCATCATGGCCAGCAGGTTGTCGCCCGTGATCCCCTTCAACTGGCTGGCTTTTTCGAAAGCGCCGCGGAACTGGCGCTCGAGCACCCCGTAGTAGCGCTTGGCTCTTTGCTTCTCACGAAGCTGAAGACCGTAGCCGACGATCTTGGGCTTGCGGTCGCGGCCATGCTGGCCAGGCTGGAAGTTGCGTTTTTCGATGGCGCACTTTTCGGTGTAGCAGCGCTCGCCTTTGAGAAACAGTTTCATCCCCTCACGCCGGCAGAGGCGGCAGACGGGACCGGAATATCGAGCCAAATGAACCTCCCAATTCCGCGGCATATCCACCGCGGCGTCTGGCCGGCGCGTGCGCCGGCGGTCTCAGGCAGGTGCAGTTTACAGCCGCGCCCGGCGGCCTTCGTCCTGCTTGCCAGTGGGCACAGGCTGAAAGCCCGTGCCAACGAAAACTACACCCGGCGCCGCTTAGGCGGCCGGCAGCCGTTATGCGGGATCGGGGTTACATCCCGGATGTTCTTCACCTCGATGCCGGCTGTCGCCAGCGCGCGCACGGCGGATTCACGGCCCGATCCCGGGCCCGATACTTTCACCTCGCAGGTGCGCAGGCCGGCGTCCTTGGCCTTTTGGGCGGCGGTGACGGAAGCCTGCTGGGCGGCAAACGGCGTACCCTTGCGGGAGCCTCGGAAGCCGAGGGCGCCGGCGCTGGACCAGCTCACCACGTTGCCCAGCGGATCGGTGATGGTGACGATGGTGTTGTTAAAGGTGGCCTGAATATGCACGAAAGCGTGCGGCACGCTCTTCTTTTCTTTCTTCTTGAAGGTCTTCTTCTTGGTTGCCTTGGCCTGCTGTTTTGCCATGAATCTTTCCTGCTCAGGTCTTCGACGACGCTTTCTTCTTGTTGGCGATCGTGCCGCGTCGCGGTCCTTTACGCGTGCGTGCGTTGGTGTGCGTGCGCTGCCCGCGCACCGGCAGTCCGCGGCGGTGGCGCACTCCGCGATAGGCGCCCATCTCGATGAGACGCTTGATGTTCATCGAGACTTCCTTGCGCAGGTCGCCCTCGATCGCCCCTTCAGACTCGATGAGGAGGCGGAGGCGGTTGATCTCTTCTTCCCCGAGGTCGGAGACTCTCTTGTCCGGGTTGACGTTGGCCCGGTAAAGGATGGAGCGGGAGCGGGTGCGACCGATCCCGTAAATGTAAGTTAAGCCGATTTCAGCTCTTTTTTTGGCTGGAAGGTCCACGCCTGCGATACGCGCCATTTGCTGCTCTCCTTTTCATCCTTGCCGCTGCTTATGTTTGGGATTGGTGCAGATCACCCGGACCACTCCGTGGCGGTGGATGATCTTGCATTTATCGCACATCTTCCTAACAGACGCTCTGACTTTCATCTGCCTGATCCTTCAAACCGGGGACAGGGTAGCCTGTCCCCGCTTTTCTACAGGAGCTTCGTAATCCTGCCTCGCGTCGGATCGTGAGGCGAAAGCTCCACCAAAACCCTGTCGTTCGGACGCAGCCGGCTGAAATTGGCCTTGCCCGCGCCCGCCGCGTGCGCTTTGACTCGCGCCCGCGTATGCAACTCCACAATGTAGGCAGCCTGTGGCAGCAGCTCGATCACCACGCCTTCCACTGCCCTGGCGCCTTCGCCGCGATCCTTCCCGGTCACGGTCTGGTCAAAACCCATGGTCCGTCCGCGGTAATGGCGACGACATGCTCGAAGTGCGCCGCGCACTCGCCATCGGAGGTCACTGCCGTCCAGCGGTCCGGCATCACTTTGCATTCCGGCTTGCCCGCGCAGACCATCGGCTCGATGGCCAGGACCATGCCTTCCTTGAGGCGCGGGTTTTCATTCTGCCGGTCGACGTAATTCGGAATCTGGGGCTCTTCATGCAGCCGGGTGCCGATGCCATGGCCGACGAATTCGCGCACCACCGAGAAGCCGTTGCTGGTGACGTGCGCTTCCACGGTGCCGCAGATGTCAAACAGGCGCTTCCCCAGCCGCGCCTCCCCAATCGCCATTTCGAGGGATTCCTGGGTGACTTCGAGCAGCTTCCGGAGCGAGCCCGACACCTCGCCCACAGGCACGGTGACCGCCGAATCTCCAAAATAGCCGTTCAACTCCACCCCGGTGTCGATCTTGACGATGTCACCCTTCTTCAGGACACGGCGCGTGGAAGGCATGCCATGGATGATCTCATGATTGATCGAGGTGCACAGCACGAACGGGTAGCGGGCGCCGGCGGCCTGGACAAAGTAGCCTTTGAAGGCCGGGCGGGCGCCGGCGTCGCGAATCATTCGTTCGGCCGCCACTTCGAGCTCGTGCGTGGTCACGCCTTCCTGAACCATGTCGGTAAGTTCCTTCAGGACCTGATACACCAGAAGCCCGCTTTTCCGCATCTTTTCGAGTTCGGTCGGGCTCTTGCGCGTAATCATCCACTTTCTGAACACAGGCCGGAAGCCTATGCCACAATCTCACAAATCCTGCGGGCGATGACGGCCGGCGAATCTCCGGCTCCGTTCATCTCGAGCAACCGGCATCCTCCCGCGGAGAAGAACTCCACCAGAGGCCGTGTCTGCTCGTCGTACGCTTCCAGCCGCTTGCGAACGACCATTTCCGCGTCATCGTCGCGAACCGCCAGACGGAATCCGCAAACGTCGCAGCGATCGGGAGTCTTGGGCGGACTGGACGTAAGGTTATAGACGGCGCCGCACTGGGTACAGTGACGGCGGCCCGCAAGACGGCTAATAATCTCATTATAGTCCACCTTCAAGTGAACCACCACCCAGCCGATGCCCCGGAGCGTCAACTTCCGGCAGATGGCGCCTGCCTGGCCGAGGGTGCGCGGGTAGCCATCCAGGATGAAGCCGGCGGCGCAGTCCGGCCGCTGGATGCGCTCCTCCACCATCTGGTTCGCCAACTCGTCGGACACCAGAGCGCCTGCATCCACCAGACGTTTGATCGAGAGGCCAAGGGCATCGTCCGCGAGCATCCGCTCGCGCAGCATGTCTCCCGTCGAGATATGCGGGATTTCGAGGCGTTGCTGAATGAGCCTGGCCTGTGTGCCCTTCCCCGAGCCTGGGGGACCGAACAAAATCAGGGCGCGAACCGGGATTGGCGCGTCTGGCATGGAAATGCGTCCGGGCTCTCAAGAGAACGTGCTGCGCCGGCCGCGGATGCGCCCCGCTCGCGGCGTGAAGCCCTCATAGTGACGCATGATCAACTGCGCCTCGACCTGGTTCACCGTATCCATGGCCACTCCGACCACGATCAGCAGCGAGGTGCCGCCGAAGTAAAACGTCACACCCAAGCCGTCGAGCAGCCAGCGCGGGAAGTAGGTATCGATCCAGTTGCCCATCAGCGGAAGGTGTTGCAGCTTGATGCCCGAAATCATGATCTGGGGGATCAGCGAGAGCAGCGCCAGGTATAACCCGCCGACCACCGTGATTTTGGTGAGGATCTTGTTCAGGTACTCGGCTGTGTTCTTGCCTGGCCGGATGCCGGGAATGAAGCCGCCGTACTTGCGCATATTGTCGGCCGCTTCATTGGGGTTGAAGATGATCGAAACGTAGAAGAAGCAGAAAAAGACGATGCCCACCGTAAACAGGACGGCGTAGAGCGGCTCGGCATAGCCGATGGATCGCAGAGTGGCCTGGAGCCAGGGGACCTCCCGGACGTAAGGCACCTGGAGCAGCGTCTGGGGGAAAGCCAGCAGGGACGAAGCAAAAATCACCGGGATGACGCCGCCGGCGTTCACTTTCAGCGGAAGGTGCGTCGATTGCCCCCCCATCATGCGGCGGCCGACCACGCGCTTGGCGTACTGCACCGGAATGCGCCGCTCGCCCCGCTCCACCAGAACGATGAAAGCGACCACCAGGATCATCACCAGGGTGATGATGATGGTTTGCAGCGGATTCCAGTTGCGGGTAACAAAAACGTTGTTGTAGATCTCCTGGATGGCGTTCGGCAACCCGACGACGATCCCGGCAAAAATCAGCAAAGACATGCCATTGCCGATCCCGCGCTCGCTGATCTGCTCGCCGAGCCACATGATGAAGGCCGTGCCTGTCGTGAGGCTGAGTATCGTCATCAGGACGAAGCCGAAGCCCGGATTGAGAACGAAACCCCCTTCCGAGGATTGAAGCGCGGTGGCGATAGCAAAGCTCTGCATCAACGCCAGGCCCACGGTGAGATAGCGGGTCCACTGGGTGATTTTCCGGCGTCCCAGCTCGCCCTCTTTCTGAAGTTTCTCGAGCGTCGGGACCACCACCGTGAGCAACTGTAGAATGATCGAAGCCGTGATGTACGGCATGATCCCCAGAGCGAAGATGGTAAGACGCCGGAACATGCCGCCGCTGAACAGGTCGATGAAACCGAACAGCGTTCCCTGGTTCTGCCGGAAAAACTCCTCCAGCCGGTTGGCGTCGATGCCCGGAGTGGGGATGTGCCCGCCGAGGCGGTACACGGCCAGCAGCCCCAGGGTGAACAGAACACGCCTTCGCAGGTCCGGGATTCGGAAAACGTTGGCAACGGCCTCAAGAAACTTGTTCATGGGAGCAACCCCAGCAAAAAGCGCTACGACTTGCCGCCGGCCAATTCCACAGTGCCGCCGGCGGCTTCGATCTTCTGCTTCGCCGAACCTGAGAACAGGTGAGCCTTGACGGAGATCCTGCGTCTGAGCTCCCCGCCGCCGAGCACCTTGAGCC
>JACQDF010000283.1 GCA_016201205.1 Acidobacteriota bacterium
CATGGGATCAGAAGAAGAATGACATACTTACGTCGGTCTGTCAATAACAATAGTGATCGGCCGACTTATTTTGGGACTTGCCGATCCACCGGGTCGCCAAAGGAATAGAACAATCTGCTTAGAAAATGTAGAAACTCCAGGCGCCGGCTTGAAAGCCGGCGGCAGCCAAGAATGTCTGCCCCACACGCCCGCTCTTGTCTGTACACCCAGCTCGCTTTGATGAAATCGCGATTCAGCCGTGCGATGAACTCGAGGCGAATGTCTTTGGGGCAGACCGCCTCGCACTCGCCGATGTTGGTGCAGTTTCCAAACAACTCGAGGCTGGCGGCCGCCACCATCGTGAGCACGCGTTCGTGCCGCTCGGGCTGGCCTTGCGGCAGCAGCCCGAGATGGGTCGTCTTGGCGGACATGAACAGCGAGGCTGACGCATTCGGGCAGGCAGCCACACAGGCGCCGCAGCCGATGCATTGGGCCGCGTCCATCGCCATGTCCGCGCTCTTCTTCGGAACCGGGACCGCGTTGGCGTCCGGCGCCGAGCCGGCCGAGACCGAGATGTAGCCGCCGGCGGCGATGATGCGGTCGAACGCGCCCCGGTCCACCACCAGATCTTTGATCACCGGAAACGCCGCCGCACGCCATGGCTCGATGTACAGCTCATCGCCTTCCTGGAAGCTGCGCATGTGGAGCTGGCAAACGGTGGTGGAAGGCAGCGGGCCGTGCGCGATGCCGTTGATCATGAAGCCGCATGAGCCGCAGATGCCCTCGCGGCAATCATGATCAAACGCGATCGGGTCCTCGCCGCGCGAGACCAGATCCTCATTCAGCACGTCGAGCATCTCCAGAAACGACATGTGCTCATTGGCCTGGGCTTCATAGCGCGCCATCCTGCCTTTGGAAGCCGCGTTCTTCTGGCGCCACACATGGAGGATGAGTTTCACGGCTATTTATAGCTCCTCTGCGCCAGGTGCACGTACTCAAAATGGAGATGCTCTTTATGGAGCTCGTGTTTCCGGCCGGGTTCCATGTACTCCCAGGCCGCGACGTGGCAGAAATCGTCGTCATCGCGGAGCGCTTCCCCATCCGGCGTCTGGTGTTCCTCGCGGAAATGGCCGCCGCAGGATTCGGCTCGTTCGAGTGCGTCGCGGCACATCAGTTGCGCCAACTCGAAGAAATCGCCGACGCGTCCGGCCTTTTCGAGCGCCTGGTTCAGCTCCTCGCCCGACCCGGTGACGTGGAGATTCCGCCAGTACTCCTGCTCGAGCTCGGCGATCTTGCCCATCGCGGACTCCAGGCCCTTTCCGTGGCGCGACATTCCGCAGTAGTCCCAGACAAGCTTGCCCAATTCGCGGTGGAACGAGTCCACTGAGCGCTTTCCCTGAATCGACAGCAGGCGCCTGATCTGCTCCTCGGTGCAGCGCGCAACCCGCTGCACTTCCGGATGATCGGAAGCCACCTGATCCAGCTTGACGCCCGCCAGATAATCGCCGATCGTATACGGCAGAATAAAATAGCCGTCGGCCAGACCCTGCATCAACGCGCTCGCGCCCAGCCGGTTGGCGCCGTGGTCGGAGAAGTTCGCCTCCCCGATCACAAACAGCCCGGGGATCGTGCTCATCAGGCGGTAATCCACCCACAGCCCGCCCATCGTGTAGTGGATGGCGGGAAAGATGCGCATCGGAACCCGATACGGATCCTCGCCGGTGATGCGTTCATACATCTGGAAGAGGTTGCCGTACCGCTCCTCGACCACCTGGCGGCCCAGTTGCCCGATGGCGTCGTTGAAGTCGAGATAGACGCCGAGGCCAGTTTCTCCGACGCCGCGTCCTTCGTCGCACACAGCCTTGGATGCCCGCGAGGCGACGTCGCGAGGCACCAGATTGCCGTAGCTCGGGTAGCGCCGTTCGAGGTAATAATCGCGCTCATTTTCGGGAATCCGGGCCGGCGGGCGCTGGTCGCCTTTCTTCAAGGGCACCCAGATGCGGCCGTCGTTACGCAGCGATTCGCTCATCAGCGTGAGCTTGGACTGGTACTCGCCGGAAACGGGAATGCACGTTGGATGAATCTGGGTGAAGCACGGATTGGCGAACAGCGCCCCCTTCTTGTGTGCGCGCCAGATGGCGGTGGCGTTCGAGCCCTTGGCGTTGGTGGAAAGACAAAAGACGTTGCCGTAGCCGCCGGTGGCGAGCACCACCGCCTCAGCCAGGTGCGTCTCGAGCTCGCCGGTGACAAGATCGCGCGACACGATCCCTCGAGCCTTGCCGTCAATCACGATCAGGTCGAGCATCTCGGTGCGCGGAAACATCGTCACCCGGCCGGCGTTCACCTGCCGCTCGAGCGCCTGATAGCAGCCGAGCAGAAGCTGCTGGCCCGTCTGGCCGCGGGCGTAGAAGGTGCGCGAGACCTGCGCGCCGCCGAAGGAGCGGTTCGCCAGCAGGCCGCCGTATTCTCTTGCGAACGGGACGCCCTGGGCCACGCACTGGTCAATAATGTTGACGCTGATCTGCGCCAGCCGGTAGACGTTGGCTTCACGGGCGCGGAAGTCGCCGCCCTTCACCGTGTCGTAGAAGAGGCGGTAAATGCTGTCGCCGTCGTTCTGGTAATTCTTGGCCGCATTGATGCCGCCTTGGGCGGCGATCGAGTGCGCACGCCGCGGCGAATCCTGAAAGCAAAACGCCTTGACGTTGTAGCCCAGTTCGCCCAGCGTGGCCGCGGCCGAGCCGCCGGCGAGCCCCGTGCCGACCACGATGACGTGCTGCTTGCGTTTATTGGCCGGATTCACCAGCTTCATCTCGAACCTGCACTTGTCCCATTTCTGCTCGATGGGGCCGGAAGGGATGTGGGCGCGGAGCTTCATGTCACTTCACCAGACCCGCCAGCACCGCAATCGGAATCGAGCAGTTGCCGAGGACGATCGCCGCCGCGGCGATGGCAGCGAATCGCTTGAGCAGCGGCGTGTACCGCGGATGGCTGATGCCCACGCTCTGGAACATGCTCCAGGCGCCGTGATAAAGATGCGTGCCGAGAAAAAGCATCGCCACGATGTAGGCGATCGAGACGGGAACCTGCCGGAAACCGGTGACCAGGTTGTGATATACCATGCCCTCACGGAACTCGCCATGGAGCGTTCCCGTCGTGAAGTGGAGCACGTGGTAGACGATGAATGCGGACAGCGTCAGCCCCGTCAGGAGCATTGTGCGTGAGGCGAACGTCGAGCCGATGTCCCGCTTGCGGATATAGGCTACTGGACGAGCTTTGGCTTTCAGCCACGCCAGCGAGATCGCGCTCTGAGTGTGCAGAACAACGCTGGCCAGCAGCACGATACGCACGCCCCACAGCAAAGCCGGCGCGCCCCGGAGCAGCTTCGCATAGCTATCCAGCTTTTCCGGGCCCAGGTACACCTGGAGATTGCCGATCATGTGGCCGACAACAAAGACGAACAGGATCAGGCCGGTGACGGCCATGATGACTTTCTTGCCGACGGTGGAGTCGTAAAAGGAAGTTCTTTCGGAGGCCTTAGCGGCCAGGGCGGTTGCCGTTGCGCTCATGGTTTGGTTGCGGCGGGAACTGCGCGGCGGGAGTTCCCTTCAGATCGGATTGAGTTCCAAGGACTATTGTAGAGGAAACATGCGCGCGTATAATTACCCTCATGAGACATTGGAGACTCCCGCTGGCTTGTGCTCTCTTCTGGGTGACTGTGTTCGCACAGACCGCGCCCACGACCACGACTACGACATCGGAGCGCTGGAACAAAACCTTCTCTTCCGACGCGCTCAATATCCGGAAGGGCCCCAACCGGCTGCTGGCGGCGGCCATCGCCGAACGAAAGCCCGGCACGGCACTGGATCTTGGCATGGGCCAGGGACGCAATTCGCTCTTCCTTGCTGAAAAAGGATGGAAGGTGACCGGCGTGGACCTCTCCGACGTCGGCATCGCGAAGGCGAAGCAGACAGCCGCGGCCAAAGGACTCCAGATCGAAACTGTGCTCAAAGACCTGAACCAGTTCGACCCCGGCAAAGAGAAGTGGGACCTGATTCTGCTCTCCTACATGCAGGGCTGGTTTCACTCCTCGCCTCTCAATCACGCCAAACGCTTTCGCGAAGCGCTGAAGCCGGGCGGCGTTCTGGTGATCGAAGGATTCGCCGGTGAGGGATCGCCGGGCGGCGTCGCGTCCGGCTACTCGACCAACTCGGTGCTGCGCACGTTCGATAGCCTCCGGATCATCTATTACGAAGACTCGATGGACGAAGCCGACTGGCGGCCGGGCCAAAAGAGCCGCATTGTGCGCATGATCGCCGAGAAGGAGCGCATCGAGTGAAGCTCGTCACCGCGCTGCTGCTGTGTGTTCTGTTGCCGGCGATGGCTGTGCGGGCGGCTGATGCGCCCGTCTATTATCTGCTCTGGTTCGACACCGAGGACTACATCGAGCCCGCCGCCGATGACGCCGCGCTGCGGCTGGCGCTCGAGCTCGAAAAGATGGGCGTGCGCGCCACCTTCAAGGTGGTCGGCGAAAAAGCGCGTGTGCTCGAATCGCGAGGCCGCCGTGACGTCATTCGCGCGCTCGCCCGCCACGACATCGGCTACCACGCGGAGAATCACAGCATTCCGCCCAGCCCGGCCGTGTATCTGAAGCCGCTGGGGCTGCTCGAAGGCGCGGCCGAGTTCGAGCGGCGCGAGGGGCATGGCGTGCTCGACATCGGCCGCATCTTCGGCGTCACTCCGAGCTGCTATGGCCAGCCAGGCTCCTCGTGGGGACCGCAATCGAACATCGCGCTGCGGCGATTCGGCATTCCCGTGTATATGGATGAAGGCTCGCACGTGGGCCTGAACAGCCAGCCCTTCTGGTACATGGGCATCCTGCACGTCTTCGGACTGGGGCCCAACAACATGCGCGCCGATATCAACAACCCTGCTCGAATCGGCGAGGCCACCAGGCAGTTTGACCGGGCGGCGGCAGCGTTGAAGAACAACTCCGGAGGAGTCATCCACACGTACTACCATCCGACGGAGTTTGTCACCACCGAATTCTGGGACGCTGTCAATTTCCCTCGCGGGCGCTACACCGCGCCTTCCGATTACAAACGGCCGAACGCGCGCACTCCGGAATCCTCCGAACAGGCCTACCGCATTCTGCTCGAATTCGTGCGCCATGTCAAACAGACACCCGGGGTGCGGATCATTACCGCACGTGAGCTGCCGCAGATCTTCGATTCACCGCACCAGATGGTGGACGTGACCAAGGTGAAGCAGCGCTTCGCCGAGTCCATTGACATCGACGGGGCGCATTCGGCGGCGGACCAGTTGCTGGCGCTGCTGGGGTTCCAGTCGCGTTATGTCGACGGCCCGGCCGGGCGCGTGGATTCGACCGTGACCGCCACCTCCATTCCCCGCGACCTGTTCAACCGAGGCAAGCAGGATGCGATTGAATCCATCGAGCGGCACAACCGGCTGCCTTCGCACGTCTGGTTCGGCGTCGAGCGGCTGTCGCTGGCCGATTTCGCCGCCACGCTCGCCGGCGACCAGGGCGGACCGGCGGTTGCCGTGCGGCGAGGCAAACTGGATTTTGAACGTCACGTAGCTGCCGATGCCAGGCGCGCTTTCAACTGGGCGATTCATCCGGAAGGCTTTGAAGCGCCGGAGCTGCTCGAGTTGGGACGATTGCAGGCGTGGACGCTGAAGCCGGCGCGGCTTCGGTAGCAGGCGCGTCAGATTCAGTTGCAAATAATTTGCCTAACCATCTTGTAAGAGGGGGTGTATCGGGGGTACTATGGAATCGAAATGCAAATGAATTGCAAATTCATCCCGCCCGGCATCGGGCCGCTTCTCCTGCTCGGGCCGCTGGCCGCCATCCTTGCGGCAACCGATTCGAGCCGGGCTTCCATCCGCGGAAGTGTGATCGACACAAACGGGAAGCGTGGTTCCCGGCGCCCTGGTGAGGATGAACGGCATTGGTTTAGAACAGGATACGCAGTCAAATCCAACCGGACAGTTTGAGTTCCTCGATCTGCCGTCAGGATCCTACGTGATCTCCGCGAGCGCCACTGGGTTTGGCGTCACAAGCATCCGGCTTTCGGCAACAGGATCAGAAGAGATCCAGTTGCAGTTGAAGCCCGCCGATCTGGCGCAGCAGGTGCGGGTGACCGCCGGCCAGATCCTCGGATTGCCCGAAGAGATGGAGAGGCTGCCCGGATCGGTCGGCATCGTATCTGCCAAGACGTTGCAGGAAAGCCACGTCTTCACCACCGACGAAGCGCTGCGCAAAATCAGCGGCGTTCACGCCCGGGGGGAGGAGGGGTTTGGGTTGCGGCCAAACATCGGGATTCGGGGACTCAATCCTACCCGCTCGAGCCGGGTTCTGTTGCTCGAGGACGGAATTCCCCTGATGTTTGCTCCCTACGGGGACAATGCCAGCTATTACCATCCACCGATTGACCGATTTGAAAGCATCGAAGTGGTGAAGGGCGCCGGGCAGGTCGTCTATGGTCCGATGACGGTGGGTGGCGTCGTCAATTACGTCACCCCTCCACTGCCGGAAAAGCAAACAGGATCTCTCTCTCTGACTGGAGGGAACAGGGATTACTTCAACGGACACCTGAAGTATGGCGGGACATTCCACCGGACCGGCGTCCTGATGGACGTGATGCGGAAGCAGGGGGAAGGGGCCCGGGAGAACACTCGCCATGGCTTGGTTGATTTCAACGTAAGGTCCTTGACGTCAATCAGAAACAGACAGACCCTAGGCTTTCGCTTTAACTACTATCAGGAAGATTCCAACGTCACCTACTCCGGTCTGAGGGAAGAGGAGTGGAGAGCGAATCCGCGCGGAAACCCGTTCCGCAACGATTTTTTTTACATCGACCGTTACGGTTCGGCGGTGACGCACTCCTGGGCCCCGGCGGCGAATGTGCTTGTGACCAGCAATGCCTACGTCTCGATTTTCTTGCGGGATTGGTGGAGGCAGTCGAGCAACTCGAACCAGCGGCCCAATGATGCGGCCGACCCCGTCTGTGGAGGCATGGCTCACTTGCAAACGACTTGCGGCAATGAGGGCCGCCTGCGCAGTTATGCGACTTGGGGCCTGGAACCCAAAGTGCGTGCGCGGAACCGCTGGTTCCGTGTCTCGAGCGAAGCGGACTTCGGGGTGCGATACCACTCGGAGTTTCAGGAACGCTACCAGAAGAACGGCCCGCTGCCGGTGTCGCGCGACGGGCTGCTGGTGGAGGACAACGAACGCGGGGCCCGGGCGTTGTCGACGTTCTTTCAGAACCGCTTCCTGCTGGGGCGGTGGACGATTACGCCAGGGATCCGCCTGGAGCAGGTTTACTACCGCCGCACCAACTACCTTGCCAAGGGGGTGTCCGGACGGACGGAGCTCACGCAGGTGATTCCCGGCTTAGGGGCTGCCTACACAGTGCGCGACAAGGCCACCTTCTTTGCCGGCGTGCATCGCGGGTTTGCGCCTCCGCGCGTCGAAGATCTCATCAACAACAACACCGGCGCGAGCATCGAGCTGGCGCCGGAGCTGAGCTGGAACTACGAAGCTGGAATCCGCGGCCGCCTCCGCCGCGACCTGCAACTGGAGAGTGCGTTCTTCCGGATGGATTTCTCGAATCAGGTCGTGCCGGCAAGCGTCGCCGGAGGGGCCGGCGCCACGCTGACCAATGCGGGCCGCACGCTGCATCAGGGCGGGGAAGTCTCGGGCCGGTGGTCGCCGGGAAGTCTGTTTTCGAGCCGCCATTCGATTGGAATTCGAGGCGCCTACACCTGGGCGCCCACGGCTCGCTATGCAGGGATTCGCTACAGCGGCGTTCCCGGCTTCACGAGCGTAAGGATCACCGGCAACCGGCTAGCTTACGCCCCCGAACACCTGCTGACGGCGAGTTTCGAGTACCGGCACTCCGGCGGGTTCAACGCTCTGGTGGAATCGGTGTATACCGGCGGCCAGTTCGGCGATGATCTGAACACGCGCGACGGCACGCCGGACGGGCAGCGCGGTCCGATTCCACCCAACACTCTGTGGAACCTGACGCTGAATTATCCGGTGGAAAAATGGAGGGCGAACTTTTTCGTGACCACCAAGAACGCGTTCGACCGGCTGGCCATCGTGGATCGCACGCGAGGCTTGCTGCCGGGATTGCCACGCCTGGTGCAGGCGGGAGTGCGCTTTGGATTTTGAACATCACGACGCCGCGGGCGCGGCGCACTGCGTTATTGTAGGACGATCCTGGCAGCAGAGTTTGCTCTGGCGGCCTTGCGAAGCACCGTGACGAACTCCTGGATGTCGTGGAACTCGCTTTGGCAATGAGTGCAGCCGGACAGATGCGCGTTGACCGTGGCGCGTCTGGATTGGGGCAAGTCGTCGAGCGCGTGGAGGCCCAGGGCCTCCTCGCTGATGTGTTTTGCCTGGGTGAAGATTCGCATTGGTTTGTTCACCTAAACAGGCGAAAAGGGCCAGAAAAATCCGTCAGAAAGCAGGCCGTCTAATCTGTGGGGGTGGCGCGGGCAGGGACATGATGACGGTTAGGCGCCAATTAGTTTACATAATGTATGTTATCGGCGAATTCCTGATATGTCATGATATGCTGAAGGCCCTTCTCCGGACCCGCCGCGATGAAAGGAGATCGCCAATTTGATCACGCAACCCCGACAAGGTAGGTCTACACCGGGCGGCTTATGGCCACCGATCCACCGGGCGCCGTCGTTGGGACTGCCCGGCCTACCATCCCACCTTTCGCTTTTCCCGCTCAGTGAGTGTTTCGTGCAATAGCGATTTGATGTAGGTCTGGTAAGGCAGACCCTTCTGTTCAGCCTGCTTTCGGGCCAACGCCAAATCTGCTTCGGGAATCCGTAGCGCCACCACCGGCGCCGGCGTCTTTTTGGGGGATGCCGCTATCCGCTCCCGCAGTTTCTCCTTCGTCAATACCTGAGCTTCGCCGCTTTTCACGGCGGCAAGTAGCTGTTTGCCATGTCTATTGCGGTTGTTAAACCACCATTCCGCTTCTTCCGCCTCGGTGGCGAAAGCTGGTATGACGCGCTTGGGTTGCTTCCCGATCTGCTTCTTCATTTGGCCGGGCAGTTCCTTGGTGTTGTTCACGACCAGCTCAATGCGAGCACGCGCAAGTCTCACTTGGGTGGCTTTACCGGCTGCTCTTTGGTCATCTCCTCGGGCAGCGGTTCCGGCGTCTCGAAGCGGATGGTGGCGTCGGCGCCGAACTTGCGGTACATCCGGAACTCGACTTCGTTCTTGATCAGGTGCCGCCCCTCGCGCATTCGCACTTCGGCTCGCAGCGGCAGCACGTGCTCCCCGTCGCCGATTTTGACATAGTCGTAATCCAGCATCGTCCGTGCCTGCTGGACCGGGAACGACGGCGGAATATCGAAGGCTTCGAGCGTGATCCGGCTGACCACGTGGGCATCGGCGTCGATGTACATCAAGCCCTGGTAGCCGGGAACGATGCTCATGGTGCGCTGGTAATCGATACGCCACTTCGAGCGCGGCTGGGAGACGCGATAGGTATAGACATGAGTGCGCCGGCCTCGCAGCGTGGCCCATCGCTCCCAGCGGAACCGGGTCTCGGTGGCGGGCTCGAAAATCTCACGCATCATGCTCCCGAATTCGCCGCTCGAACTGGCGCCTGCCAATTGATCGTGCGAGATCTCGGTTGGGCGGCCGTTGATGAGGACCACCTTATAATCTTCTTTCTGCTCGAAGTAGGTGAGCTTCTCGGTGATCGTGTCCGAGGTCTGCCAGAACTCGAGACCGGAAGGATCCTGGTAGCGGCGCGTGACCTGGGTGCAGATGAAATCCGGCAGGCGCCTGGTGTAGCCGAGGGCGTACTTGCGAGCTTCCTCGATGATGCGCTCCTGTTCATCGGCCGGCGGAGGCGGAATCACAGCAGCAACGGGCTTGGCCGGCGGTGGGGCGGCTTTCGGCAGATCCCGTGACGCTTCGGCCAGCGTACGCAGGACTTCGACTGTTTTTGGGCCTGCTCCCTCGCCCTGCAATACTTCGATCGTGCGATCGTCCAGCCGCTCCGTGAGTTGTACTTTGCGAAGGTAATCGGCCACCCGCCGGTCATCGTGCTTCAGGCGAATCGAGGATTCGACGAAGCTCAAGAGCTGGTTGACGTTCAGTTTGAGCTGCGCGGCTGCCGGGAAGGCGGCGGCCAGCAGCAGGATTCCGGCGCCGAGCAACCTCATACCTCCATCATCGCTCACCTGCCGGCGAATCAGGGGGCGCTGGTTTGATATAGTGCATCCCAAGGAGACCATCATGAACCACAAAGCGGAACGATCCACGCGACGCGACTTCATCACCCGTAAATCAGGCATCGCGGCGATGACGGCAACTCTGGCTACCGCCAAGGCGGCGGTTCCCAGGACGAGTGGACGCATTCTGGGCGCCAACGACCGCATCAACATCGCATTCATCGGAAACGGAATGCAGTTCCAGACTCTGGTCCGTGTCTTCCAGAATCGCAAACAGCAGCAGAACGACGTGCACTTTGCCGCCGTCTCGGACGTTTGGGAGCCGCGCTTGCGACACGCTCAGGAGCAGTCCGGGGCGGAAAAAGCGTACCGGGATTATCGGGAGGTTCTCCAGCGCGCGGATATCGACGGCGTCGTCCTCGCGGTTCCCGATCACTGGCACCATGCCATGGCGAGCCAGGCGATGCTTGCCGGCAAGGATGTCTATCTGGAAAAGCCGATGACTCGCACCGTGGACGAAGCGGCGAAGCTCAACGATCTGGTCAACAAGACGAAGCGTGTCTTGCAGGTCGGCGGCTCGGGTCCGGCCACCAGGCTGTACTGGTCGATCAACAATTTCATCAAAGCAGGCAGAATGGGCAAAATCGTGTGGGGTCTCATCAGCTATAACCGCAACACCCGCGAGGGCATGTGGGACTATCCGATCCCCGGGGTGGGCAGCGAGCACTGGCCCGACGCCAAGTTCTCCACCGATAACCTGGACTGGAAGATGTGGCTGGGGTCCGCTCCCAAACGGCGATTCAGCGCGGAGCGCTATTTCCGCTGGAGAAAGTTCTGGGACTACTCGACCGGCAACGCCGGCGATCTGCTCTACCATCGCCTGGGCATGATGAGCACGATGGTCGGCTTCGACTTTCCCACCCGCGCCGTCGCCGTCGGCGGCGTTTACGTCCAGAAGAACCGGGAGGTGCCGGATACGTACATGACAATGATCGAGTATCCAGGGGAGTATTCGATCAACATGGTGTCGTGCATGGCCAATGCGACCTCTGTTCCGGTGACGGTGTATGGAAACTGGGCAACGCTCCAGGTGATCGAGGGGCAGGCGGCGATGGACTCGATGGGAGACCAGCGAAATACCCCGTCCGGCGGATTTCAGCGCCGGCAGCGTCTGTCGGCGGTGGTGAAGCCCGAGCGGCAGTTTCAGAAGGAATTCATGGAAGCCAATGACGGCAAGACCGAGGTGACGTTCGAGTCGGAGCCCGGCCCCACACTCGGAGACAACTGGCTGGACTCGATGCGCAGCCGCGAGGCCCCGCTCTACAACGCCCTGCGCGGATACCAGGTGATGGCGGCGATTTCCCTCGGAGTCGAATCCTATCTCAAAGGCAGGGTGATGGCGTTCGATCCGGTGCGGCAGGTCATGCTGTCAGCGCCACCGCCGCACAAGGTGCACCCGCCGGAGGAGGCCTGAGGTCACTTGTCGTGACCTTCCGTGGGAGCAACACCTCTGCGTCCGCCTGGTGCAGGCGTCATTCCCAGCGACACCTGCGCTCCGCTTCGAATCAGGGCCGATTCGCCGGCGCCCTGGAAGAAGGTGAATCCCGGACGGTCCTTCCAGGCATGGGGGCCGCCCAGTTTTCTTCCGGCTTTCAAGGTCTCGTCATGGATTCTCGTTACCAGCGCTTCGTACTTGGGGTCGCCCTGCTTGAATCCGGAAAAGCTGGAAAGGTCGGTGCTCGCCGCGAACACGACATCGACGCCTGGCACAGCGGCGATCTGATCGGCGATTGCGGTTCCGGCCGGCGACTCGATCATGGCG
The DNA here is from genome assembly GCA_016201205.1 of Acidobacteriota bacterium. GTDB lineage: Bacteria > Acidobacteriota > Terriglobia > Bryobacterales > Bryobacteraceae > CADEFT01. Next base: position 12,029 of record JACQDF010000283.1, read on the forward strand.
ATCACCATCATGTTGTCGTTGGCGGTCTGACGGTAGTCCGATCCCCACAGCACACCGTACTGGCCGCCTCCCTGGCTTCTTGCTCCCATGGGCGGATACTTGGCAAACTTGACCGCGGCCTTCACCTTGTCGACCGATTCCACCATGGGAATGATGATCCCCAGCGCCCCGATGTCGGCCGCCTTCTGGATGTCGCCTTCGGTGGCGTCCGGCACACGGATAAATGGAATCGCGGGCGCTCCCTTACAGGCGCGGATCATCGTGGCCACGTCCTGATAGGTCAGCGGGCTGTGCTGCATCTCGATCCAGAGGTAATCAAAGCCGGCGTTCGCCATGGCGCAAAAGATATTCGGGTCCGTAGTGGACACCGTTCCACCGACGATCGGCTTGCCCTCGAGCAGTTTTTGTTTTGCCGTATTGTAGATCCGCACCGGTGGGGAGCTTCGTCCCTGCTGAGCCTCCACCACCAGCGGACATAGCACGGCACATGCCAGCGTCGAAAGGACAATTCGTATCCCAGTCATCACGCCTCCTTTTCACTTACAGCCATCGATGGCCGGCCGCCGCAAGCCGCGAATAAGCGCCGGCCTGCGGACGGTACTCATGAATGATATGCCATCTGCGGCCCTGGCGGGAAATTCCCTGCCCCGAGGGGCATGCGACAAGCCAGGGAGAATTAGCCCGTGCGGCCGTGCGGCGGGCTTCCTTGAAAGGTGTTGGCAAATATGACAACATAGCTAGATGAGCCGGTAGCAACAGCGAGAAGCGATGACCCCGAGAACACGGCCCGTTTCATGGATCAGGGCGGCACTGAAGGAATTCGAGACGTTCCCGGAAGGGGCCCGGTCGGTCTGCCTGGCGGCCCTGACGATCGCCGCCAAAGCGCGATGAAAAGCGAAAAACTGGACGTGGTGCGGGGCAGCGGCAACGTGTTCCGCGACCTTGGGCACAAGAACGCGGACGCCGAACAGTTCAAGGCTATCCTGGCTGCCGAAATCATCAAGGCGCTGGACCGGGATGGCCTGAGCGTGCGCGCCGCGCATGGCCGCGCGGGGATTGCTGCGGCCGACTTTTCCCGAATTCGCAATGCGGACCTCGGGCGGTTCACCGTCGATCGGCTCATGTCTGTGCTCAACCGGCTCGGGTCGCGGGTCGAGGTGAAAGTCCGGGTGCGGCGCGCTGAGGCAGTCGCACATGAGGCGACAGCGTAAGACTTACAGTGGCGCTGCCAGCCGCCCGCCATATGGAGGCGGAGCAATCGCCTCCTTCAGGAGCGGGAAGCTGATAGAGACCGTCGTTCCCTTCCCCGGTTGGCTCTCTACGGAAATGGACGCCCGGTGATCCTTCACAATCTGGTAGGTAACGTATAAGCCCAGGCCTGTTCCTTGACCAGGGGGCTTGGTGGTGAAGAAGGGCTCGAAGATCTTGTCCAGGTTCTCCTGCGGGATTCCTTCTCCGGCATCGGAAACAAAGACCTGCACCTCTTTTTCCTGCCCGCCGCTGATGGTGCTGACGATGTAAATCTGCCCTCCGGGCACGGAAGCGTCAATGGCGTTGGTGAGCAGGTTCACGAACACCTCCTCGAGGCGGTTGGCGTTGCCGTAAATTCCTGGCAAACGCCGCAGCAGGTTGAGGTTCAGGGTCAGGCGGCGGGTCTCGAGCCGGTGCTCAATCAACGGGATGCTTTGCTGGATCACATCATTGATGTCCAGCGCTGAGAATCCCGTCTCGTCCGGCCTGGAGTAAGCGAGCAACTTCCGCACGACGTCCGCGACGCGCTGGCCGTGATTTCGCAGGCTTTCCAGATCTTTCTTCAAGGCGCTCGAATAGGAATTCTCTTCCGCTTCCAGCAGCATGCGCTCGACCCTGGTCACGATGACCGCGGCGGGGTTGTTGATCTCATGTGCGATGCCTGCTGTCAGCCGCCCGATGAGAGCCATCTTCTGGGCCTGCTCCAGGATACGGGTGGTGTTTTGAAGCTGCGCCAGGAGTTCTTCGGCCTTCCGTCTGGCCCGTCTTTCCCCATCGGCCAACAGGCCGATGGACCAGCCGATCAAGTACAGGAACCCCACCCGCACGGCGGAATCCGGCCACGCTTCCGTCCGGAACGGATCGGGCGGGCTCAGAATCAGCGCCACGGCGGCCAAGGTGGCGACAACCAGCCCGATCCGGCGACCGAAGTAAAAACTGTGCAGCCCCGCCAGCAGGTAGAAGCCAAGAAAAAAGACACTGTTCGAACCACCCGTCCATCGAACCAGCCCGAACAAGAGAAGCAGATCCCCCAGCAGTGCGCCCAGATAGATGCGATCGACGGGCCAGCGAGTCAGCAGAAAGAGGCTGTACACCAGCAGCGTATTGATCAGAAAGCCGGCAAACAGAATGCTAAGCTGTCGCCGGTACGCCAGATGAGGCGCCAGCAGCAGCCAGGCGGCGCCGAAGGCGATAACCGCCGCACGCAGTCCCGCAAAAAACCTGTCCGTGGCGGAAAAGCGGGACAGGCCACGGCCGGCTCGCGTCGCGGGTATGGTGGCGGATGCAACCAGAAGAGCAATGTATTATAACACCTAGGTGACTCACATGACCGGTCGAGTGGAGCCAGACCCGTACCGGTGCGACTGCGTCCTGCTCATCGATGACGAGGCCGACTTCGTCGACGATTGCGCGACGATTCTGCGACGGCTGGGATACTGCTGCCTCACCGCCCGTTCCGGCAAACTGGGCCTCGAGGTTTACCGGGAATCTCGACCGGGGATTGTCCTGACCGACCTGAGGATGCCCGAGATGGATGGCCTGGCCCTCCTCCGTTCGATCAGGAGCGCCGATCCGGAAGCGGTGGTGATCGTGATCACCGCCTACGCCACTATCGATACGGCCATCGAGGCGACCCGGGCCGGGGCATTCGACTACCTGCGCAAGCCTTTCACGACGGCAGAGCTCCGAAAGGTTCTCGAGCGGGCCGGCGAGCATCGCGCCCGCAGGCTGGAGCCGGAAGCATCGGCTGCGCCCAAATCGCGCGAAC
>JACQDF010000029.1 GCA_016201205.1 Acidobacteriota bacterium
GGCGCAGGAAACGTGCGACAGCGTAACGCGCCTGTGCCCTACTCTACCGCAGCCCTTGGTTATGTTTAGGAAACCTGTACCTTCTCCCGTTAGATGACAGACCCATGGTGGGAGCGGACAGAATTGAACTGTCGTCTTCCGACTTAAAAGGACGGCGCTCTCCCGTCTGAGCTACGCTCCCGAAGTGGTACCGGGGCTGAGAATCGAACATCTCACGGCCTGACTCGGCTGTAGGGGTGGGACTCGAACCCACATCCTCTCGATTAACAGTCGAGCGCTGGACCAGTTCAGCTACCCTACAAAAAATTGGTTGGCCTGGCGAGAATCGAATTAGCTGCCTGACGGTCCGGCGCACAGGACGCTCGTCTCCGTTGTGCGCCGTAAGGAATGGCGCCGCCTGCTCATCACTCATGAGCTTCAGGCCAATGGCATGGTAGCGATGGCGGGATTCGAACCCGCGATAACCCGCTTGAAGGGCGGGTGACTTAGCCAACTTGTCCACATCGCCAAAAAGTTTGGCGGAGCGTACGAGAATCGAACTCGCCTAAACCCGGTAGACAGCCGGGCACCTCGCCAGTCGGTCTACGCTCCGCAATACCCTGGTCGGACGACGAGCCGGAAATGGTACGGGCGGGAGGATTTGAACCTCCAAGTCTCCCGGTTCGTAGCCGGGTATCCTCATCCGTTGAACGACGCCCGCGTGAAAACTTCCCAGTGAATGGGGTGACCGGAGAGAATCGAACTCTCGTGGAGCGATCCACAGTCGCACGCCTAAGCCACTCGGCCACGGTCACAGTTGGTGCCAGGAGCACGAGTCGAACGTGCTTGTCCAGCTTTTCAGACTGGCGCCTTGACCGCAACGGCCTCCCTGGCGAATTTGGTGGAAGAGGAGGGAATCGAACCCTCATTTGCTGGTTGCAGGCCAGCGGTCCTCCCGTTGAACGACTCCCCCAATAGAATTGGTTGCGGGCTGGCGAGTTGAACGCCACTCGCATGGCTTATGAGGCCAGCATGACACCGGTTCACTTGCCCGCATTGAAAATCTGGTCCGGGAAGCTGGGGTCGAACCAGCGGCCTCTCGATTATCGATCGAGTGCTCAAACCGCGCTGAGCTTTTCCCGGATGCCGAATGTACGAAAACGTGGAGCCCTGTGTTATATTTGAACTGACTTTTCCGGATTACAGGTCCGGCGCATCGCCATCTATGCTTACAGGGCTCGTGATTCTGGAGCCAGAGGGGGTATTCGAAACCCCGACCTCAGCGTTACGAGTGCGGTGCTCTTCCACTTGAGCTACTCCGATGGAGCGAGTGCGGAGAATCGAACTCCGTTGATCGGACTGGCGATCCGATGCCCAACCAATAGGCCACACCCGCTCGTTTGCACCTCTGTGATGCTATTCAATTGTCAAAGATCTGCTCTGAGGTACACTTCTAATGCCTCGCTTGCAACCGAAAGCAAGTTAGACAAAATGTCCCAGAATACCGATAAACAAGAAAAAGAGGGCGGCCATTTTTGGTGGCCGCCCTCTTCTTGAAACCGGTATGCTATTCCAAGACGGTTAGGTCACCGCGCGCGCATCATGATTCATGCGCCTCTGCGTACCTTTGACTTCGGTCCCGAATTGGAATACGTGTGTCACGCAGTTACATGTTAAACTACTTTTCTTAAGAGTTCAAGAGTCTTAATGAACTCTTCACATTCTTCACATTCGGTTCTCCGGATTCGGCGCATCCCACAGCTCTACATCAGATTGGCGGAGGAGGAGGGAATTCAACCCTCGGTGGCCCTTGCGGACTCACGCCAGTTTTCGGGACTGGTGACTTTAGCAGCTCGTCCACTCCTCCGTGCGAAAAAACTTGGAGCGCCGCCGCGGATTTGAACCGCGCACACCGAGTTTGCAGCTCGGCCGCTCACCACTTGCTGTTGCGGCGCATGGCGCCCCGGGGGTGATTCGAACACCCAATGGCGGGTTTGGAATCCGCTGGCCTCACCATCGGCAACCGGGGCGTGTGGTGCCCAAACGCGAATTTTCAAAGATCTGGCGGAAGGCAGGCGACTCGAACGCCTATGTCCCGAGGGACCCTGGCTTAGCAGACCGGTGGGATACCAATTACCCGAGCCTTCCGGGTACAAGCCACAATTGGGTTTTACAGGGAAATTACAGACTTAACGCCAGACACCAACAGTGTCCGGCTGAGAGTCGGTAGGATAGGAGGCCGCGACTGAAAAAAGGCCGCATCTGTAACCACTTTACAGCGAAAGTCGGCACTAGTCAAGACTATCGCGATCATTAGTTTCACCTTCTGATTCAGTCTGCTTCCCCACTGTGCTCAACCCCGCGGATTCCATAGTTCCATGCCCGGATGAAGTTGTGGCCAAGCGCCGGTCATGAGATCGGCCCCAAAGCCCGAATTCGAAATCGAGAAGCTCCCTCGCGAGCACGACCTCAGCCAGTTCGACAGTGGCAATGCAACACTCAATGCCTGGCTCCAATCCAAGAACACGCGTGGACGAATCAACAGGCCGACTCGGTTAAAACATACGTCGCGCTGGCGGGGAATCCTGTCGTCGGGTACTACGCGCTGACGACCGGGTCCGTTCACAAGCACGAAAGCCCGGAGCGCATTGCCAAGGGTCTGGCCAACCACCCAATCGGCATCGTACTTCTAGCTCGATTGGCAGTGGACATGACCCAACAGGGCAAGGTTGTACGGAGCGACCGGCTGGATCTGCCCTGAATCGGACCTGAGTTATTGATCTTGTGGAGCCACCCGCAGGGATCGAACCGGCGACCTGCTGATTACGAATCAGCCGCTCTACCAACTGAGCTAGGGTGGCCTTGCCTTCAATCATAACAACTTGCAGTCAACTGCGGCAAATGAAATTGATCAGCCGCTCAAGTCTGCGCGATGGACGCTAAGTATTGGTAGCTAAAGAACTTGCACGATCGCGACAATTCTGAGGATTCTGAATCCACCTTGAACTATGGTCCCAGCCCCCACTTTCTCTCGATTGGTGAAGGCCTCTGCCGCCATCCCCAGCTCAACCTGATCTTGCGCAGGGCGAAATCGGAGCCTGCCTCAATACAAGCGCCCAGTATACTCCAATGGAGTATACTGAACTCGTGCAGACCGTCGTGGAGACCCCAGCGTTCCTCGCCGATGCACGCTCCTTGGGACTGTCAGAAGCGGAGCGCCTTGCTATCGTGACGTGGATTGCTGGCAACCCGGCGGCTGGTGACGTAATCGAAGGAACGGGCGGTGGTCAAGACTTACAGGTCTGGAAGGGAATCGAGATGAAGAAGAGGAAACCAACGGCGGGCGAACGAATGATCGAGAGCGCCAGACAAGCGCTCGCTTTCGCCAAGGGCAAGGAAAACCACGGGTGTGAGGTACACGTCCCGGAGGATATCGACGTCAAGGCGATCAGGGAGAAGATCGCTCTTTCTCAAAGCGAGTTTGCCAAGTTGTTCGGTTTGAGCAAACGGACTTTGGAACATTGGGAGCACGGGCGGCGAGTCCCCAGCGGCCCCGCGCGAGCGTTCCTGACAGTAATCGCGCGTGAACCGGAGGCTGTTCGGCGTGCATTGCTGGCCTGAAGTCGGCACAAACGGGAAACCGAAAGTTGGATTCAAATTCTGCCACAATCGCCCCTTCGCTGCACTTGCCCATGATATACTGACGCAAAACTTGGGCCCAGGGGGTATCCTGCCATGAAGTCTCTTCTCACCTCGATCCTGGCGGCAATCATCTCCGCCGCGTCGCTGTCCGCGCAAATCCTCACCGGCACCATCTCCGGCACGGTCGTGGACACGTCCGACAACATCATCGTCGGAGCCAAGGTCACGCTGGCGAGCGAGCGCACGGGAGATTCCCGCACCGCGGCCACCAATGACTCCGGCGGTTTTTCGTTTCCTGCCGTGCAGCCCGGCAGCTACACCGTGAAGGTCGAGCATCCGGGGTTCCGGCCGTTTCAGAAGACAGGCAACATCCTCACGGCCAATGAGCGTCTCTCGGTGGGCACGCTTCAACTGCAACTCGGCTCGCTCGCCGAGACCGTCACCGTAACCGCCGTCGGCGCCCAGGTGCAGACCACCAGCTCGGAGCGCTCCGCGCTGCTGGCGCCCAAGCAGCTCGAGATGATCGCCATCCGCGGCCGCGACGTCGTTTCCATGCTGCGCATCCTGCCCGGAGTCTCCCAGCAGGTGGACACCGAGAACCTCGGAGGCAGCTTTGGCACCACCACGCCCAACATCCAGGGCGCCCGCGCCAACTGGAATTCGCTGGCCGTGGACGGCCTCACCGGAAACGACCTCGGCAGCCCGAGCGTGTTCTCCAGCCCCATCAACCTGGACGCCATCGGCGAGGTGAAGGTGCTGCTCAACAACTACCAGGCCGAGGTCGGCCGCAACGGCGGCTCGTTCGTGAATATCGTAACCAAGTCCGGCACCCGGGAATATCACGGCTCGGCGTACTGGTTCAAGCGGCACGAGCAGTACAACGCCAACAACTTCTTCAATAACCGCACCGGCGTCCCCAAGCCGCGTTACCGCTACGCCACCATCGGCGCCACCTTCGGCGGCCCTCTTTATATCCCCAAGCTGGTTCCCCGCGGCCAGGAAAAGCTGTTCTTCTTTTATTCCTACGAGCAGGCCTGGACTCAGAATCCGCAAGCGTTGCGCCAGGTGACCACGCCCACCGATCTCGAGCGCCGGGGCGATTTCTCGCAGTCCCTGGATCAGAACGGCCGCCTCATTCCAATCACCGATCCCGACACCCGCGCTCCCTTCCCCAACAATCAGGTTCCCCTTTCCCGCGTCAACCGCAACGGCCAGGCCATCCTCAACATTTTTCCGCTGCCCAACCTGCTGGACCGCAACATCACCAGGGGCAACTACAATTTCCAGTTCCAGGAGTCACTCCAGGCGCCCCGCTGGCAACACCTGTTCCGAACCGATTGGAAGCCCACCAACCAGGACTCGTTCGCCTTCCGCGGCTCGCTCTGGTACGCCGATCAGCTCGGCTATGCCGTTGCCGCCGGCGGCGCCAACTGGGGGCTCACACGCCAGCACTACACGTACACCGACAATGGCGTGGTCATGAACTACGCACGCATCCTCAGCCCCACCCTGGTGAACGAGTTCATGGGCGGCGTGAGACACGGAGTTGAAAAAGGACCGCCGGAAAGCGACACCGAGCTGGCGCGCGTCCAGCGCAACGCCCGCGGCCTTGCCACGCTGGGCCAGTATTATCCGGCCAATAACCCGCTCGGGATCATTCCGCAGGCCAACTTCGGCGGCGTCCCCAGCGCGGCCGCCGTCAGCTATGACGGCCGCTACCCGCTGCGCGGGGCCGACACCATTTTCAACTTCAGCGACAGCGTAACCTGGAACAAGGGTTCTCATACCCTCAAGGCCGGCTTTGCGTTCGAGCGCGTCCGCAACTATGAGGGCGAACAGGGCAACTACGGCGGCACGTTCAATTTCAATCGCGACGTCAACAACCCGTTCGACACCAACTACGCCTATTCCAACGCACTGCTCGGCCTGTTCCAGTCGTACTCGGAATCCGATACGCGTCCGTCGAACGAAGGGCGCAAGACGGTGCTCGGCTGGTACATCCAGGACACCTGGAAGATCAACCGCAAGCTGACTCTGGACTACGGATTCCGCTTCACCTGGTACTCACAGTGGGTACAGGATTCCGGCAAGGCGGCCGCCTTTGTGCTCGATCGCTACAATCCCGCCAGGACACCGCAGCTTTACCGGCCGGTGAACGCCCAGGGCGGACGCCGCTCGCAGAACCCGATCACCGGCGAGATCCTGCCCGCCGTTTACATCGGAGCCATCGTTCCCAATTCGGGCGATCCGTTCAACGTCGCCATCCTGGCGACCGACCAATCGTATCCCGCCGGCTTCCGCGAGCAGGAACCGGTTCTGCCCGAGCCGCGGTTTGGCTTTGCCTACGACGTTTTCGGCAATGGCAAGACTGCCATCCGCAGCAGCTTCGGCCTCTTCCACAACACCGTTTCGCCCGGGGTGCGGGCGTTCGCCCAGAATCCGCCCAATCAAATCACTCCGAATGTGTTCTATGGAAACCTGGCCACCTACCTCACCACCTCCGGCGTCCTGTTTCCAAACAACAACACCGGCTTCACCCGCCGGATGATTACGCCCAGCCTCTACAATTACACCTTCGGCATTCAGCAGGATGTCGGGTTTGCCACCATTGTCGATGCCGCCTTCGTCGGCTCGGTGGGCCGCCACCTCCAGCATTCGCGCAACATCAACACCGTGCCCTACGGCGCGCGCTTTCTGCCGCAGAACGCCGATCCGACGAACCCGTCCACGCCATTGTCTGACAACTTCTTCCGCCCCTACCCCGGCTGGGGCAATCTCACTCTCAATGAGAATGTGAGCACCTCCAATTACAACGCCCTGCAATTGGCTGCCAACCGGCGCTTTGTGCGCGGGCTCCAGTTCGGAGTCGCCTACACGTGGTCCAAGGCGATGAACTACGTCAACTCGGACGGCGACGGCGTGGCCCAGTACCGCCCGCTGCGCATCTGGAACTACGGCAAAGCGGGCTATGACCAGACGCACATCTTCATCGTGAACTATACGTGGGATCTGCCCAAGGGGAGCAGGCTGTGGAACACGCGCCCCGGACGCGTGCTTCTGGATGGCTGGCTGCTGTCGGGCATCACCAGTTTTTACAGCGGCTTCCCTTCCGGCGCCGGCTTCTCGACCGTGGACGGCGCCGACATCAGCGGCGGCGGCGATGGCGCCCGCATCAACGTCACCGGCAAGGCCCAGCTTGCTTCCGGGGACCGCTCTTTCTCACGCTTTTTCGATCCGGCCGTCTTCCGGCGTCCCGGGCGTGGAGACGCCGGCAATTCTCCCAAGGACGTCTTTCGCGGCCCCGGAGCCAATAACTGGGATCTCTCGCTGTTCAAGAATTTTCCCATCGGCAGTGAAAGCCGTTATCTGCAATTGCGCGTCGAGACGTACAACACGTTCAACCACTCGCAGTGGTCCGGCGTCGACTCGACGGCGCGCTTTGACGCCCAGGGCAACCAGGTCAACGCCCGCTTCGGGGAGGTGACCTCGGCCAGCACGGCAAGGCTGATGCAGTTGTCTTTGAGGTTTAATTTCTGAGTCGCTGCTGTGGTAAGGTTGCTGGGTATGGCGGCAATCCGCGTGTTCCTCGCGTTCGTTTTTTTCCTGACCGCTTCTTTGGCGCAGACCAGGTCCTATCCAATGGATTCGCTGGACGGCCTCAAGCTCCACCGCGTCAAAGCGGAGCCCGTCACCTATAAGAGTAAGAAAGGCATACGCGTCACCGAAGCCGCCAGCGACCGCAGCGAAGACCGGCTGGTGATCGTCAGCGGGGCTGAATTGCAGGACGGAGTCATCGAGGCGGAAATCTCCGGAGCGCCTGGCGAGGGCGCCGCCGAGGCCGCCCGAGGATTCGTCGGTGTCGCGTTCCGGCTCGCTCCCGACGCGTCCAGGTTCGAGTGCTTCTATCTGCGACCCACCAACGGCCGCGCCGGGGATCAGGTGCGCCGCAACCACTCGGCCCAGTACATCTCATTCCCGGACTTCCCCTGGCAGAAGCTCCGCAAGGAATCTCCGGAAAATTATGAATCCTACACCGACCTCGTCCCGGGAGAATGGACCAGAGTGAAAGTGGAAGTCCGCGGCCTCGAGGCGCGGCTGTTTGTGCACGGCGCCGGGCAGCCCACGCTGATCGTCAGCGACCTCAAGCTGGGCGAGACGAAAGGCGGGGTGGCCTTCTGGATTGGCCCGGGCACTGTTGCCCATTTGACCAACCTGCGCATTTCCAGGTAGATCCGCGCCGGGTCAGGACAGGGTCAGGACCCCTCCCATTGCCAGATCCGGTCTTCCAAGGTGATAATGGAAGCGTTGGGATCCAAATACTGGTCAGGCCGGTTCACGGCCGGCGGGAGCCTCTAGCGTGAAACGCTCCACTTCGGACGATACGCTTCGCTGTTCTTTTTGTCACAAGAGCCAGGACGTTGTCGGCAAGCTCATATCCTCCCCCAGCGATTACCCCAGAGCTTACATTTGCGACGAATGCATCGCCGTATGCAATTCCATCCTCGAGGATGATCGCCAGGATCACTCCTACGGAACGCCCCACAAGCTGCCGAAACCTCTCGAGCTTCGGGAATACCTGGATCAATACGTGATCGGCCAGGATTCGACCAAGAAGAAACTGGCGGTCGCTGTCTACAACCACTATAAGCGCATCCAGATGAACAAGGCCCGCAGCCCGGAGGTGGAGGTGCACAAGTCCAACATCCTCCTCATCGGGCCGACCGGAACAGGCAAGACGCTGCTGGCGCAGACGCTGGCGCGGATTCTGGATGTGCCCTTTGCGATCGTGGACGCCACCACGCTTACCGAGGCAGGTTATGTCGGCGAGGATGTCGAGAATATCATCCTGCGGCTGCTCCAGAACTCCGACTGGGATGTGCAGCGCTGCCAGCAGGGCATCATCTATATCGACGAAATCGACAAGATCGGCCGCAAGGATGAGAACCCGTCCATCACCCGGGACGTTTCCGGCGAGGGAGTGCAGCAGGCGCTGCTGAAGATCCTGGAAGGCACCATCGCCAACGTGCCTCCGCAGGGAGGGCGCAAGCATCCGCACCAGGAATTCACGCCGGTCGATACCGGAAACATCCTTTTTGTGTGCGGCGGCGCCTTTGTGGGGCTGGAGAAGATCATCGCCCGCCGCGTGGGACGCAAGACCATGGGTTTCCTGAGCGGCGAAGAAGAACACAACCGGCGGACAGCCGGCTTCGGCAGCCGCCGCGACATCAACCTGCTCGAGCAGATCCAGCCGATCGACCTGATCCGGTTCGGTTTCATTCCGGAGTTCATTGGCCGGCTGGCGGTGGTGGGAGTCCTCGAGGATCTGAGCAAGGAAGCGCTGATGCAGATCCTGACGAAGCCCAAGAACGCGATTACCAGGCAGTACCAGAAGCTGTTCGAGTTCGAAAATGTTAGACTGAAGTTTACCGACGACGCGCTGGAAGCGGTCGCCAGCCTGGCGCTGGAGAGGAAAGTCGGCGCACGAGGGTTGCGAATGATTCTGGAGGACCTGATGCTGGACTTGATGTACTACCTGCCCTCCTACAAGAAAGTCCGCGAGTTTGTGGTGACCAAAGAGATGGTGTTGTCGCAAAAAATCAGTCTGGCTCTGCTCGAGAAGGCGGGCTAGCCGCGGCTCTGGGTCATTGGCCGCTTCCGCCACGCCCGAAAACCGGTCACAATAGGGTAAGGTAGTGTTTTAGTCGGAGGATCAACAGGAGGGTCGCCGGGAACGGCTTCTGAGCCCGGTTCCTATCAATCCCATGCTTACAACAAAGGAAAAATCCGACAGCAAACGGCTCCCGATGATGCCCATCCGGGACGTGGTCATCTTTCCTTATATGATGACCCCGTTCGTTGTGGGCCGGGAATCCAGTGTGCGGGCTCTCGAAGAGGCGCTGTCCGGCGACAAGAAGATCTTTCTTGCCACCCAGCACGACGCTTCGGTCGACGAGCCGCGGCCGGATGAGATCTTTCACGTGGGCACCATCGCCAACATTGTGCAGAGCCTCAAGCTGCCCGACGGCAACATCAAAGTGCTTGTCGAGGGCGTCGAGCGGGCCAAGATCGTTTCCGTCAGCGAAGAGGAGGGTTTCTTCCGCGCGGTCGTCAAAACATTCCACTACAAAGTGGAAGCCGGCCCGCAACTGGACGCCCTGATGAGCCGGGTGACCGGGTTGTTCGAGCAGTATGTGAAGCTAAGCCAGAACCTCAACTACGAGACGATGATCGCGGCCATCCGCGTGGATGATCCGGGCAAGCTGGCCGACACGGTGGGCGCCAACCTCCAGCTCACGATCGAGGAGAAGCAGGAGCTGCTGGAGATCTTCGATCCGGTGGACCGATTGACGCGGGTCGCCGATATGCTGGATATCGAGATCGAAAAGCTCAACATGGACCGGACCATCCAGGGGCGGGTGAAGCGGCAGATGGAAAAGGCCCAGAAGGAGTACTACCTCAACGAAAAGATCAAGGCGATTCAAAAGGAGCTGGGCCGGGGTGAGAAAAGCGAAATCGACGAGCTGAAAAAGAAGATCGAAACCGCGGGCATGAGCAAGGACGCCTTGGAGAAAGCGACAGCCGAGCTGAAACGTCTCGAGAACATGCCTCCCATGTCGGCCGAATCCACCGTGTCGCGAAACTACCTGGACTGGATGCTGGCCGTGCCCTGGAAGAAACGGACCAAGGAGATCCGGGACCTGGCCTACGCACAGCAGGTGCTGGAATCGGATCACCACGGCCTGGAAAAAATCAAGGAGCGGATCCTCGAGTTTCTGGCGGTGCGGCAGCTTGTCAAGGAGCCCAAGGGTTCCATCCTGTGCTTCGTGGGTCCGCCGGGAGTGGGCAAGACTTCGCTGGGCATGTCCGTCGCCAAGGCGACCGGACGCAAGTTCGTGCGCCTCTCGCTGGGAGGTGTGCGGGATGAAGCGGAAATCCGCGGCCATCGCCGAACCTACATCGGCGCCCTGCCGGGCCAGATTCTTCAAATGATGAAGAAAGCCGGCACCAGGAACCCGGTGTTCATGCTCGATGAAGTCGACAAGATGTCGACGGACTTCCGGGGGGATCCATCGGCGGCTCTGCTGGAAGTGCTGGACCCCGAGCAGAACTACATGTTCATGGATCACTACCTGGACGTGGAATACGACTTGAGCCAGGTGTTTTTCATCGCCACTGCGAACGTGCTGCACACCGTTCCGCCGGCGCTGCAGGACCGCATGGAGGTGATCCGGCTGTCCGGATACACGGAACTGGAGAAGATGGAGATCGCCAAGCGCTTCCTGGTGCCCAAGCAGGTCAAACAAACCGGAGTGAAAGCAGCCGACCTCGAGTTCACCGACGAGGGACTCCAGGAAATCATCCAGTACTACACGCGCGAGGCGGGCGTGCGCAACCTCGAGCGGGAAGTTGGCAACATCTGCCGGAAAGTGGCCAGGCAAATGGTGGCCGCCAAGAGCCAGAAGAAGCCCACCGCAAAGACGGTGATGAAGATGTCCAAGGTCGCCGAGTTCCTCGGGCCTCAGAAGTTCCGAAACATGGCCATGGAGAAGAATAATCAGATCGGGGCCACCATCGGGCTGGCGTGGACGGAGATGGGCGGCCAGATCCTGACGACGGAAGCGACCATCATGGAAGGGCGGGGCAAGCTGACGACCACCGGCAAGCTGGGCGACGTCATGCAGGAATCCGCGCAGGCGGCGATGAGCTACATCCGGTCGCGGGCGCATACGCTGGGCCTGACGCGCGACTTTTACCGCCATCTGGACATCCACCTGCACGTGCCGGAAGGAGCGATCCCCAAGGACGGCCCGTCGGCCGGCATCACCATCGCCACCAGCATTACCAGCGCGCTGACGGGCATACCGGTCCGGGGCGAAATGGCCATGACGGGCGAAATCACCTTGCGCGGGCGCGTGCTTGGCATCGGCGGCCTGAAGGAGAAGCTGCTGGCGGCGCACCGGCATGGCATTTTCGAGGCCGTTCTGCCCAGAGACAACGAAAAGGATCTGCCCGATATTCCGGAATACATCCGGAAAGATATGAAGCTGCATTTTGTCGAGTCCATGGACGAAGTGCTCAAACTGGCGCTCGAAAAGGAGATCGAGCCGCTCCCGCTGGCCCCCGCCGCGCAACCTGTCGAGATGGGGCCGCGTCCAGCCGAAGAGAATTTGACGCACTGATTTTGAGGACTGGGTGCGCCGCGCGGCTTGTTTGGGCAGCGCGCGACGGCGTGCTTACCGCCCGAGCGAGGCAATACCGTGTTCTCGGGAGAGTTTATAATAGGGGCAGTTCAGGCCGAGCAATTTCCGCCGGAGTCTCTGCCGGAAATTGCCTTTCTGGGCCGAAGTAACGTCGGCAAGTCCAGCTTGATCAACTGCCTGGTGGACGACAGCGGACTGGCGCGAACAAGCGCGACACCGGGCTGCACACGGTGGATCGGTTTCTACCGGGTGGGCCAGCGGTGGCACTTCGTCGATCTGCCGGGCTATGGCTATGCAAAGGTTCCGCAAGACAAGACTCGGTGGAAACACCTGATCGAATGCTATCTGACCCGGCGCAAGACCTTGTCGCTCTGTCTCCTGCTGGTCGATGCCCGGCGAGGCTGGATGGAGAAAGATCTCGAGTTGAAGCAGTGGCTGGAGTGCCAGCAAAAGCCGTTTATGGTCGTTGTAACCAAGATCGATAAGCTGAGAACGCAGCGCGAAAAAGCAGATGTGATGGCGGCGCTTCGGGAAAAACATCCGAACCAGGCGCCGCTGACTTTCTCGGCCTCGACGGGCCAGGGAGTGAGGGAAATTTGGCAAGCAATCTCGAAAACCAAGAACAGCAACCGCTAGAGGCCGCCGAGAAGACCGAAGCGGTTGGCGATGAAACCACGCCTGACGCCAAGCCGGCGGAGGCGAAACCTGAAGCGAAGGCGCCCGGGGACGGGGTCCCGAAGAAGAAGCCCGCCGAGCCCAAACCGGCACAGGCGGGGGCTGACAGGCCGGGTCCGGCACATGAGAGGCCGGAACGGCCGCCCAGGGAGACCAAGAACGGCGCTCCGACTCTCGATCTGGTCGAGCTCAAGGACATGTCCATCCAGAAGCTCAACCAGATCGCCAAGGATCTCGGGGTGATGGGCGCGGCCGGCATGCGAAAGCAGGATCTGATCTTCAAGATTCTGCAAACGCAGGCGGAAAAGTCCGGCTTGATCTTCTCCGAGGGGGTGCTGGAATGCCTCCCGGACGGGTTCGGCTTTCTCCGCGCACCGGAATACAACTACCTGCCCGGTCCGGACGATGTCTACGTGTCCCCGTCTCAGATCCGCCGCTTCGATCTGCGCACCGGCGACACGATTTCCGGCCAGATCCGGCCGCCAAAAGAAGGGGAGCGGTATTTCGCGCTCATCAAGGTGGATGCGATCAACTTCGAGCCTCCCGAGGAAGCGCGCAACAAGATTTTCTTCGACAACCTGACGCCGCTCTATCCCCATTTGCGGCTGAAGCTGGAGACAGTCAAGGAAAACAACTCCGGCCGCGTGATGGATCTGCTCACGCCGATCGGCAGGGGGCAGCGCGGGCTGATTGTGGCGCCCCCGCGCACGGGCAAGACGATGCTGCTTCAAAGCATCGCCAACTCGATCACGGCGAATCATCCGGAGGTGGTTCTGATCGTTCTGTTGATCGACGAGCGGCCCGAAGAAGTCACCGACATGCAGCGCTCGGTAAAAGGCGAAGTCATCAGCTCGACGTTCGACGAGCCGGCGGCCCGCCATGTTCAGGTCGCCGAGATGGTGATCGAAAAGGCCAAGCGACTGGTGGAGCATAAGCGCGACGTGGTCATCGTGCTCGATTCGATCACCCGTCTGGCGCGCGCCTACAACACAGTGGTGCCGCCGTCGGGCAAGGTTCTTTCCGGCGGTGTTGACTCCAATGCGCTGCAACGTCCCAAGCGTTTCTTCGGAGCGGCCCGCAACATCGAGGAAGGCGGCTCGCTGACGATCGTCGCAACCGCGCTGATCGACACCGGCAGCCGCATGGACGACGTCATCTTCGAGGAATTCAAAGGCACCGGCAACCTGGAAATCCATCTCGACCGCAAGCTGGTGGACAAGCGCGTCTTCCCGGCCATCGACATCAACAAGAGCGGTACCCGCAAGGAGGAACTGCTGATGCCGAAGGAGGAATTGAACCGCGTCTGGGTCTTGCGCAAGGTCCTGAGCCCGCTGTCGCCGACCGAATCCATGGAGCTGCTGCTCGAGAAGCTCAACAAGACGCGGAGCAACATGGAGTTTCTGGCCTCCATGAGCGGATAACAGCACGTATCTTGTTGCAAAAGAATAACTTGTAAGCAGACTCCGCCAGAATAACCTTTTCTTGCTCCCCATCGTCTTTGCTGTTGGGATAAAGTAGAGCAAAGGCCCTGAGGTGATCCGTGTCTGAAGCGGCCCCAGGCGGCTTTAAGGTTAAGCAATGCAACCCATTAGCATACCCAAACACAGTCCTGTTCCAGTGCGGCCGGAACCGCAGCTTGTTCCGGTGGCGCCAAAGCGCGGACGCCCTCGTCACCGGCGTTGGCTGACGCTGCTTGCTGTCCTCACGGTGATCGCCTCCGGCGCGTGGCTCTGGCAAAGAACTCTGGCCGAGGAAGCGCTTGCGAAACGGCAAACCTCGACGGCGTCGATTCGCACAGCGACGATTGCCGGCGGGAGCCTCATGAGGACGATGCGCCTCACGGGGCTGACCGGCCCGGAGAAATTCGTGACCATCCTGGGGCCCCAGCTCCGTGGCAGCCGCAGCTTCAGTGGCGGCGGCGGCTCGTTCATGGGCCGGATGGGCGGACGCAAGAGTGGTGACAGTGGCGGCGGCGGCAGCTCGACGGCGTCGATGGGCGGTTCCTCGGGCGGAGGTGAGTCTTCTTCATCCTCGCGTAGCTCCAGTTCAGCCAGCAGCTCGTCGGGCGGTTCCATCACCAGCAGCGCTTCGGCCTCAACCTCGGGCGCCGCAGGGGGATCCTCGAGCGCCGGCTTGTCCGGCAGTTCCGGCGCCGGCGGGTCCGGGAGTGGCGCATCGGTCGGAGGTGTCCGCAGCGCCTCGACCGCTTTCCGCTCCGCCACCAGCCGCCAGTCGTCTGGTTCGCGGTCCAGCGGGGGATCGGGCAGCCGTTCTTCTTCCTCGGCCGCCAGTGCCTCGATGGGCTCGGAAGGGCTCGGCTCAACTTCCGGCTCCCTTTATGGCAGCAGCGGCGGCCCCGGTGGCGGGAGCATGTCCAGCATGATGGGCGGGTCTTCCATGGGTGATTTCGGCAGCATTATTCAAGACCTGATCAAGCCGGGTTCCATCGTGAAGAAGGGGGACAAGCTGGCCGAATTCGACCGGCAGTACATGCTGCAACGTGTGGACGACTACAAAACGGGGGTGGAGCAGCAGCGGCTCAGCAAGAAGCGACTGGTCGCGGATCTCGAGGTGACGCGCAAGGCGCACGGGCAATCGATCCTCATCGCGAAGTCCGACATGGAAAAGGCGAAGCTGGATCTGAAGACCATCCCCGTGCGCTCGGAAATCGAAACGGAGCGGTTCAAGCTCGCCCTCGAGGAAGCCGATGCCAAGCACGCTCAGTTGCTCAAGGAAGTTCCTTATGTGCAGACCGGGGAAGAAACGCAACTCCGCATTTCGGACCTCGATCTGCACCAGTCGGAGCTGGAGCTGAAGCGCAACGAGGCGAATGCCGAGCGGATGGTGGTGCGGTCTCCGATGGACGGCCTGGTGGTGATGCTCCCCATGTTCCGTGGCGGTGAATTCGGGCAGATCCAGCAAGGGGACCCCGTGCAGCCTGGCTTTCCCTACATGCGGGTGGTCGATCCGGGCTCGATGATTATCAACGCGGCCATCAACCAGACCGATGTCGAGCATATCCGCGTCGGGGCCAAGGCATTCATCCGCTTTGACGCTTTTCCCGACCTGGAGTTGCCGGGACATGTCTACTCCGTCGCCGCCATGCCGCGCAGCAACATGAGCAGCGCGCGGGCCAGCTACGTCAAGGAGATTCCGGTGCGCATCAAGCTCGACAGGATGGACCCGCGGGTCATTCCGGACCTCTCGGTTTCCGTCGACGTGCTGTTGGAACAGGAGCAGGCGTCCGCCATTGCTCCGCTCGCTTCCATCTTCCGCGACGAGAATGCAAAACCTTATGTGATGGTGAAATCCATCGACGGCTGGCAAAAGCGCGCCGTCGAGCTGGGCCTGGCCAGCAACTCGCATGTTGCCGTCCGCTCCGGCCTGAGGCCGGGCGAGGTGGTCGCCGAGGACAAGCCCTCGCTGGCTGTCTCCAAGAGACCTTCCTCCCCGGGCTCTACCTAGCGGATCGGTCTGACAACCACGGATGGATGAGGTGTTGAACAGTTATGTCAGTTGACGTGAAGCCCAAACAGAGGCTGGGGCAAGTCGGCTCGCGCCGCAAGCGGATCATTGTGTGGACCATTTTTGCCGCCGTGAGCGCCGGCGGTGGCTACGCCGGCTATTCCAAGTACAACGAAAGCTCCACCAAGATCGAAGTGCCGGTTCAAAAGGTCCGCAAAGCGGAATTCGTGATCAGCGTCAAAACACGAGGAGAGATCCGCAGCACGCGTTCCGAGATTTTGTCCGCGCCCCAGGTTCCCGAAGTCCGCATCGTGAAGCTGGCCGAATCCGGCAAGCCGATCCGCAAAGGGGAGGTAGTGGTCGAGTTTGACGCCGCCAGCCAGGAGCAGCAGATGCTCGAGCGCACGACCAGCGTGCGGACCGTGGACAGCGAGATCGTGCAGACCAAGGCCTCCCACCGCATGACCGACGAGATGGACGGCATGAATCTGATGACCGCGGAGTACAATCTCGAACGCGCCAAGCTCGAGGCCAGCAAGGCGGAGGTGGTGAGCGAGATCGAAGGGGCCAAGAACCGCATCGACGTGACCATCTCCGATGGCGAGCTGACCCAGGTGAAGACGACGCTCAAGGCGCACGATGTTTCCCAGGAGGCGGACCTCGAGCGGTTGCAGCAGAAGAAGGACAAAGCTGCCCGCGACTTTGAGAGAACGCGGGGGTATCTCTCCAAGATGGTGATCCACGCTCCCATCGAAGGGATTGTCAATGTGCTTCCCAACCAGCGCAGCCAGGGCTCGTTCGGCTCCGCTCCGCCGCCGTTCAAGGAAGGCGACCGCGCCTGGACCGGCGCCGCCATCGCCGAGATTCCGGATCTGTCGGAAATGCGTGTCGAGCTGAAGCTGGATGAGGTGGATCGCGGCCGTCTGAAGCTGGGCCAGGAGCTGCGCCTCAGCGTCGACGCCATTCCGGATAAGGACTTCGAGGCGGTTCTGGACTGGATCAGCCCGATCGCGACGGTGATTGAGCGCGGATTCGGCACCCGCGAGAAGTTTTTTGCCGCCCGCGCGACCCTCAAGAGCCTCGACAAACGCTTGCGTCCGGGAATGAGTTCCTCGGCGGAGGTGGTCATCGAGAGTGTGACGAACAGCCTGCTGATCCCCATCCAGGCCAGCGTCATGTACAACGGAAAACCGGCTGTCTATGTGCAGCGCGGAACGCAGTTCGAGATCCGCCCGATTGAGGTGGGCAAGCGCAATGACAAGGAGATCGTCGTTCTGCGCGGTCTCAAGGAAGGCGAGGCGGTCGCCCTCGAGAATCCTGTCGAAGCCGCCAAGCGGGCCAAGAAATTGTAGTTGGGAACTCCACGGGATTTGATTCGATGAAAAAGCTTCTCTTTCGCCTGATTCTGGCGGGCCTGGTCGCCGGCGCGGCCTGGTACGGCTACCGCTACTTTCAGTCTCTGCCTCAGCGGCAGCAGCAGGTGGCCACGACGCGCGTGCGCCGCGGCGAGGTGACCGTGCGCTCGTTCTCGCGCGGCGAGCTGCGCGCCGTTCGCTCAGTGACTCTGGCCGCCCCGAATCTGTTCGGCACCGTCCAGGTGACGCAACTGGCGCCCCTGGGCGCCATGGCGCGCGAGAAGGACCTGGTAGTCGAGTTCGATGACTCCGAGCTGCTGTCGCGGCTGGAGGAGAGCCAGCTCGAGTTGGATCAGGTTGAGGAGCAGATTAAGAAAGCCCGCGCGGATCAGGCCATTCGCGATAACCAGGACGAGGTCGAATTGCTGCGCACGCGCTATTCGGTGCGCCGCTCCGAGCTGGAAGTGAAGCGCAACGAGCTGCTTTCGGCCATCGACGCCAAGAAGAATCTGCTGAACCTGGAAGAGTCCCGGCGCCGCCTGAAACAACTGGAAAGCGACATCAAGTCGCGCCGCGAGCAGTCCGAAGCCGAGCTGGCCGTTCTGAACGAGCGCAAGAACAAAGCGGTTCTCGAGTTGAACCGCTGGAGACAGCGCCTGCAACAGGTGAAACTGCTTTCGCCGATTACCGGACTGGTGGCGATCCGGCAAAACCGCTCCTCTTCGTTCTTCGTGCCAGGCATGCAGATTCCCGACGTCCGCGAAGGCGATCAGGTGCAGCCTGGGATTCCCGTGGCCGACGTTCTGGACCTGTCGGAGCTCGAAGTGGTGAGCCGCGTGGGCGAGCTGGACCGGGCCAATCTCCAGGAAGGCCAGGATGTGCTCATGAGACTGGACGCCATTCCCGGCGCCAGGCTCACCGGCACGATCAAATCGATGAGCGGCACGGCGAGCTCGAATGTGTTCTCCAACGATCCGGCGAAAAAATTCGATGTCGTGTTCTCAGTCGACATGCGTCAGCTCCTGTCGGCGCTGGGCGCTTCGCCTGCGCAGATCGAGAAAATCCTGGCAACGGCGGAGGCCAACCGCAAGAAGCCGGTCGCGATGAGTTCCTTCACCTTCGGGGGCGGTGGTACGGCCGGAGGACCGGGCGGACCTGGGGGCATGAGTATGACAAGTGGTCCGGGCGGCATGGGGCAGGGCGAAGGCGGTCCTCGCATGCTGACCTTCGGCGGCGGGCCCGGCGGTGCGGGCGGCGCCGGCGGCCCCGGCGGCATGGGCGGCATGTCGGAGGAACAGCGCAACAAGATGCGCGAGGTGTTCCGCAAACTCTCCAGCGGCAAGAGCCCGCAAGACATGACTCCGGAAGAGCGCACCGAATTCCAGAAGAAGTTGCAGGCCGAACTGGCAAAGGCAGGGATCAACTTGCCGGCCGGCATGGTGATGGGAATGGGCGGCGGCGGCGGCCGCCGTCAGGGCGGTGAAGGCCGCGGCGGCGGGGAAGCCTTTGCCGGCGGTGGCGCAGGTGGCCGGGAACGCGGCGAACGTGGCGGCGGCGGGCGTGGCGGCGGTGGCGGCGACACGGCGCAGAACATGGGCTTCCCGGCCGGATTCGGTATGGGCGCCGCCCAGCAATTCAGCCAGAAGGAGCTCGACAGCGCCAAACTTCCTCCGCCTCCGGAAGAAGATTCTCAGTTGGATGTGCTTCTGCGTCCCGGGATGCTCGCCGACGTGGAGATCATCGTGGAAAAGATCTCCAATGCCATTCACGTGCCCAACCAGGCCATCTTTGAACAAGACAACAAGTGGTTCGTCTACCTGAAGGCGGGCCAGAAATTCGAACAGCGCTTCGTCACCATCTCCAGGCGCACCGAGTCCACGGTTGTGCTGGGCTCCGGTGTTCAGCCGGGTGATATCGTCGCGATGGCGGATCCGTACGCCAAGCCGGGCGACAGGAAGAAACAGGAATCCAAAGGGAGCGCCAGCAGCGCTCTGCCAGTGGGAGGGACGAAGTAAGATGCTGACCGGTTACCTTCCCGAAATCTACATGGGGCTGTCCAGCCTGCTGGTGCACAAACTTCGCAGCCTGCTCACCATGCTGGGCATGATTTTCGGCGTCGGCGCCGTGGTCGCGATGCTGGCCATTACCGCCGGCGTCGAGAAGGAGATGATCAGCTATATCGACCTGCTGGGCGTCAACAACATCATCATCGAGGCGAAGGAGGCCGTGGACCGCAACGAGCTTCAAGCGCGCCGTCAAATATCGCCCGGACTCACCTTCCGCGACTTTCGCGCCATCGCGGAGAATGTTCAAGGGATCGAAGCGCTCACCCCCCGCAAGCGCTTCAAGCCGGGCAAGGTGCTGCCCAAGACGGCGCAGGAGCCGCCGCTGCTGATCGGCGTCGAGCCCAACTACATCGGCATCAACGCGCTGAAGGTGGTCGAAGGCCGCTTCTTCAGCGAGGAGGATAACGGCCGTTCCGCTCCGGTGTGCGTGCTTGGCGAATCCGCGAAAGTCAACCTGCTTGGTTACGATAATGCCGTCGGCAAATATGTCAAGGTGAACGACATCTGGCTCCAGGTGATCGGCGTGCTCGCCCAGCAGGCGACGGCTGATTCCGATGTCGAGGGTCTTGAGGTCGTCAATCGCAACAACCTCATCATCGCGCCTTTGAACACGGTGATGCGGCGGTTTGAGGACAACAACAGCTATCTGAAGGATGAAATCGACGGTATTTACATCAAGGTCAAGAGCGACACGGATTCGGTGGAAACCGCCAGCGTCGTCAGCGCCATTCTGGCGGCCACCCACAAGGATGCCGGCGATTTCACCGTCACCGTCCCCGCCGGGTTGCTCGAGCAGCGCAAGCGCACCCAGGCGATCTTCTCCATCGTCATGATTTGCATTGCCGGCATTTCGCTTCTGGTCGGCGGCATCGGCATCATGAACATCATGCTGGCCACGGTGCTCGAGCGAACGCGCGAAATCGGCATCCGCCGGGCCATCGGGGCGCGGCAGTCCGATATTGTGCGCCAATTCCTGACCGAGGCCGTCATGATCTCGATCGTCGGCGGCTTGATCGGCATCGCGTTCGGCTTTTCGCTGTCGCGCATTATCGCCGCGGCCGCGGGCTGGTCCACCGTCGTCACCACCGGTTCCATCGCCGTCGCCTTTGGAGTGTCCGTCGGCATCGGGCTGTTGTTTGGCATTTATCCGGCCGTCCAGGCGGCCAAGCTGGATCCCATCGAGGCGATCCGCTACGAATAGTTTCCTATGAGGTCCTCACCGGAAATGAGAACGCTGTTACTGTGTGTCCTGCCGGCAGGCGTGTTCCCTTGGCTGGCGCAGCAATCCGCCGCCCAGGAGCCGCCGGCCCGGCCTGTCGCTGCCAGATACGAAGAGCCGTCCGTCCTCCATCCGGAGGCGCCAACCTTCCCCAAAGGCGCCTGGTTCCGGCATCACTTCGAACCGCACATCCCGCGTGTGCAGCTTCGCCCGCCGGTGCGGCTGGCGGATTTCGTCGTTGACAACAAGCTCGAGCTATCGCTCAAGAACTTCATGGATCTCGTGCTGGCCAACAACACGGATATCGAGATCCAGCGGCTGTCCGTCGAGCTGCCCAGAAACGCCATCACCCGGGCATTCGGCATCTTTGACCCGACGCTGTTCACGCGGTTTTCGGCCACCCGGACCAGTGCGCCCACCACCGATGTGCTGGCCGGCGCTCTTGTCCTCAGCCAGCTCAATCAGCCGTTCGCGTCCACTTACAACCAGTTGCTTTCCACCGGGACCCAGTTGTCGGCGGGATTGAACGGCCAGAAATTCTCGACCAACAGCCAGTTCCAGACCTTCAATCCTTCCTTTACGACGAACCTTGCTTTCTCCTTTACGCAGCCGCTGCTGCGCGGCCGCGGCCGCGAGATCACACGCCTGCCCATCAGTATCGCCCGAAGCCGCCTGCGCCAAAGCGAATACAACCTGCAGGATAATCTTCTGCGCATCGTCTCGCTGGCGGAGGCAACGTATTGGAACCTGATCGAATCCCGCGAGAACCTGCGTGTGCAGGAGCAATCCCTGCAACTGAACGATGCCGCCTTGAAGCGAGCCCAGCGGGAGTTGGAGCTGGGCGCCACTTCGCCGCTGGAGATCTTCCAGCCCCAGGCGCAATACGCGAACGCGGAGATCTTCGTTACGCAGGCGCGCTACCGGCTGGCCCAGGTCGAGGACCAGCTTCGCCGCCAGATGGGCGCCGACCTGGACCCCGATATCCGCAAACTCCCCATTGTCCTCACCGAGCCTGTGACGATTCCCACGGACGCGGCGGAGATTGACAAGGAAGCGACGATCGCCAGAGCCATGGAGGTGCGGCCCGACCTGAAATCCTCGTACCAGAGCCTCGATATTGACGATTTGAACCTCAAGAGCGTCCGGAACGCGCTTCTTCCCAACCTGAGTCTGGGAGGCGGCTACACCACCACCGGCCGCGGCGGCACTTTCTACCCTCGAACCGGCCTCACCTCCGTGAGCACTGCCCTCCGCCCCATCCCCGGCGGCATCTCGGACGCGTTCACTCAAATGTTCGGCTTTGATTTTCCGATCTACAACTTTACGCTGACCCTGAATCTCCCGATCCGGGACCGGCGCGCGGCGGCGGACCTGGCCGACGTTAGCGTGCAGCGCAAGCGCGACATGCTCACCATCCGCAACGCCGAGCAGCAGATCCGGCTCGAGGTGCTGAATGCGATCAACCAGGTCGAGAACAGCCGGGCCAGCGTGAAGCTCGCCCAAATCGCGCGTGATCTGGCGCAGAAGAGAGTCGACGCCGAGCAAAAGAAGTATGAGCTTGGCACGACAACGATTTTTTTCGTGCTCGCCGCCCAGAACGATCTGACCCAGGCCGAATCATCTCTGGTGACGCAGACCGTAGGTTATCGCCGCGCCCTGCTGACGCTTCAGCAGCGCACGGGCGAGTTGCTGGCGGACCGCGGCGTGGTGGTTCCCTGATCCTGGCGCAGCGGAATCCTACTACTTCGTCCGAACCGGATCCGGCGGCCGTTGCGGCAGCTTCTTCGGATTCTGCTGAATGCGTCGCATCACTTCCTCGACGCCCCGCTCCAGTTGCGGATCACGGCCTTCGATCAGCGATTTCGGATCGTTCTCGACCACGATGTCCGGCCTTACGCCCTCACCCTCGATCACCCAGCTCCCGTCGGGAGCGTTCGTTCCGAACTCCGGAACGTTCACGACACCGCCATCGACGAGCGTTCCGCGGTTGGTAATGCCGACCACGCCGCCCCACGATCGTTTCCCAATCAGCGGACCCAGGCCGGCCTGGCGGAACATGTGCGGGAAGATGTCCCCGTCCGACGCGGACGTCTCGCTCAGCAGACAGACCATGTGTCCCTGGAAAGTCTGCTGCGGGTACGTCGTCGGGTAATCATTGGTCCGGCTGAAGCGCGTGCCGAGCAGGACGCGCCGCAGCCGCTCGATCAGCATCGGCGACACATTGCCGCCGCCGTTGCCCCGCACGTCGATGATCAGCCCTTCCTTGCGGATCTGGCCGTAGTACCACTTGATGAATTCGCGGATGCCCTCGGCCCCCATGTTCGGAATGTGCAGATAGCCAACGCGGCCGTTGGTCATGAGCCCGACTTTGCGCCGGTTGCTCTCCACCATTTCGAGATAGATCAGATTGCTCTCGTTCGGAACAGGATTGAACACCGCCTCCCGCGCGCCTTCTTTCACCGGCTTGTCGTTCAGCAACAGCCGCACCGGCTGGTTCGCCTTGCCGCGAAGCAGCCTGTACGGATTGGCGGGCGTCGCCAGCTCCTCGCCCTCGATCTCGAGAACATAATCGCCCACTCTTGCATCCACGCCGATCTCGGTGAGCGGTGCGCGGTAGACGGATTCTTCGTTTTGGCCGCGGAAGATCTTTGCGATCCTGTACCGTCCGCTCGCTTCGTCCAGTTCGAAGCGGCAGCCCGGCAAGGCGACCTGCGGGCGCGGGGGAACCTCGAAATCGCCCCCATCGATGTAAGCGTGGCTCACATTCAGCTCGGAAATCATCTCGCCAATGACATAGTTGAGATCCGCGCGGTGGCCCGCGTACTCGAGTTGCGGCTGGTACTGCCGCCGCAGCCCTTCCCAGTCGTAGCCATGCATGTTCCGGACATAGAAGAAATCGCGGAACCGGCGCCATACTTCGTTGAAGATCTGGTTCCACTCCTGCGAGGGCACGCGGTCCACCACCAGGTTCGCCGTCGAGAGCGTCTTGCGCGTGTCACGGCCGCGCGGAGTGGCGTCATACAGGTTCAACGTCTGCGCCGGGCCCTGTCCTTGCCGCACCAGCACTTTGTTCCCCGACGGCGACAGCGCCACGCTTGTTGCATTCTCGGCCAGCACTGTTTCTTTGCGGTCGCCCAGCGAATAAATCACCAGCTCCGGCTGCACATCCGGGTCGCGCCCGTAGAAGAAGTTGCCGCCGCGCACGTAGAGCAGATGTCCCTTGATCGCGGCCAATCCATGGTAGTTGTGCGCGGGCAGGGGGGCGCGGGCGACGCGTGTTTCGATGCCATCGAAATCAATGCGAAACTCCGCCTTCTTCTCGTCCGCCTTCTTCTCCTCCGCCTTTGTCTCGGGCGTCACTTCATCACTCTTGGGGGGAAACGGATGCCTGGCGTCCTTGCGCAGCGCAAGTGCGAAGATGCCGCGGTTCCGGCTGGTGGCGTAATTCCACTCATTGTTGCTGATCAACGGCGCATAATCGCGCTCGCTGATGAAGTAAAGGTAATTGCCCTCCGGATCCCAGGCCGGCTGGCGCGACTCGAACAGCTCATCGGTCACCCTTTGAAGCCTGTTCTCCTTTTCGCTCCAGATGTAGATGGCGTTGTTCTCGTTCGAGCCCGTCATGCTGAAGGCGAGGTGCGCGCTGTCGGGCGCCCATTCGTAATCGAGCAGTTGATCCCGCGGCTCATCGGCCACCTCTTTCACCGACTTATCCGCCAGCGTCAGCACGTACAACTTGCCGTCCTTGTCCGAGAAGGCGATCTTCTTGCCGTCCGGAGACCACTGCGGCTGGTACCGCATCGCCTTTCCGTCCCTGGTCAATTGCTCCGCTTGTCCGGAGCCGTCCTGGTTGATCAGATACAGCTCTTCCTCGCCGCTGCGGTCGGAAAGAAAGACGATCTTGCTTCCATCCGGAGACCATGCCGGCGCTTTGTCGTGGGCGCCGGAAGATTTCGTCAGGTTGCGGACGGGCCCGCTTTCGATCGGGACGGTGAACACATCGCCGCGCGCCTCGAGCAGGGCGCGCTCTCCTTTTGGACTCAGGGCGATCGAAGCAACCTGATGGCCCACGTTCTTTGGCGCGGGCCGGCTGGCTACGCCGTCATTGGGCACTTGAATCGCGATCCTGCGCGGCCTGCTTCCCGGTTTCACGTCGATCACGTGCAGTTCGCCGTTCAGCTCAAACACGATCCGCCCGTCGTTGGCTTTGCTGGCCCAGCGCACGTCCCAATCTTTGTAGTCGGTGAGCGCCCGCGTTCTTTTCGTTTCAGGGTCGAACTCGTAGAGATTCATGGTGCCGGTGCGGTCGCTCGAAAAGCAGATCCTGCTCCCGATCCACATGGGATCGCGTTCGGTGCGCGGGCTGTGCGACACGGGTTCGAGTTGATGCGTCTTCAGGTCGAAGACGTAAAGATCCTGCGCCCAACCGCCCTGATAGCGCTTCCAGGTGCGAAAGTCGCGCGCCAGCGGCGAATACACGATCCTGGTTCCGTCTGGCGACAGATCGCCGGCTCCCGAGTAGGGCATCGGCAGGGCCTTCGGCAGCCCGCCCTCGGGCGCAACCACGTACAGCCGTCCGTCGCCCACCGAGAAGTGGTCCCTCAAGGAACGGAATACGACGCCTTTGCCATCCGGCGTCCACCCCATCACGATGTTGTCCCAGCCCCACCGCGGCGGCAGCGGGCCGCGGGCCGGGTAATAGGTCAACTGCTTGGGTACGCCGCCCATGGATGGAATCACGTAGACCTGCTCGTCTCCGTCGTATTGCCCGGTGAACGCGATCCATTTGCCGTCGGGAGAGAACTTGGCGAAGATCTCGAGTCCAGGATGCGCCGTCAGCCGCGATGCCAGGCCGCCGGCGGCGGACGCTTTCCACAAGTCGCCGGCGTAGGTGAAGACGACATCGTTCCCATGAAGATCCGGGAAGCGCAGGAGCTTGGTCTGCGCACCCGCCGCGAGGCTCAGCGCAATGGTGGCCAGCAGGATTCGCGAAGTCATGGCGGCGATTTCCGTAGCGTAGCACGCTGTGCCGATCCTCCTTCGATCCGGCGCGGCTCAAGGATCCGGCTGAACTCGATACAATGTCCCCCATGGGCCGCATCCAGATCCTCTCCGACGATTTGGCCAACAAGATCGCCGCCGGAGAAGTTGTCGAGCGGCCGGCTTCCGTCGTCAAGGAGTTGCTCGAGAACTCGCTCGATGCCGGCGCCACCGACCTGCGGGTCGATGTGGAAGCCGGCGGCCGCCGCCTGATCCGCCTCGTGGATAACGGCGGCGGCATGCTCCGCGACGACGCCCTGCTTGCCTTCGAGCGCCATTCCACCAGCAAGATCCGCGCCGCCGGCGACCTGTTCTCGATCGCCACCCTCGGCTTCCGCGGGGAAGCATTGCCGTCCATCTCCTCTGTCTCCCGGCTGATTCTCGAGACACGCGCCTCCGAGGAGTCCACCGGCTCGATGGTCGAGATCGCCGGCAGCAAGATCCACAAGTATGAAGAGATTGCCCGAACACCGGGCACGACGATCACCGTTCGCGATCTTTTCTTTAATGTGCCCGCGCGGAGGAAGTTTCTCCGCTCCGAGCAGACTGAGCTGGCGCACATCGCGTCGCTGGTCACCCACTACTCGCTGGCGCATCCCGACAAGAGCTTTGAACTGCGTCACAACAGCTCGCAGCTCCTGCTGGCCACGCCCGTCGAGACTCTTCGCGAGCGACTCTACCAGGTGTTCGGGAGCCGGACGCTCGAGGATCTGGTCGAGCTGGGCGAAATCGCGAAGCAAGTGCCCGGTGAAATTGCCGAGGACGGCGAAGAAGGCGCACCGGTCGTGTTCCGGCTGAGCGGGTTCATCTCGCGCCCGCAGGTGCAGAAGAGCAATCGCAACTCGATTTTCCTTTTCGTCAACCGCCGCCTGATTCGAGACCGCCTGCTGCTGCACGCGCTGCAATCCGCCTATCACAATGTGATCCCGCCCCACGCGTTCCCCTTTGCCCTCCTGTTCGTCGGGTGCCCGCCGGAGGAAGTGGACGTCAATGTGCACCCGTCCAAGACCGAAGTCCGCTTCAAGCGTGGCTCGTTCCTCCACGACTTCGTGCGTGATGCGATCCTCGAGACGCTCACCCGCCAGCGCCCGGTTTCGAGCGTTCCCGCCCGGGAGACTCCGCAGCCGGCGGCCGAGCTTCCTTACTCCGAGTTCACACAGCGTGTCGAGAACGAGCGGTTCGATCCCCCTGTCTCCGATTTTCTACAGCCCTTGACAGCCGTCGAGCAGGCGCAGTTGCCTGAATTCGTTCTGCGGCCGCAACCGGCGGCGGCGCCTCGTTTCGATTTCGAGGATGCTGCCATCGCCGTGGAAACCGCACCCATCGCGGCTACGCCCGTTAAGCTCCGGATTCCGGAGACGCACGGCGCCTTTCCTGAGGACGCCATTCTCGACGCGCCGCCCTCGATGGAGGCTCTTGGAGATCTGCGGCCGCTGGGCCAGTTGCAGGAATCCTTCATCGTGGCGGCCGGCCGGGACGGCCTCTGGATCATTGACCAGCACGTGGCGCACGAGCGTATTCTGTTTGAAAAAGTGCTTCGCCAGCGCGCGGCCGGCAAAGTGGAAATGCAAAACCTCCTCATGCCGCTCATCCTCGATCTGACGCCCGCCCAAGGGATCGAATACAACCGCATCCGCGAGGAACTGCAAGCCGTCGGCTTCGACACCGAGCCCTTCGGCAACCGTACCATCGCGGTGAAATCGGCGCCCGCGGCGGCCGGCGTCGCCGATGCGGAAAAGCTCATTTTCGAGATCCTCGAGATCGCCGAAAACGAGCTCCGCAGCGTCTCGCTCGATGATCTGCGGAGGGCCATGTGCGCCTCGATCGCCTGCCGCGCCGCCATCAAGATTAATACGCGCCTCGATTCCGCCAAAATCGAATGGCTTCTGCGGGAGCTGGCGGCCACCGAGTATCCGATGAGCTGCCCGCACGGCCGGCCGGTGGCCCTGCGCTACGCAACCCGCGATATCCTGAAGGGATTCCACAGGATCTGAACCCATGCGGATCGTGATTGCCTTTGCTCTCCTGCTGTCCCTCAAAGCCGCCGAGCGGCCGGTGCCGCCGCCGGGCGTCGCTGTTTCGGCTGTTGATCGCAAGGAACTTGAAGAAAGTCTCGTCCGCCTTTCCGACGCCATCGGGAAGATCAAGGATCATCCGCTCGCGCCCGATGTGCTGATTTTCCGCGAGGCCGTGCGGTTCGCACTCACCTACGACGAATTCTTTAAACCGGAAGAAATCGGACGCGCCAGGGACCTGCTCAAACAGGGCCTGGAACGGGCCGCGCAGCTTGCCCGCGGAGAAGCGCCCTGGAGCAGGACGGGCGGACTGGTGGTCCGCGGCTACCGCTCCCACATCGACGACTCGATCCAGCCCTACGGGCTCGTGATCCCGCCCAACTGGTCTTCTTCCCCGGCGCGCCGGTGGCGTCTGGACGCATGGTTTCACGGGCGCAATGAGACGCTGAGCGAAGTGAATTTCCTCATCGACCGCCAGACGCGCCCCGGCGAGTTCACTCCGCCGGACACCATCGTGCTCCACCTTTACGGCCGCTACTCGAACGCCAACAAGTTCGCTGGCGAGACGGATCTTTTTGAGGCTCTGGCGTCCGTCCAGCGCCACTACCTGATCGATGAGAACCGCATCTCGGTGCGCGGTTTTTCCATGGGCGGGGCCGCCGCCTGGCATCTGGCGGCTCACCATGCCGGGCTCTGGGCCGCCGCCGCGCCCGGCGCCGGATTCAGCGAATCCGCCGAGTTCCTGAACATCGCCCGCGACCCTGTCCAGCCAAACTGGTGGGAGAAAAAGCTGTGGCGCCTTTACGATGCGACTGAATACGCGCTCAACTTCTTCAATCTTCCGCTGGTCGCCTACTCCGGCGAAATCGACCGCCAGAAACAGGCCGCCGACATCATAGCCCGTTTCCTCGAAAAGGAGGGCATGCAGCTCACTCACATCATCGGGCCGCAGACGCCGCACAGATATCACCCGGACTCGAAAATCGAGATCGATCGCCGTATCAGCGCCATCGCCGGGCGCGGCCGTGATCCGTATCCCCGAACGATCAAGTTCACCACCTACACGCTCGCCTACAACCGCATGAAATGGATCCTCGTCGATTCACTGGTGCGGCATTGGGAGCGCGCCACGGTTCTCGCCGAGGTCGTGGATGAACGCAGCATCAAAACGGCCACCGCCAATGTCGATGCACTCACCGTGGACTTCGGTCCCGGCGGCTGCCCGCTCGCGCCGGATGCCCGGCCGGTCTTCCTCATCGACGGCCAGCGTGTGGAATCCCTGGCGCCGCCTGCCACCGACCGCTCTTTCCGTGCGCACCTCCGCAAGACCGGAGCGCAATGGCAGGCTGTCTCCTCGCCTCGAGAGGCTGGTCTCCACAAGCGCCACCAACTCCAGGGCCCCATCGACGACGCCTTCCTGCGACGCTTCATTTTCGTTCTGCCCACCGGCGAGCCCATGCTCGACGGCCCTGTCACCGAGCGCATCGCCGCCGAACAGGAGCGATCCATCCGCGAATGGCGGCGTCATTTCCGCGGTGACGCCATTGTTCGCAAGGACAGCGAAGTGACAGACGCCGACATCGCATCCGCCAACCTCGTGCTCTGGGGAGATCCGTCAAGCAACCGCCTGCTCACGCGCATCGCGGATCGCCTTCCAGTGCACTGGAACAAGGAATCCGTCACCCTTGGGGCGCGCCAGTTCGCGTCGGGCCGGCACTACCCTGTGCTCATCTACCCCAATCCGCTCAATCCAACGCGCTACGTGGTCCTCAATTCGGGATTCACCTTCCGCGAGTTCGATTACCTCAACAACGCCCGCCAGGTCCCCAAGCTGCCGGATTGGGCGATGGTCGATGTTTCCACGCTGGCGGATGGCCGCTTCCCGGGCCGCATCGCCGAGGCAGGATTCTTCGATGAGCGCTGGCAGCCGCAGTAGCACATGCGACACGCACTTTTGTTCCTCACCGCCCTTTTGAGCGCCTCCGCACAGACGCGCCCATCGGCTACGCTCGAAACCGCCTCCGCCCGCGCAGTCATCGACCGGCTGGGCGGCTCCATCGTCCGCTTCGAACTGCGTGATCTGCCGCTGAACCCGCTTGTCTGGAACGATCGCTCGCCGGGCCTGGAAGCGCGTCCCATGGGCCACTTCCTCTGCCTGGACCGCTGGGGCCAGCCCTCGGAAGCCGAAGCCAGCAACGGCATGCCCTTCCACGGCGAAGCCACTCGAGTGGAATGGAAAGCGGAGAGCCGCTCGAAAGCCGAGGTGCGCATGACCGCGCACCTCCCGATGGCCGGGCTGGACGTCACCCGCACGGCTCGCCTCCACGAATGGACGCCTGTGCTGATCGTCACCGAAACCGTCGCCAATCGCAACAAGCTCGGACGCCCATACAACATGGTGCAGCATCCCACCATCGGCCCGCCCTTCCTCGACACCGGCACTGTCGTCGATTCCAATGCGCGCCGCGGTCTCATGCAGTCCTCGCCGCTCCCCAACCCTGAAGAACCTTCCGTCTGGTGGCCCCAGGCGCTCAAGGACGGCCAGCCGGTGAACCTCCGCCATCTCACCACCGACCCGGACCCCAATGTCGTTTCTTTCGTCATCGACGAGCAATACGGCTGGGTCACCGCCGCGACGGCTTCCAAAGAGCTGCTGATCGGCTACATCTGGGCCACACGGGACTATCCCTGGCTCAACATCTGGCGCCACGTCGAGAACGGGCGTCCGCAGGCGCGCGGCCTCGAGTTCGGCACCACTGGTCTCCACCAGCCTTTCCCCGTCCTGGTGAAGAAAAACCGCATCTTCGGCCGCGGCATCTTCGAGTGGATCGAGCCCGGCCAGACCCACGACCGCTCTTACGCCGCGTTTCTGTTGCGCATTCCGAAGGACTACCAGGGGGTTTCGCGAGTCGCCTACAAGGACGGCAGGATCACCGTCGAGGAGCGCGGCGGCAACCGGAGCCGCGATCTCACGTTGTCGGTGGGAGAGCTTCCTTAGCCTCGAGCGCCACCGCCCGCGCCGGCGCTTCATTCACCCGAATCTGAAAAATATCCGGCCGCGCATAGTGGCCCGTCACATCGAGATCGTACTTGCCCTCGGCGATCTCGTCGAGGTCCAGCTCCGCCATCAGGATTTCTTCTTCTCCATACACCGGCCCGGCCAGCGGGACGCCCTGCGGATTCACGATGATGCTGCCGCCGCGGATCTTGTCCGTGTGCTGGACAGCGCTCAGGACGAAGCAGCGCCCCTCGAAGGCGATGTGCCGCATGGACAGCGCCCATGTGTCCCGGTCGTCCACGGTGGGCGCGCAGTAGAGTTCGATTCCCTTGGCGTACATCGCCATGCGCATCGCCGGCATGTAGTTCTCCCAGCAGATCACGGCGCCGAGTCTGCCCAGCGGCGTCTCGATCACCGCCAGCGTCGAGCCGTCGCCGTAGCCCCACACCAGCCGCTCCATCGCCGTGGGCATCACCTTGCGATGCTTGCCCTCGAGCACGCCGTGCGGCGAAAAGAACAGGACCGTGCAATAGAGCGTCCCGCCGTCACGCTCGATCACCCCGGCCACCAGCCATACCCCGTGCCGCCTGGCCGCTTCGCCCATCCGTTCCGTCCCGGCGCCGGGCACGGCAATCGCCGATTGGAAATAGCGCCCGAACTCCTTGCGTCCTTCCACCGTCCGGTGTCCCACGACGGCCCCGAAGTTCATTCCTTTCGGATAACCGCCGATGAACGCTTCGGGGAACACCACCAGTTGCGCGCCCTGCGACCCCGCCTCTTCAGTGAAGCGCTCGAGTTTGTCGAGCGTCGCCGGCGTGTCGAACAACACCGATCCGGCCTGAACCACCGCCGCCCTAGTAACTCTTCTTGTGCCCATTGCGCGAGTTGACGACCGTGAACTTGCCGTTCGATTGCGCCTCGACCATGATGGAATGTCCCTGCTCCTGACCCAGCAGATTCGCGATCTTCTGCTCTTCCACGTTGTTCCCGTTTCCGCCGGCCGCGGAAAAATGAAGCTGCCACATGTCCAGCAGCCCGGGAGATTGCTTCACAACCTGCCACGCCGGCGGGGTTCCGCCCTTTTTCTCGCCGTTGTTCATGATCGCCACCCGCGGCGCGACCGCATGCACCAGCGCCGCCGGGCCGCTCGAGTCTGCGCCATGATGCGTCGTCAGGTACACATCCACTTTGCCGATGCGGTTCTCCGGACACGCCAGATCGAGTTCTTTGTTCCAGGTCAGATCGCCCAAATCAAGAAAACGGAACTTGCCGTAAGTGACGACCACGCCGACGCTGCGCGCGTTCTCGCTCTTGTCCTCGTCTTTTTTCGCGACACCCGCGCACAGAGGATTCGGCTTGCCCGGCCGCCGCGCGACATCGCCGTCGGCCGACAGCACGTCCACTTGCAGGCTCTTTACAGGCAAGCGGTCCCCTGGCTTTACCGTGTGCCGTTTGGCCTTGCCGGCCACCTCTTCATAGACCTTGTACAGTTGCTCGGGGCTCTTTCCGCTCTCGACGGTTGGCCCATGATCGACAACATTCAGAATCGGCATCCTGGCGGCGAGCTGCCCGATTCCGCCCACGTGATCGGTGTGGAAATGCGTGATGATCAGCCAGTCGATCCTGGCAACGCCGGCTTTCTTCGCCGCCTCCGCGATCCGGCCGGCGTCGCGCCCTTCAAACCCTGGCCAGCCGGTGTCCACCAGCAGCGATTCGCCCGCCGGCGACACCAGCAGCGTCGCCTGGCCGCCTTCCACGTCGACAAAGTAGATGCTCAGGTTTTTCGCCGCCAGGCACGGCAGCGCGAGCAGCAGCGTAAGCATGAAGCGTTTCATTCGAGCCTCCTTTATCCAACTACCTGCCGGGCAATCCGTTCCCGATGATCCCCCGTCTCCCCAAATGCGTTCTCGGACGCTTTGGCTCGCCGGTAATAGAGATGCACGTCGTTCTCCCACGTGAAGCCCATGCCGCCATGCACCTGAATTCCCCGATTGCCCACTTCGCGATAGGCCTCGCCGGCATAGACCTTGGCCACCGAGACCGCGGTGGCCGCCTCCGGCAGCCTCTTGTCCAGGGCATAGGCGGCGTAATAGACCGCCGAGCGCGAGCTTTCCGTCCACAGGAACATGTCCGCGCACATGTGCTGCACTGCCTGGAACTTTCCGATCACCTGATCGAACTGTTTGCGCGTTTTCGCGTAAGCGACGGTCAACTCGAGCACCTTTGACATGCCTCCCGTCATTTCCGCCGCCAACGCCACCGTGGCCACGGCGAGCGCGTGGGACAGAGCGTTTTCGGCCGCCGCCCCTTTCATCAGCAGCTCAGCCGGCGTCCCTTCGAATTTCATCTCGTACACCGGACGCGTCCGGTCCATGCCTTTCAGACGGCAGATCCCGGAGCCGGCGGAATCCTTGCTGACGGCGAACAGCGCCATCTCCCCGCTGAGCCTGGCGGCAACGACGACAAACGAGGAGGCGCAGGCGTCGGTCACGAACATCTTTCGCCCATGCAGCTTGTAACCGTTGCCGTCTGCCTCCGCCCGGGTTCGCCATCCTGCCGGGTCCCATTCCGCGCTGTCCTCAATCAGCGCGGCGGTGGCGCATGCTTTGCCTTCGATCATCGGAGTCAGGTATCTCCTTTTCGCCTCGCTTCCAGCGGCCGCCACCAGCGGCCCCGCCAGCGCCACTGACGACAGGAACGGGCCCGGCAGCAGCGCGCGGCCCATCTGCTCGAACACAGCCGCCATTTCCACCATCCCCAGCCCCATGCCGCCGTCCTCTTCATCACAGATCATGCCAGTCCAGCCCTGGTCCGCCATTTTCTTCCACAAGCCCGCGTCGTGCGCGGTCTCGGTTTCCATCAGACGGCGCACTTCCGCCATCGGGCATTCGTTGGCCAGGAATTCACGCGCCGATTTCTGCAACAACAGTTGTGTTTCGTTCAATTCGAATCTCATCGCGTCTCCTGTTAATAGCTCTTGGGCAGCCCCAGGACAAAATGCCCGATAATGTTGCGCTGGATCTCGCTGGTTCCCGCCTCGATCGTGTTGCCGCGCGTGCGCAGGAATCCGTAAGCCCACTCTCCGCCATCCACCGCGTGCGGAGATCCTTCCTCCAGCATCCCGTAAGGCCCCAGAATCTCCTGCGCCGTTTGCTGGAACCGCTGGTTGTACTCGCTCCAGAAGATCTTCAGAATCGAGCCCTCGGGCCCCGGGATGCCCGCGCCGCTCAACCGCGAGATCGAGCGCATCTGGTTCAGCCGGAACACCTCGAGCTCCGTATAGGCCTGCGCCAGCTTCTGCCGCACGACCGCATCCTCGCTGAGCGGCCGGCCATTTTTCCTGATCTGCCTGGTCAGCTCGACCAGCCGGTCAAACGACCGCCGGTACACGATGGTGATGCTCGCCCCGAGAGTCGCCCGCTCGTGCATCAGGGTTCCCAGCGCCACCTCCCAGCCCTGATTCACCTTGCCCAGAACATTCGCCGCCGGCGTCCTCACGTTGTTGAAGAACAACTCCGCGAATTCCGATTCGCCCGACATTTGCCGGATCGGCCGCACCTCGATGCCCGGGCTCTTCATGTCCACCAGAATGTAGGTCAGGCCTTTGTGCTTGGGGGCCGACGGATCGGTGCGAACCACCAGCGCGCACCAGTCCGCCACCCATCCGTAGCTGTTCCACACTTTTTGTCCGTCGATGACGAAGTGGTCGCCGTCCAGTCGCGCCGTGCTGCGCAATCCGGCGACGTCCGAGCCCGCGTTGGGCTCGCTGAAGCCCTGGCACCAGATCTCCTCCGCGCTGAGGATCTTCGGCAGAAAACGCCGCTTCTGCTCCTCGGTTCCGAAATGAATGATCGTCGGCCCGATCAGCCCGACGCCCAGCGTGTTGGCGATCGGCGGCGCCTGCGCCCGCGCCATCTCTTCCAGAAAGATCACCTGCTCCATCAGCGAGGCGCCCCGCCCGCCATACTCCTTCGGCCACGCCACCCCGGCCCAGCCGCCCTCGTACAGCCTGCGCTGCCAGGCCCGCAGGTGCTCGAAGCGCTCCCGCATCGTTTCTTCGGCTCCTCGCGCGACCGGCTTCGGAGCGTTGGCCTTCAGCCATGCCCGTAACTCATCGCGAAACCGTTCCTGTTCCGGTGTCGGTGTCAAGTCCATATTTCTCTCGCTTTGCCTCGCGGCAGTCTCCAATCTTAACATCCGCCTGACTGGCGGGAACTCGCCACCCTCGTGTAACGTAGTTCTAGACGGAGCCTGTTGTGCCTTTCTGTACCCAGTGCGGCAAATCTGCCGGTGAGCGCGACTTGTATTGTGGCGTTTGCGGCGCCCCTCAGCCGGCCTCCTCCGGCCCCCGCCGCTCCACCTCGGACTGGCTCGACAACCTCAACCCTCGCACCGCCGCCCTGCTTTGCTACATCCCCATCGTTGGCTGGATCCCGGCGATTGTTGTGCTCGCATCCGGCCGTTTCCACGCCGATCGAGAAACCCGCTTCCACGCTTTTCAAGGGCTTTATCTGTTCGTAGCCTGGCTGCTGGTGGATTGGGTCGTGAAACCCGTGGTCCGTGTCTCCGGTTTCGCCTTTACCTTCTTCCCTTTGGTTGGCGTGTTGAAGGCCGCCCTGTTCGCCGCCTGGATTTGGATGATCGTGAAGGTTTCCCAAAACGAGTCCTGCAAGCTCCCGTTCCTGGGTGACCTGGCTGAAAAATCCGTCGCTGAGCAGAGGTAGCGTGCCCCCGTCGGGGCTCCGCTAACGTTGTGGTAGCGGTCGGCACACTGAGCGTGGACGAAGATGGCGCGCCCTGTGGAAGCGCATCAAAGGAGAGCACGATGCCTAAGAAAAAGCTAGCCGAGATGAAGACCGAAGCAGAAGAGGCCCGCTGGTTCGAAGAAAACCAAGGCCGGCTGCTGAAGCTGTTCGAACAGGCCGAGAAGGAAGGCGCTTTGCGCGTCGGCGGGAAGAGCGTCGGCATCACGCTTTCGAAGAAGAAAGTGAGGCGGCGGGCGTGACTCGCACTATGGTATAATTATTCATTGGCGTGAATAATTAACCAGATGCCCGTCCGCCTTGGTATTGTCGGCTTCCGCGGATACTCCGGTGAGGAGCTCGTTCGCTTGCTCGAATCGCATCCAGCGGCCCAGTTTTTCCTCCTCGATCATCGCGCGGACTCCCAGGACAGGGCGGGGCCGCGCCGTTTCCAGGGCCCGCCGCGGATTCCATGCACCCCGGAAGCGGTCAAGGACGCCGCTCTGGAACTTATATTCCTGGCGACTCCTCCGGAAGTCTCGATGGATCTGGCTCGCTGGATGCTTGAAGCAGGCGTCAAAGTCATCGACTTGAGCGGAGCATTCCGCCTGCGGAACATCGAGAACTACCGCCGCTGGTACAAAGAGGAGCATTCGCAGCCGTCCTTGCTGGCAGAGGCGGTCTATGGGTTGCCGGAGTTCTGCCGGGACCGCATCCGTAACGCCCGCCTCATCGCGAACCCTGGATGTTATCCTACAGCGGCCAATTTGGCGATCCGTCCTCTGCTCGAGGCAGGCGTCGTAGACCGGCGTGCGGGGATTATCTGTGATGCAAAATCCGGCGTCAGTGGGGCCGGACGCAAGCCTTCCCTGAAAACCAGCTTTTGCGAGGTAACGGAGAACTTTTCGGCGTACTCGATCCTGGACCACCGCCATGTGCCCGAGGTGCTGCTGACCAGCGGCCTGGAAGAGGGTGAATTCAGCTTCACGGCCCATTTGTTGCCGTTGGATCGAGGCATCCTGGAAACGATCTACTTTCGTACGCAACACATCGAGATAGCGAATCAAATCCTCGATATTTATGAAAAGCAGTATGCCAGTTCACCTTTTGTGCGTCTTTATGAGAACCCTCAGGTTCCGGATCTTCATGCGGTCCAGCGGACGAACTTTTGCGATCTCGGAGTCAAGTGGGACCCGGCCACAGGCCGCACGGTGGTTGTGGCAGCCATCGATAACCTGGGCAAAGGGGCAGCCGGGCAAGCGATCCAGAACATGAACCTGGTTCTGGGCCTTCCAGAGACGGAGGGCCTGCTTTGAGAATTCTGGTGAAGATCGGCGGGACTCTGCTGGAATCGCCTGAGCAGCGCCGCCGTCTGGCGCACGAATTGACCGCCATCTCCGGCCGGCATGAGTTGGCGATTGTGCATGGCGGCGGCAAACAGATGACGAAGTTCCTCGCCGAGCGCGGTGTCGAGAGCCGGTTTGTCGATGGTCTGCGCGTCACCACACCGGAGGTCGTGGATGCCGTCTTGAAAGTCTTCGCCGGCTCGGTGAACCATGAGCTGGTGGCGAGCTTTGTGGAAGCCGGCGCCAGGGCTGTCGGGCTGACCGGCATCGACGCTTGCCTCGCGGAAGCCGAGCAGCTTCGTTCAGACCTCGGCGCTGTCGGCAAAGTGGTCCGCGCCAATGGCGAATTGCTGATGCTTTTGGTCAGCCACGGCTACCTGCCGGTGGTGGCCTGTGTTGCCGGAGACCGGGCGGGCCGCATTTACAATGTCAATGCCGACCAGATGACGGTCGCCTGCGCAGCCGGATTCCGAGCTGAACGTCTTTTTTTTCTGACGGATGTCGAGGGTGTGAAGGCGAACAATGGCGTCCTGGCCAGGCTGACGCCCGGCGACTGTGATCTGCTGATCCGAGAGGGCGTTGCCAGCGGAGGCATGCAGGCCAAGCTCAACGCCGCTTGTGAAGGCCTGGCA
>JACQDF010000278.1 GCA_016201205.1 Acidobacteriota bacterium
AAATGGAGATCGCTGTTGGCGCAGCAAGACAGGACCAAGTAGTCAGTCCTCACCAAAAGCGGAACACCTGAGTTGGTCCGCATTGCAGACGCGAATTTCGGCCTTAGCCCAAGTTCCCCAGCTCGGAACAAAATCGAGAAATCGAAAAGTTTTTTGAGAACCTGGGTAGGCAGCGGTCGATGGAAGTCGTTTGGCGATCGTCCTGGCCAGTCGGAATTGATGATGGCGGGCTGCGAAAGGCTGTGTAGTGCCAACTTTTCGTGTTGGCAACCCGGAGCGTCACGATAACATCGCGGCATGTACCTGCGTCCCACGACAGTCCGGAAGAATGGCCGGGTCTACGGCTACTGGAAGCTCGTCGAGTCGTATCGCACCGAGCGCGGTCCGCGTCAGCGGACGGTGGCCTACCTGGGGCAGATGGATGAAGCGGGACGGTTGGGGATCGAACAAGCGGCCGATCCAGAGCCGGCCTCGCGCCAGCGACAGTTGTTTGGCGAGCCCGACCCAGAGCCGCGCTATGTCGAGATCGACCGCACGCGGGTGCGGGTGGAGAACTGCCGGCAGTTCGGCGGACCGTGGCTGGCGCTGGAACTGGTCCGGGAGCTGGGACTCGACGAGTTTCTAAAGCGCGCCCTGCCGCCGGGACGGGAACAGGTTCCCTGGTCGCTGACGGCGCTGATCCTGATGATCTCCCGATTCTGCGAACCCTCGAGCGAACTGTACATCGCCGAGCACTTCTACCGGCACAGCGCGCTGAGCGATCTCCTGGGTGTGTCTCCTGCACGCGTCGATGACAATCGGTTGTATCGTGGCCTGGATGAACTGCTGCCGCACAAACAGGCGCTGGAGGTGTTTCTCAAGGAACGCTTCGGCGAACTGTTCGCCATCGAATACGACCTGTTGTTGTACGACGTCACCAGCACGTACTTCGAAGGTCAGGCGCTGGCCAACCCGCTGGCGAAGCGCGGCTATTCGCGCGACCATCGTTCCGACTGCAAACAGGTGTGCATCGGATTGGTGGTGACGCGCTGCGGCCTGCCTCTGGGATATGAAGTGTTCGCGGGAAACCGGCACGATTCGACCACGCTGGAAGAGATCGTGGAGACGATGGAAGCGCGGTACGGGACCGCGCAGCGGATCTGGGTGCTGGATCGGGGAATGGTCTCGGAAGAAAACATCGAGTTCATGAAAAAGGGCGCGCGGCAGTACATCGTGGGAACGCCCAAGAGTCAGCTCAAACGCTTCGAGCGACAGTTGCTCGACCAGGAGTGGCATGCGATTCGGGAAGGGCTGGAGGTCAAGCTGTGTGACTGTCCCGACGGCGGCACCGAAACGTACATTCTCTGCCGCAGCCGCGACCGGCGTCAGAAAGAACAGGCGATGCACGCACGATTCGAGAAACGGATCGAAGAGGGACTGACGAAGATCGCCGCCAGCGGCGCCCGACAGAAGCAGGACGTGGGAACCATCTCGCGCCGCGTGGGGCGCCTCTTGGGAAAGAACTCGCGCGCGGCGGGACTGTTCGATGTCGAGGTGCGTACCGCGGAGAACGGTGCGGCACAGATCGCGTGGAAGAAAGTCGAGAAGTGGCGCGTGTGGGCCGAACTCAGCGACGGGGCGTACGCGCTGCGCAGCAATGTGCGCGACTGGACCGATGAAGACTTGTGGCGCGCCTACATCCAGTTGACGGAGGCGGAGGCCGCGTTCCGCATTCACAAGAGCGACCTCTCGCTGCGCCCGGTGTGGCACCACAAGGAAGAGCGCGTGCTGGCGCACATCCTGGTCTGCTTCCTGGCGTACGTGCTGTGGAAGTTCCTCGGACAACTCTGCCGGAGGGCCGGCCTGGGAGACGAACCCCGCCGCGTCCTCAAGGAACTGAGTGAGCTGCGCGCGGTGGACGTCGTCTTATTCACGCGGGATGGAAACGACATCCATACGCGCTGCGTCACCCAACCCTCGGACCACCAGAAAATTCTCCTGCACCGCCTTGGGTTGGAACTCCCCCGCCACCTGCGAATGACTCAAATGTAGTGCCAAATTCCGGGGCCCACGCATTGCGGCGCAAGCACTTACGTCGACTGTTGGGGAACTTGGGCTAGCGCTCAACCGCCGGCTAATTGCTGCGAACCCCTCCAGGGTTCGTGAACGGCAACGCCGGGCATCTCCAAGACCTCTCGAATTGACGGTTGCACCCCTGTCGACGGCGCAGTTTCGTTG
>JACQDF010000279.1 GCA_016201205.1 Acidobacteriota bacterium
CGATGATCGGCTGGTCCGATCCCGGTCTGCGCCGCATCATTCGCCTGATGGGTCCGGCGATTCTCGGCAGCGCCGCCGTCCAGATCAACGTAGTGGTGAACACGAATTTCGCCTCGCAGCTTTCCGACGTGGTGCGCGGGCCGGACGGGCCGGTGAGCTGGCTTGGCTACTCGTTCCGCTTCATGCAACTGCCGCTGGGCCTGTTCGGCGTGGCCATGGCGACCGCGACGCTGCCTTCGATTGCTCGGAGCGCCGCCAGCGGCAACTTCGATGAATTCCGGCGCACGCTGTCGCGCTCTCTGGCGACGGTGTTTCTGCTGACGGTGCCGTCTTCGGTCGGGCTGATCGTGCTTGGCCAGTCCATCATCGGCGCCATCTATCAGGGTGGGCGTTTCGAGCTCTACGATACCCGGCAAACCGCCTCCGCTTTGTCCTTCTTCGCCGTGGGCCTGGCCGGCTACTCGGGCGTCAAAGTGCTGACGCCGGCGTTTTATGCCCTGAACGACGCGCGCACGCCGATGCTGGTGTCGCTCTCTTCCGTCCTGATCAATTACGCGGCCGCCTCGACGATGATTTACGTGGCCGGCTTCGGGCACGCGGGACTGGCGCTGACCACTTCGCTGGTGGCGCTGTTCACTTTCCTCGTGCAATTCGCCGTGTTGCGGTCCCGGCTGGGCGGCCTGTACGGGCGCGATCTGCTGCGGAGCTTCCTCAAGGTGATCGTTGCTTCCATGACCATGGGGCTTGCGGTTGCCGGTTCGGATGCGCTGTTGATGCGGTGGGCCGGGGTGACCCGCTTTGGCTTTCTCGCGGATATCGCCGTGTCCATCCCGGTCGGGCTGCTGGTGTATTACCGGGCCTGCCTGCTTCTTCAGGTGCCGGAAGTCGAGCCGGCCTTCCAGGCGCTGTCCGCCCCGATTCTGAGGAGGCTCCGCGGCCGGCATGGTACAATCCAGTGACGATGAGTCCGGAAGTCACTCTCATCCTGAAGCTGCAGAGTTTGGATGACCGCATCGCGGAGCTGGAGCGCGAGATCGCCGCTCTACCCAAACGGATCGCCGGGATCGAGAAGACGCTGGAATCGCACAAGCGCAGGCTGGAGATGGATCGCGCCGCCCTCGCCGGGAACATGAAGGAGCGCAAGCGCCTGGAAGGCGACATCCAGACTCAGGAGCAGAAGATCTCCAGGCTTAAGGACCAGATGATCGAGGCGAAGACCAACGAGCAGTACCGGGCCTTTCAACATGAGATCGAGTATTGCCAGAAAGAGGTCCGCAAATACGAGGACCGGATCCTGGAACTGATGGCCGAGTCCGAGCCGCTCGAGCTGAACGTCAAGATGGCCGAAGCCAGCCTCGCCGAGGAGGCGCGTCAGGTGGAAGCGGAAAAGAAAGACGCGCGACAGCGGACCGAGACAGATCAAAAGATGCTGCTCGAGCTGAACGCGGAGCGGCGGCAGGCGGCGGCGGCGCTGCGAAAAGACTATTACGGCAACTATGAGCGCATCCGCCAGCGCTCCAAAGGGTCGGCTGTCGTGGAAGCCGTCGAGGGATGCTGCACCGGGTGCCACATGGCGATCCGCCCGCAGTTGTTGCAGGAATTGCGCCAGGGTGTCGAAGGCCTGCTGTTTTGCGAAAACTGCAAACGCATCCTCTACTACAACCCGCCGGTGAACGTTCAGGAACAGATCGCCTGAGAGTCAAAGCCCCACTATGCTGGGCATTGAACCCAAAGCCGTCCGCGTCACCTGGTCGGTCCTTCTTACCGTGGGCTGTTTTGCGTTGCTGTACACCGCGCGGCGGATTGTCCTTGTTTTCCTGCTCGCCATTTTCTTCGCCTATCTGCTTTCTCCGGTCGTGACCGTGGTGGACCGCTTTGTTTCCGGCCGGGTTTCCCGCACCCTTTCGCTGGCGATCGTCTACGTGCTGCTGATCGCGGTGCTGGTTTCCGCCGCCGTCGCTGTCGGCACACGGGCCTCCGAGGAGGCCGCCAATCTGGTGAACCGGCTCCCCGAGCTGGCCACCAAAGTCGGCAAAGTATCGAGAGCTCCGCTCCCGGACTGGCTCGAGCCGGTGCGCGGCAAAGTCTTCGGCCTGCTTCAGGAGC
This sequence comes from Acidobacteriota bacterium, assembly GCA_016201205.1. Classification (GTDB taxonomy): domain Bacteria; phylum Acidobacteriota; class Terriglobia; order Bryobacterales; family Bryobacteraceae; genus CADEFT01. The sequence goes on from JACQDF010000279.1 coordinate 2,107, forward strand.
AATTGGAGAGCGGGCTCGAGCGAGCGTTGCCGATGCTGAGCGCCGCCATCGGCCAACTGCTGGCCGCGCTGGGCAATCTCGGTTTCGCGCTGCTGGTTCCGCTGCTGAGTTTTTTCTTCCTCAAGGATGCGGCCCAGCTTCGCGCCACCCTGCTGGACATTGGCGGGCGCATCGAGCGGCCGCAATTCTTCGAGGGGCTGCTCGATGACATCCACGCCATGCTGGGGCAGTACATTCGCGCGCTGTTCCTCCTCAGCATGGCTACCTTCATCGCCTATGCGCTGTTCTTCCAGATCACCGGCGCGCCTTACGCGGCGCTGCTGGCGACCATCGCCGCCGTGCTCGAGTTTGTGCCGGTTCTCGGACCGCTGGCCGCTGGCATCATCGCCTGTGTCGTGTCTTTGATCAGCGGATACGCGCACGTCGGCTGGATGATCGTGTTCTTTCTGCTCTACCGCGTCTTTCAGGATTATCTGTTGCAGCCGTTTCTGCTCAGCTCCGGCGTGGCATTGCATCCGCTGCTGATCGTGTTCGGCGCGCTGGCGGGCGAGCAGGTGGCGGGCATTGCGGGCATGGTGTTCTCGGCGCCGGTGCTGGCGGCCTTGCGCCTCATTTATGTGCGCGCCACCCGGAGACGGCAGTGACCGGGCGGGTGCTCGGGCTTCTGGCCGCGATGCCGCTGGCGGCTCATGTCATCAGCATGAGCACCGGCGACCTCAAGGTCACCGGCAATCGCGCCGCCTACCACCTGCGCATGCCGCTGTACGAATTGCAGCACGTGCGCTCCCCCGAGAAAACGCTGCTCGAGAATATCCGGTTTTCGAGCGGCGGAGCGGCCGCACGCACGCTCGAATGGCGCTGCGCGGAAGATATGCAGGACGCTTCGTACAAGTGCAACGCGCTGTACGAATGGCCGCAGCCGGTCGAGCAACTCGAGGTTGTGTGCAAGTTTCACTCGATCACCGTGCCCAACCATGTGCATCTGCTGCGCGCGTACCGCGAGGACAAATCCGACCAGGCGGTCTTTGATTTCTCGAACACAAAGTCGGAGATCCGCTTCCGGCCGCCCGCTGCCCTCGAGCTGTTCGTGACCGCGGCTGGCTCGGGGTTCGCGCGGGCGTTCTCGAGTGCCGCGGCGGTGCTCTTTCTGGGCTGCCTGACACTGGCGGCGCGCAGCCGCAAAGAATTGCTGGGCATGGCGGCGATGTTCCTGCTGGGCGAGGCGCTGAGTGCGCTGGTTGTTCCGCGAACAGCATGGAATCCGGCGCCACGGTTTGTGGAAGCAGCGCTGGCGCTGACGGTCGCTTACCTGGCCGTCGAGATTCTCATGCTCCCGGAAGCCGGCCAGCGCTGGCTGGTTGCCGGCGTGCTCGGCGGATTCCACGGACTCTCCTACGCGCTGTATATCACCAGCACCGGCTATGACGCGTTCTTCGTGCTGCTCGGCCTGGGGCTGGCGGACGTGCTGGCCGTCGCCGTATTTGCACTCCTGCTGGGGAAGCTGTCGCACCTGTTTGCGAGCATCGCCCCGATGGCGTTGCGCGTCAGTGCGGGATGCCTGCTGGCCACTGGCCTGGCCTGGTTCTTTGTTCGTCTGCGATCGTAAGAAAAACCGGGGACAGGGTAGGCCTGTCCCCGGTTTTCTACTGATTCGCCGGCGCAAACGCCAGCAGCACGTTGCCCGAAATGCCGCCCAGAACGCCGTAGCCCGAGTTCAGGTACATCATGCCCGCGGCGAGAACCGGTCCTGTCGCGCTCAGTGAGCCGCCGCGCGCCTTCACGCCGTTGACGGTCTGGAAATCGCGCAGCGTGTTGAATTCCCAGATCACCTTGCCCGATTTCGCATCATAGGCGCGAATCACACCGTCCATGGCGCCGGAGAAGACCACCCCAGGGATGGCGGTGACAGGCGCCATCTGCGCTTGCGAACAGCCGCGAACGCCGGCGCAGGACGGCGTCGCCGGCGGCGCATACCACGCCTTCTCGCCGGTGGCCAGCTCGAGCGCAAACAACCCGCCCGCCTTGTCGCGCTTGTTGATATCGGAGAGCGCCACGTAGACATGCTCTTCATCCGCGGCCATGCCCCACTGCACACCGCCCAGCGCCCCGCCGGCGCCAACACGCGTCTGCCACAAGATCCTGCCGTTCGCATCCGGATCCAGTGCGTGAACGATTCCCGACTTCTGCCCCACCACCAGGACGCGTTTGCCATCCGGCAATACACGCAAGATCGGCGACGCCCCGATGTCCACATCCGGCCCCAAGGCTTCCGGGCAATTTGCCCTGTTGGGATTCACGCAGGAGAAATTCCACCCGTCCCGCTCGGTAAGTTGGGTCACCCACTGCATCGAGCCGGAATCCATGTCCATCGCGATGACGGCGTCGGAGTACCTGGTTTCAGGATCGGCGTAGGCGTTCCCGGTACCCACATAAACGCGTCTCGTCTTCAAGTCCAGCGTAGGCGACAGCCATACCGCCGCACCGGCGGGCCCGTGCAATTGCACACCTTCAGAATTCTTCTTCGTGGGCCTGGGAGGATCGGGGATGGTGTGCGTCTTCCAGGCGACTTTTCCCGACTCGACATCGACCGCCGCCACGCTGCCGCGGAATTTGCAGCATTCGTACTTCGGGCTGCCGCTTGACACTTCTTCCACGCTCGATACGGGCACGTAGAGCCGCGAGCCATGCATTTTCGGCGCCCCGGTGATCCGCGCCACCGGGTGATCGTCCACCTTCGCCTTCCACAGCAGCTTGCCGTCCCTGGTGTCCACGGCGTACACATTGGCTTGCTGGTCCCCGAACATCACCGCCTGCCTGGCGTGCCCGACCGTGCCGATCGTCATGGCGGTGCGCACCGTCACCGGGGCTTTGAAAGTCCAGAAGGCGCACCCCGTCCTTGCATCGGCGGAGTAGACCGTGCCATCCTGGCTGCCGAAATAGATCCGGCCGCTGACGACAGCCGGCTGGCTGATTGCCGCCGACGAGTTCGGCAAGCCGAAGGCCCACTTCAGCTCCAGCTTGGGGATTTGCGAAGCGGTCATCCCGGCCATCTTTGCCGTTTGAAACCGCGTGTTGGCTTCATCCACGCCCCAACCGTTCCAGAAGGAAGAATCCGTGCGTGCCTCATAGCCCGGCTCACAGAGCCCTTTCAGCGGCTCCACTTTGGCCGAGCGGGCGATGAACTCGGCGACCGCCATCTTCTGCTCGATGCTGAGTGCGGCCCCCTGTTCGCGCATCGTGCCAGTCTGCATGGAAAGAACGATGGCGTCTCTGGAGAGCCTGGTGAGCGCTTCCAAGAGAGGAGCGCGGTTCACGGGAGGATCTTTATGGCAGGTGGCGCAGTTTTTCTCAAACAGCGCTTTACCGTCCTCGGCCGCCGGAAGCATCGCGATCGCAGTCGCCAGAAGAAAAAAGAGCCGCATCATGGTGGAAGCCATTATAATCAACGATGATGGAACGACGGCAACTCCTCAACGCATCCGCGCTGGCCGCATCGATGTTCGGCCTGCCCGCCGCCGGCGCAGACACCACACCGGTCCCGCTGCCCGATGATTCTCTGCTCCGCCGCGATCCGGAGGCGTATTGGCGCCGCATCCGCGACGAGCAGTTTCTGCTGCCGGGCTGGCGCGCCTTCCTGAACAACGGCAGCCTGGGAATCGCTCCACGTCCCGTGCTGAAGGCGGTGACCGATTATCTTCAGTCCTCGGCGGCGCTGGAAATGGATTACTATCCGCGCTGGGGCTACGAAACGATGGACGAGTTCCGCCAGGAGCTCGCCGATTTCTACGGCTGCAAGAAGGACGAGCTGGCGCTGACGCACAACGCCACCGAAGCGATGTGCACCATCGCCGCCGGCATCGATCTGAAGGCCGGCGACGAGGTCCTGCTCACCGATCAGGAACACCCGAGCGGGCGCGGCTGCTGGTACACGAGGCAGGTGCGGCATGGCATCCGCGTGCGCGAGGTGAAACTGCCGCTGCCGCCCGGGAGCCCGGAGCAACTGGCCGATCTGCTGATCAGCGCCATCGGTCCGCTCACGCGCGTCGTCAGCTTCAGCGGCATCACTTCGCCGACAGGCCTGATGCTGCCGGTGCGGCAGATCTGCGACGCGGCCCGCGCCAAAGGCGTGATTTCCGTTGTCGACGGCGCGCACATGCACGGGCAGATTGCGTTCAAGATCCCGGAGCTCCATTGCGACTACATGGCCGGAAGCCCGCATAAGTGGGCGTACGCTCCGGCCGGCTGCGGCCTGCTCTACATTCGCGAGGAGAACCTCGAGAAGCTCTGGCCGACCATCGTCAGCGGAAGCTGGAACGAAACGAAACTCAAGGCGGCCCGCTTCATGAACGTGGGCACCAACAGCCGCGCCATCATGGAAGGCATGATGGCGGGACTTCGTTTCCTCAAGCAGCTCGGGCCCGATCGTGTCTATGCGCGCACGCATCACGTCGCCCGCTATCTGTTCAAGAAGGCGCAGGAGTGCTCCCACGTCGATCTGCTGACGCCGGACGATGACCGCATGTTCGGCGCGCTGGTGACCGTGAAGTTCAAGCTGGACAAGCCGGAGAGATTCCATGAGCTGCTGAAGCAGCGCCGCATCTGGGCGAACATGGGGCAGCAGGTGCGCCTTTCGACGCATATCCACACCCGGCCGCAGGATGTGGATACCTACTTCGAGACGATGCGCGAAGCGCTGGGGTGATGCTCCGGCCGGCGGGCTGTAGTAGACTCTTCCTCATCAGGAGGGGCTTTCATGAATCTGCTTCACTGGCTCGTCTTCTTTGCGCTTGCCGCGCCGCTTGTCCAGGCGCAAGCCGTCAAAGGCACGCTGCTCGGAACCGTGACGGACAGCACCGCTGCCGTCGTCCCGGGCGCGAAGGTCAGCATCACCGAGGTCAACACCGGCATCGGCCGCGCGGTTGAGGCCAATCAGAACGGCTACTACGTCTTCGCCAATCTCGAGAGCGGCGTCTATCGCGTCCAGGTCGAGCACACCGGATTCAAGACCGCCGTCCGCGATCGCGTGGAAGTGCTCGTCAACACCACCATACGCGTCGATGTTGAGCTTCAGCCGGGGACAGTGTCGGAAACCGTCGACGTGCAGGCCGAAGCCGCCGTGCTGCAGACCGACCGCTCCGACACCGGACGCAAGATCGAGACGCGGCAGTTGAGCGATATGCCGCTGCCGTACAATCGCAACTTCCAGGGCTTGCTCAACCTCGTGCCGGGAGCGGTGCGCGCCTTCCGGCCTCATTCGGAGTTCTTCAACTCGCAAGACTCGCTCTCGACGCGCGTCAACGGCCAGACGCGCCTGGCCAACAACGTGCAAGTCGAAGGGATCGACGACAACCACCGCAGCGGCCTGCTGACGATCCTGATCCCTCCGATCGAAGCCCTGGCGGCGGTCGACATCACCACCAGCAATTACGAAGCGGAGCTGGGCCGCGCCGGGGGAGCCGTGACCAACGTGACGCTGCGCTCGGGGACCAACAACCTGCACGGAAGCGTATTCGAGTTCAATCGCACGGACCGGCTGGCCAGCCGCAACGTGTTCGCTCAATCGAAGGCGCACACGGTGTATAACCAGTTCGGCTTCACCATCGGCGGGCCGGTCGCGCGCAACCGCACCTTCTTCTTCGGCGACTATCAGAGCACGCGCGACCGGCGCGGCGACATCAACCGCGCCACCATCCCGACGCCGGTCTTCCGCGAGGGCGATCTGCGCGAATCGCCCACCACCATCTACGATCCCGCCACCGGCAATCCCGACGGCACAAGCCGCCAGCCATTCGCCGACAAGCGCATTCCCGGGTCGCGCATCAGCCCGATTGCGCGCAAGCTGCTCGCATTCATCCCGGCGCCGACGTTCCAGGGCCTTCAAACCAACTTCGAGAAAGCAACCACGCGCAACAAAGATACTCCGTCCTTCGATGTCAAGATCGATCACCAGTTCAATACCCGCAACAACCTTTCGTTCCGCTACAGCTTCATGGAACCGAAGATCTACGATCCGGGTCTGTACGGAATTTATGGCGGGCCCAAGATCACAGGCGGCTTTGACGGCACCGGCGCCAACCGCACGCAAAGCTCGGCGATCAACTACACACGGATCTTTGGTCCGAGCTTCATCACCGAGGCGCGGTTCGGTTTCGCCCGCTACCTGAACGTCACCCAGCAGGAGGATTACGGAAAGAATCTGTCGGCCGACGCCGGCATTCCTGGAATCAATCTGGACGAATCGACCAGCGGGCTGACGACGATCAACATTGACGGCTATGCGGGGCCGGTGGTGGGGCATTCCGCCAACCAGCCCTGGAAGCGCGGGGAGACCAACTTCAACCTGGTGAACAACTGGACGAAGATCATCTCGAACCACACCATCAAGTGGGGCGTCGAGGTAAGGCGGCTGCGAGACGACCTGAAAGCGGGGATTTTCAATCCGCGCGGCCAGTGGAGTTTCCGCGCCGGGCCGACGGCTCGCAACGGCGATCCGCAGACCAGCTTCGGAAACTCCTTCGCCGGCTTGTTGCTGGATCAGCCGGCTTTCTACCAGCGCGATCTGCCCAGCCTGTTCTCCTCGATCCGCCAGACACCGGTGTTCACGTACGTGCAGGACAAGTGGCAGATCACCAAGAAACTGACCGTGGATCTCGGGCTGCGGCACGAATTATGGCTGCCGCCGACTCCGCAGTTCCCGGGCGGATTCTCGAATTACGATCCTTTGCGCAACGCGCTGGTGCTGGCGGGCATCGGGCCGAATCCGTCGAACCTCGGCCGGGAAACCATCTGGCGGAATTTCGCCCCGCGCTTCGGTGTTGCCTACCGCGCCAGCGAAAAGACGGTGCTGCGCGGCGGTTATGGAATCAGCGCGATTCCCTTCCCGGATAACAGCTACGCATTCAACTTCCCGGTGCTGCAAAACAACGCCTTCAATGCCCCGAACACCTATCGCGCGGCCGGCACCCTGGCGGCCGGCTTCCCACCTCCGATCGTGGCTGTGATCCCACCCGATGGAGTGATCCAGAACGCGCCCGACAACACGTATTTCACCGTGCCGCTGGATCTGAAGGAGGGGTATTTGCAGTCCTGGAATCTGGCGGTGCAGCGGTCGCTTCCGTGGAAATTCGTCTTCGAGGCGGCCTATGTGGGCAATCACGGCGTCGGCATCCTCGGCCGGCGGAACCTGAACGCCGGCCTGACGCCGGGCGCCGGGTCCGCGGGCCAGCCGCTGTTCCAGCGCTTCCGCCGGTTGTCGGACACAACGACGTGGGTTCCCGTGGGCAACGGCTATCACTCGCTGCAGGTGAAGTTCGACCGGCGCTTCTCGGAGGGGTTTCTGCTGACCACCGCATACACGTTCGGCAAAGCGATCGACCTTTCCAATGACAACGCCGGTTTTTTCAACCAGATCAATTTCCGTGTGAACCGCGGCCGGGCCGATACGGACCGCACCCATACTTTCGTGCAGAGCTACATCTGGGAGCTTCCATTCGGGTCGAGAGAGCGATGGCTGAAGACCGGTCTCGCCAGCCGGCTGCTCGGGGACTGGCAAGTGAACGGCATCTTCACCGCGCAGACCGGCGACCCGCTGAATATTACTTTCAGCGCGGCAACCCTCAACGCTCCGGGGAACAGCAACCGGCCCAACATCAGCGCCCGGCCGGAGATCTACGGCCGCGTTGGACGCGGCGAGAAATGGCTGGACGTGAGCGTATTCTCCGCTCCGCCCCCGGCTACATTCGGCGCCGTCGGCCGCAATGTGCTCACCGGCCCCGGCTTCGTCAACCTGGACTTCTCCGTATTCCGCAAGTTCCCGCTGGCGGAGCGGCTCGGCCTGGAATTCCGGATGGAGTCGTTCAACTTCACCAACACGCCGCACTTCAACAATCCAAACATGTCGTTTGGCTCGGCCGGCTTCGGCGAGGTGACGACGGCCGTGCAGGACCAGCGGCAGATTCAGTTCGGGCTCAAGCTGATGTGGTGACGCGGTACCAGGCCAGCGTGCGCCGCAACCCTTCTTCCAGGCCGATCTCCGGCGCATGGCCCAGCTCCCGCACGGCCTCCGTTATGTCCGCCTGCGAGTGGCGCACGTCTCCCGGACGCGGCGGTCCATACGTTGGCGCGATGCGAACGCCTTCGATCTTCTGGAGCAGACCCCAGACCATGTTCAGCGTATAGCGGTTCCCATTGCCGGCGTTGTAGACCCGGCCGCGGACGTGCGGACCGGCGTGCGCAGCCTGGATGCAAAGAGCGGCCACGTCATCCACATAAGTGAAGTCGCGCGATTGCTCCCCGTCGCCAAAGATCACCGGCGCGCGCCTTTCCAGCAATGCCGTAATGAACAGCGACAGCACGCCGGAGTACGGGCTCGAAGGATCCTGACGCGGGCCATAGACATTGAAGAATCGCAGCGAAACCGTCTCCAGGCCGAAACACGACCAGAAGACGCTGGCGTAATACTCCCCCAGCAGCTTCTGGGCCGCGTAGGGCGACTTCGGCTCGGGCTGCATGGTCTCCACCTTGGGCAGAATCTGCGAATCCCCGTAAGCCGAGGAAGAAGCGGCGTAGACGACCCGCGCCGCCTTGGTTTCATGCGCGGCGCGAAAGACGTTGAACGCGCCGTTGATGTTCACTTCGTGCGATGGAACAGGGTCCTCGATGGATCGCGGCACGGAAGGGATGGCCGCCATGTGATACACCGTGTCCGCGCCGGCGATCAACGGGGCGATCGTTTCATAGCAACAGACGTCGGCCCTGTGAAACTGCACTTGCTCGCGCACCTGGGCCAGGTTTTCCTCTTTGCCCGACAGCAGGTTGTCGATCACGACAATCTCTCCCGCCTGCCGGCCGAGAAGCGCCCTCACCAGAGCGGAGCCGATGAAGCCCGCCCCTCCCGTCACGACGATCTTGCTCATATGTGGATTTTTGCGATCTCCCCTTCCAGGTAACGCAGGGATTCGCCGGCGATCCTCTCCGCCCCAAACGAGAAATCGAACGCTTCCAGCGACACCCAGCCGGCATAGCCGCGTCTCAGCAGCGCCTCCAGGACTGGCTTGAAGTCGTAGCCGCCTTGCCCGCAATGCTTGCCGTCCATCTCATTCACGTGAACATGGCGGATATAGTCGTAAAAGCGGTCCACCAGCACGGCGTGCGGCTCGGCTTCATCCACCGCGTTGTGCGAGTCGAACATCGTGCGGATGGCCGGGCTGTCCAGCCGCTTCACGATGGAAACCGCCTCTTCGAGAGTCTGAACCACATCGCACTGCCCTTTGGGAAGAGCCTCGATGAGGATCGTCACGCCCCGCGACCGGGCGTGCGGAGCGACACCCGCCAGGCCGTCCGCATACCGATGGGTCGCTTCCTCCCGGGTGGAGCCGCCGGTGGTGGCGCGCTGAAGCGGCGAGCCGAACACCATCACGCCATTGGGTCCGAGGTCGGCGCACAAATCGATCAGGTTGCGGATGTGCAGCCAGCTCTTCTCCCGCAACGCCGTGTCCGGCGTGGTGACGTGCAATCCCTTGGGCGCCACCATCAGCCAGTGCAGACCGGCGAAGATGAGCCCTTCGCCGGCCATGATTTCCCTCAGTTCGCCCCGCCTCGCCGCCGGCACTTGCGCCGGATCCTCGCACAGCGTGAAGGGCGCAATCTCGATGCCTTCGTAACCCGCCTTCTTGATGGCGCGGCAGGCGGCGGCGAATTCCCACTCCTGGAAAGCCTCGTTGCAGATTGCCTGTTTCAGCCGATGAGCCATGTCGCTCCAGTGTAACCTTCCAGGTCAAATACGCGCACCGCCGTGCGCGACCGGTGATATACTCTATGCCCAACGGGGGTTTCCCATGTGCCTTGTGCCACACGCCTCCCTCCTCCTGCTCGTGCTGAGCCTTACGGCAGCAGCGCAGGAAACCCGCAGCATGATCTTCGGCCGCGTGCTGGATCCGCAGGGTTCGCCCGCGGCGGGCGCCAGAGTCACCGTCACCAACGTCGACACCAACACCTCGACTCCGCTCACGTCGAATGAGACCGGCTACTACGAGGCGAATCTGCTGCTGCCCGGCGGCTATCAGGTCACAGTCGAAGCAACCGGATTCCGCACCTCGATTCGCCGGGGCATCGTGGCGCCGGTCGCGTCCCGCGTCGAGATAAACATGCACCTTGAGCTC
>JACQDF010000284.1 GCA_016201205.1 Acidobacteriota bacterium
CGCATCAGAACGTGAGCCGCAAAGCGAACTCGGTCTGCCGGCTGATGTTGGCCTGAGCGCTGATGCGGCCGAAGCTGGCATTGCCGACCGTCGTGTTGGGCCCGCTGAACACAGGGTGATTGAGCAGGTTAAACATCGAAGCGCGGAATTCGAGACGAAAGCGCTCGGTGATGGCGAAGTTCTTCGCCAGCGTGAGGTTCACATTGTTCATGCCGGGGCTGCGCACGGTATGCAAACGCGCGGCCAGATTGCCCAGCGTGAAATCCGCCGGCCGGGCGAACGCGGCCGTGTTGAAGTAGCGGTCGAGGCGCTTGGAGTGCGGCCCTTCGGCGCCTTGTGTCGGATCGCCCACGACGTTCGGCCGGATCGGCCCGACTCCCGTGGGGAACGTTCCGCCTTGTACTCCGAATCCGAGCGCGAAACCGGCCTGCCAGGTGGAAAAGCTGCTCAGCGTCCAACCGCCCGCCAGCAGATTGGCTGCCCGGGACATGTCATGCCCAAAATGCTTTCCGCGGCCGGCGGGGAGCTCCCAGGCGGCGGCAAAGGTGAGCCGCTGCGGGACGTCAAAGTCGCCGGCGGCGCGCTCGGCTCTGCGGTTGTATACGTTTTGCGGATTGGAAAGATCCGTCATGTTCTTGGCGATGGTGTAGGAAACCAGCGCCGTCACGCCGTGCGCCATGCGCTTTTCGTACCTCACTTGCAGCGAATGGTACACGCTGTTCCCAAAGGCAGGCGATTGCCTGGTGACGCCGGTGTAGTGCGGATAGGGCCGGAGCAATTGCTGGCGCTGCACGGCGCCGCCGCCCAGCGACCCGCTCAGAGCGCCGAAAAAGGGATTGGTCACCGTCTGCGTCAGCGCCGGACCCTGGCTGAAGTACTCGACCGGCAACTGATTGAGCTGCTCGTTGGCGATGGTGTTCACCAGCCGAATGCCGCGCGAGCCGACATAGCCGATCTCGATGAGGCTTTGCGAAGCAAGCTCCCGCTGGATATTGAAGTTCCAGGTGTGAAATTGAGGATACTTGTCCGCCGGCTCGATGAAGCTGACAGCCTGCCCGAGCAGAGTCGCCGTGCCTTGCGTATTGCCGACCGGAGGCAGCAGGCCGGAGGGGAGCGGGTTGCTCAGACGATTGGCGATGGTGATTCCGCCATCGGTCGAGCTGACCCACGGCGTGTCGTTCGAGTAGCCGGTGGCGAGCACGCTTCCGACCACCGGCAGGTAGGTCAGAGCATACCCGCCGCGGAGCACAGTCTTCCTGTTCAGGCTGTAAGCAAAGCCGATGCGAGGCGCGAAGTTGTTGCTGTCGGAGTCATAGAGCCCGCGCGGCCGGCCATCGACGCCGGCGTAGAGCAAGCCGCCAGTCAGGTTCAAGCCCGGAACCCTGAGCGGGCTCGCCACGCCGTAGGCCCAGCCCCGGACCGTGCGGTTGTATCGTTCCGTGCGAGGGGTGATGTATTCGTAGCGCAGGCCGATGTTGAGGGTGAGTTTCGGCGTGACGCGAAAGTCGTCCTGGATGTAGAGGCCGTAATAGACGTTCTGAATACTGACGCCGGTGTTGAAGGGCAGAACTCCGGAGCCGAAGCCCACCAGCATCGAGGCGAGGCCGAAGCCGCCCGTTGGCGTGGCCGCCCGCGGGCCGCCGGTCTGATTCGGCCCGAAGCTGAAGCTTCCCGAAGGAGTGGTGTTGCGGAAATAGTTGCCGCGGATAAGCCGCAAGTCAGCGCCGAACTTGATCAGGTGCTTTCCGGCTTGCCGCGTCATCGCCGGTTGGAGCGACCAGGTGTCGCCGGGGTCATAGATATAAGGGCTGTTGGCAAGGCCCTCGATCTCCGACACGGAGATGGTGGGAAAGGCGCGGCTCTGAATCAGGTTGAGGTAACTTTGTGGAAAGCCGAGCTGAGCGGGGTCAAAGCCATCGGACCAGGGGCGGTTGTTCTCGATGCCTCGCGCGTAGCCGAGGCGGATGTCAAGCGTGGTCCGCGGATTGAGGAGAACCGTGTCGCTGATGGCAAGCCCGATGTGCGGGCGCTTGACGTTATTGCGTCCCGCGGTGGCGATCCCTTCGAAACTGAACGGAAAGACCAGGCGGCCTTCGCCCTTGTTGAAGCGCACGAACATCTGGTTCCTGGTGCTGAACTGGTGATCGATCTTGAGAACGATGGAGTCGTAGTCTCTGGGCCACTTGGCCGAGAAAGCGTAGTTCTGCACATAAGGTCGCGCCCGGTCGGGCCCGGGGACGTTCGGCTCAGGCCAGAACTTCATGATGTTTCGGCCCACGGGGTCTTGCCCCGAAGCGGGGATGATGTTGCCTGGGAATGGATCGCGGGTTGGAACGCCATCGACCGTGCGGACGGATAGCGGATTGTAGATCGGGGTCGTGATTTCTGAAAAATCGCCGCCTCGCATCTTCGTGGTGGGGACGTTGAGCAGCGGGCTGATGCCGTTGCCTTCCCTCGAGCCTTCGAAGTTGAAGAAGAAGAAGGTGCGATTGCGGCCATTGTAGAGGCGTGGGATCAGGATGGGGCCGCTGAAGGAGCCGCCGTAAGTGTTCGATCCGTAGCGGGCCAGCCGCGCGCCACGCAGGTTGTTGAAGAAGAGGTTGGCATCGAGCGCGGCGTTGCGCAGGAATTCGTAGGCATCGCCGTGGAAGCCGTTGGCGCCGCTCTTAATGACGATGTTCATCATCGCACCGCTGTATTCGGCGGGCAGCGTGCCTGTTTGCAGCTTGAACTCGCCGACGGCGAACTGCGCGGGCACCCATTGCGAAATGTTGACGCCTCGATTGACGTTGACGGTGTTGGCGACGCCGTCCACCGAGACGTCTCCCGACGCCACCGGTGAGCCGTTCGAAGAATAGGAGACGTTGGTGATGGTGTCATTCGGGCGCGTGTCCTCGCCGTAGCGGTTATTGACGACGCCGGTGGCGAGCGTGAACATGAAGAGGCTCGAATGGCCCTTGAGCGGGAGCGTGTTGATGATTTCCTGCCGCACGACGGCGCCGAGCGAGGAGCTTTCCGCCTGCACGGTCGTGACATCGCCGGTAACGGTGACCGTCTCACTGGCCTGGCCGAGAGCGAGCTGGACATCGAGCCGGATGTTGTCGCCGAGGCTGATCACAATTCCGTCCCGCTGGTCCGTCTTGAAGCCGGCCGCGTGGGTGATCAATGCATAGCCGGCCGGGGGGAGGAACTGGAAGACATAGTGACCCGCCTCGTCGGCATTCATTTTGCGCTCGACACCCGTGCCGAGGTTGCGCAGGATGACTTCGGCGCTGGCGACAGCGGCGCCGCTGGGATCCGTGACGGTTCCCTGAAGCGTGGCGCGGAACTCCTGAGCGAAGCCCGGCGCCGCGAGCAAAAACAGAATCACCTTCATGACGCCTCCCCAATAACGTTGCCAACCGTTCGGGACCGATTGCTGACGCGCGGGGCTCAGCAAGGGCTTCCGATTGCTGACGCGCGGGGCTCAGCAAGTGCTTCCGAGCCGCGACCGTGAGGGAGCGGTTCGATTCAGGCCCGAATGTGGCGTCATTATATCGCAGCCACGGGAGCGGAAAGCGACGTGACCGACTCGAGCGCCTGGTGAAGACGCTGGATCGAGATGGGCTTGGCAAGATAGTCGTTCATGCCCGCATCGAGGCACCGCTGGCGGTCCTGGGGCATGGCATTGGCCGTGAGCGCGATGATGGGCACACGCAATCCGCGTTCGCGCAGGCAGTGAGCGGCGGCATAGCCGTCCATTACCGGCATCTGGCAATCCATGAGAACGACATCGTAGTCCTGGGAGGCCACGGCATCGACCGCCGCGCGGCCATCGGACGCCACATCGACCCGATGCCCCATCCGCTCGAGAAGCCGGCTGGCCACCAACTGATTCACTGAGCTGTCCTCAGCCAGCAGGATGCGCAGACTGCGAGTGGAACCAGGGCAGAACTCCCGCTCCCTGACGTCGCTCGCGTCCTGGTGAGCAGCGACGCCAAAGGGGACCGTGAAGCGGAACGTGCTGCCGTGTCCCGGCCGGCTCGAGAAGCCGATATCGCCGTCCATGAGCCGGATCAGACGGCGGCTGATGGCCAGGCCGAGTCCGGTACCGCCGTAACGCCGTGTGGTCGAGCTGTCGGCTTGAGTAAAGGGCTCGAACAAGCCGGCTTGCGCTTCGGGCGGGATGCCTATGCCGGTGTCGGCAACCTCAAACAGAAGCCAGGCGGCCCCGCCGCTCGAGTCCTGGCAGGTGACGCGGATGCTCACTTCACCGCGGTCCGTGAACTTGATCCCGTTTGTAACCAGGTTGAGGAGCACCTGGCGCAGCCGCTGCGGGTCGCCGAGAAGGACTGGCGGCACTGTTTCCCCTATGGATGGGCGGAGTTTGAGCCCCTTGGCGTCAGCTTCCGGCAACAGCACGGTCAAGACTTCCTGAACGAGCACCGGCAGATGGAAGGCGACCCGTTCCAGTTGTACCTTTCCGGCTTCGATTTTGGAGAAGTCGAGGATATCGTTCACGATGCGGCTGAGGGATTGGCCGCAGACGCGCAGCGTCCGGACATAATCCCTCTGCTCTGGCGTGAGAGCGGAATCGAGCAGCAGCAAGTCGATGGAGCCGATGAGCCCGTGGAGGGGAGTGCGGAGCTCATGGCTCATGTTGGCGAGAAACTGGCTCTTGGCGCGGGCAGCCACTTCGGCGGCGATCTTGGCCTGCTCGAGGCGCAGAAGCATTTCTCTTTCTTCAGTAATGTCCTTGAGTGCGCCGGTGATACCAACGGGCTTGCCGGAGGGATCGCAGTTGACCTTCCCCTTCAAGCGAAACCAACGCACGACGCCGTCCTTGCGCACCATGCGGAATTCCTGGGAGCAGGGCGCCGCGCCGGTCGTCGCCTGGCGGAACCAGCGGTCGACCCTTCGGCGGTCCTCCGGATGAAGATACTGCCGCCAGTCAGCAACGACGTTTAGCGCCTCGCTTGGTGAAAGACCTAGCAGCGTAAGAATGCCTTGGGAGACGACGGTTCTTTCGGTCTGGATGTCGAGTTCCCAAATGCCGAAGCCGGCCGCTTTTTCAGCAAGCTCCATACGTTCCGCGTTCCGGCGGAGTAACTCCTCGGCGCAGCGGTTTTCAATGGCGATGCCCGCCAGGTGGGCTCCGGTCTCGACGAGTTGCAGATGCTCCGGGCTGGGCCGGGACGCCACCCGGTGGTAAAGGGCGAACGTCCCGAGCACCCGTTTGTGGCTATCCCGGATCGGGACCGACCAACAGGCGCGCAGCCCATAGGATAGGGCGAGATCCTTGAACGCGGCCCAGCGGAGGTCCGTCTCGATGTCTTCCACAATCGTGTTCTCGTTGTTGTATGCGGCTGAGCCGCAGGAGCCGACCGCCGGCCCGATCTCGATCCCGTGGATCTGCTGACTGTAAGACGCCGGCAGGCTCGGCGCCGAACCATGCAGAAGCCGGCGGCGCTCTTCATCGAGCAGCAGAATCGAGCACAGGCACTCCGGCGCCTGCTGCTCGATGGCGGCGGTGAGTGCATCCAGAATCTGGGGCAACGGCGCCCCGCCGGCGATCAACTCGAGGATGCGCCATTCTTGCTCCAGCAGGGAGGCTGCCTGATAGAGCCTCGGGCGGCGGGCACAGTCATCGCAGGAAGACAGGGCAGCCGTCAGACTTGCGGTCCCCAAGCTGACGGGGTTGGGATCCATGAAACATCTCATCGGCCAGAATCTACAAACTTGTTGATTGGATCTCGCGGGATGACAGCCGCGTGCGAAAGGCCCCGGAGCAGGGTTCCTACCAGGGTTCCTACAAGGATACACCAACTTGGCTCGTGTACGATAAAAAAAGACCCTTTTAACGAATGCCAGCTCATGATCTGGAACTGAAGAAGACGGTCAACCTGCCCAGGACCGACTTTCCGATGAAGGCGAATCTGCCGCAGACGGAGCCGAAGCTTCTGTCGCGATGGAACGAGGAGAAGCTTTACGAGCAGATTCGCCGTTCATGCGCGGGCCGGCCTCGCTATGTGCTGCACGACGGCCCTCCCTACGCCAACGGCAGGATTCACCTGGGCACGGCGTTCAACAAGATTCTGAAAGATTTCATCGTCAAGTCGAAGACGATGGCCGGCTTCGATTCGCCTTACGTGCCCGGCTGGGATTGCCACGGGCTGCCGATCGAGATCAAAGTGGACGCCGAGCTGGGCGGGAAGAAAGCGGAGATGAGCCCGGTCCAGGTCCGCCTGGCCTGCCGCAAATACGCGGAGACGTTCGTTCACCTGCAATCGGAGGATTTCCAGCGCCTGGGTGTGTTCGGACAGTGGGATGATCCGTACCTGACAATGAGCGGAGCATACCAGGCGCAGATTGCAGAGGCGTTTGTCGAGTTCCTCGATAAAGGCTATGTGTACAAAGGGCTGAAGCCGGTGCACTGGTGCATGCGCTGCCGGACAGCGCTGGCGGAGGCGGAAGTCGAGTATGAGCCGCACGCCAGCCCGTCGGTCTGGGTGCGCTTTCCGCTTGTCTCGGACGCCGCCAGGATCGATGGCGCTCTGGCGGGCCGTCGCGTACACGCGCTGATCTGGACAACGACGCCGTGGACGATTCCGGCGAACATGGCAATCGCCTTCCATCCCCGCTACGAGTACGTGGCGGCGGACGTGAGCGGCGACGTGTATGTGGTGGCGAAAGATCTGCTCAAGGAGACAGCAGAGAAGTGCGGCTGGGCGGAAGCGAAGGCGCTGGCGCAGTTTTCCGGCGGGAAGCTCGAGGGTGCGCTGTTCCGGCATCCGTTCCTGGAGCGCGATTCGGGAGGCATCCTGGCGGATCATGTGACGCTGGAGCAGGGGACGGGAGCGGTGCACACGGCGCCCGGCCACGGCCAGGAGGATTATTCGGTGGGGCAACAGTACGGCATTCCAACGTACTGCCCCGTGGATGCGGATGGGACATTCTTCCATGCGGAAGGGGCGGCCGGGAGACTGCCGGAGGACCTGATCGGCAAGAGCGTCTGGGACGCGAACCCGGTGGTGACGGGACTCTTGCGCGAGCGAGGCGCGCTGCTGGCGGAGAAGCGGATTGACCACAGCTACCCGCATTGCTGGCGCTGCCGCCGGCCCACGATTTTCCGCGCGACCGAGCAGTGGTTTATCGGCATGGAGCGGCACAATCTGCGGCAGCGTGCGCTGGAAGAAATCAAGCGGATCAAGTGGATTCCCGCCTGGGGCGAGGAACGGCTTTCCAACATGATCGCCACCCGCCCGGACTGGTGCATCTCGCGCCAGCGCACCTGGGGCGTGCCGATCACGGTTTTCTATTGCCAGGGGTGCGGCGAGCCGCTAACGGACCGTAAGGTGCTCGACGGCGTGGTGAAGCAGATCGCCGCGCACACCGCGGATGTGTGGTACGAGAAAACGGCGGCCGAGCTGGTTGGCGCCGGCGCGGCCTGCGCCAGGTGCGGCGGCACGAGCTTCCGCAAGGAGACCGATATTCTCGACGTCTGGTTCGACTCGGGCGCTTCGCATCTGGCGGTGCTCAATCAGCGCTACGGCCTCGACTGGCCAAGCGATCTGTATCTGGAAGCGGGCGATCAGTACCGGGGCTGGTTCCACAGCTCGCTGCTGGTGGGCGTCGGTCTGCGCCGGGCGTCGCCGTACCGGGAATGCGCGACTCACGGGTGGGTGCTGAACCGGGAAGGACAAGCGATGTCCAAGTCGCTCGGCAATACGATCGAGCCGGAAGAGATCACCCAAAAATATGGCGCTGAGGTGCTGCGGCTGTGGGCAGCCTCGATGGAGTTCAGCGAGGACGTCCGCATATCCGAGACAATCCTGGCACGGCTGACCGAGGCGTACCGCAAGCTGCGGAACACGTTCCGCTACGCGCTGGGGAACCTGCCGGATTTCGATCCGGCCGTGGATCAGATACCGGCCGGCGAGCAACTCGAGTTCGACCAGTGGGTCCTGGTGCGAACCGAGCAGTTGATCGAGCGGTGCCGCAAGCAGTACGAGGAATTCGAATTCCACAAGGTCTATCAGGCGCTGTACAATTTCGCGACCACGGATCTGAGCGCGATTTACTTTGATGTGATCAAGGACCGGCTGTACACGGCGGCTCCGCGGTCGCGGGCGCGGCGCAGCGCACAGACATCGCTGTACCGGCTGACGCACGCGTTGGTGCGGCTGATGGCGCCGCTGGCGCCGTTCACCACCGAAGAAGCGTGGGGGCATCTGAGGAAACTGCCGGGCGATCCGGCCAGCGTGCATCTGACTCTGTTTCCGGAGCCAGGCTTTCCGGCCGGCGGTCTTGCCGGGCGGCAGCGGGAGCGGCTGGCAAGCTGGGAAAAGCTGATGCCGGTGCGGGAGCAGGTGCTGAAAGCGCTCGAAGTGGCCCGGCAGGAGAAGTTCATCGGTGCGCCTCTCGAAGCGCGGGTGCGGCTGTCAGCCGGCAGGGAGCTGTACCCGTTGCTGGAGGAATATCTGGAAGAGCTGCCGGCGCTGTTCATCGTTTCGCAGGTGGCGCTGGATGATCACGCCACGGCCGCACTGGCGGTCCACGTCGAGCGGGCGGAGGGAAGCAAATGCGAGCGCTGCTGGAAGTACTCGACCTCGATTGGCTTCGACCCGGATTTCCCGGCCGTGTGCCAACCGTGCTCCGGGGCGCTGAGGGAAATGCTCGCATGATCTCGCGCGCGGCGCGGTTTGCAATTGCGGCCATGGTGTTCGCGGGGGACCGCCTCAGCAAGCACTGGATTGAGCAGAATGTCTCGGGCTGGGACACGTTCGTGGTCATCCCGAATGTGTTCAACATCGTTCACGCGCAGAACCGGGGAGCGGCGTTTGGCCTGTTCAATCAGACAGACGGATGGTGGCGGCCGCTGTTTCTGATCGGCGTATCCACCCTGGTGCTGGCTTTTGTGGGAGTGCAGCTTTGGAGAATGCCCAGGAGCGCATGGCCCGGCGGGAATCTGACTCCGGTGGCTCTGGCGCTGGTGCTGGGGGGCGCATCCGGGAATCTCTTCGACCGGTTGTGGCGCGGGTCGGTGACCGATTTCCTGCAAGTATTCATCGGATCGTTCGAGTGGCCGAGTTTTAACCTGGCCGACAGCGCGATTTCGATTGGCGCCTGCCTGCTGGTTCTCACCATGGCAAAGGCGTCCAGACAAGCGGCGGCGTAAATGTTTCCCAAGGTTTTTTCGATTGGCGGCTTCTTTCTCCCCACCTACGGGGTGCTGGTGACGGCGGGCTTTCTGTGCGGGTTGTGGGTAGCGGGGAAGCTGGCGAGGCGCAAAGGGCTGGACCCCCGGCTGGTGATGGATCTGGGAGTCTACGCGGCGCTGGCGGGCCTGGTTGGCGCCAAGCTGCTGATGGTGTTGTA